>JAIMAN010000003.1 GCA_023511915.1 Armatimonadota bacterium
TTGGGGTGTTTGTTGGCGGCGCGTGAGGGTCAGTTGGTGGGGAGCGAGGCTGGTTTATGGGACAGGCATCGTCGGAGCGCGAGTGTGTTGTTGTTGGGGGTGATAGTGTTGGTGGTGAAGTGTTGGCGTGGTGTGCTGGGTGTAGATAGTGAAAATCTGAGTTTTTCTTCGGGAGGTGAACCTGAGTGATGTACCCTTACCAAGAGGTTGGGAGGGGGGCAGCAGTTGCCACATTGAAAATTCACTGCATAGGCACTTATTAGGTATTCTCCCCCCACTCCCCCGCGCAAAGCGAATCTTTGCACGAATTGCCCCATGAAATTCAGAAATTCTGAGTTTTAGGGCGGTCAGGACTTGACTTTTTTGATTCCGATGGGGTATCATGCGTAGCGCTATGAAAACGCCGTATGCCCAACCGACGCGCTGCCCAATCTGCAGCGGAAAACTAATCGTGACGCAGGTCGCCTGCGAAGAGTGCGGCGTGACGATTCAAGGGCACTTCACGCCGAACCGCTTCGCCCAGCTCGACGAGGAGCAGCTGCAGTTTCTGGAGGTGTTCCTGCGGAATCGGGGCATGCTGGCGGGCGTCGAGCGCGAGCTGGGGATTAGCTACCCGACGGCGCGCAACAAACTGGACGCGCTGCTGCTGGCGCTGGGGCTGACCCCTGCAACGACACAGGACTTGAACGGGCATCTCGCCGAGCAACGACGCCAAATCTTGGACATGCTGGAGCAAGGGGCAATCACCGCCGAAGAGGCGGCGCGTAAACTGCGTACCCTACGCTGAAGGAGGAGGTACATACAGATGACTGAACGACAACAGACGCTGCTTCGGATCCTGAACCTGATGCAGCAAGGCACCGTGACGCCCGAAGAGGCGGCGGATTTGATTGACGCGCTGTACGAAGTCGCGCCGTCCGCGGCGCAACCCGAAAGCGAGACGAACCAAGCCAACGGCAACGGCAGCGCGAACCCTGCGCGCGGGCTGTTCGACCAAATCCTGCGCACCGTCGAAGAGACCGTGCGCGCCACAGGGCAAGCCATGCGCAGCGTCAACTGGCAGCAAATCGGGCAAAGCATGCGCGAGCAGACCCAACGCGGGCTCGACGAACTGCGCCGAACGCTCGATGAACTGGAAAAAGGCGACTGGTCCTTGGGACGGTGGGGCAAGTACGAGACCGGCTTGCAGCAGACGATGGACTTCGCGATTGATGGGGGGCAATCGCTGTCCATCGACCTCCCCGCAGGCGACATCCATATCACAGGCGGTTTCGACGGGGGACGGGTCGAAGCCGACATCCGCCTGCGGGGAGCTTCCCAGCAGAGCGTGGAGGACGCCAAGCAGCGCTACAGCCTGACCATCGAGCAGACCGACACAGGCGTGCGCATCACCGCGCCCGAACTGGACGGCGACTTGCGCCAGAAGGTGAACCTGCGCCTGCGCATCCCGCGCCAAGTGAACCTGCGGGTGCGCATGGAACACAAGGGCGACCTCGAAGTCGAAAAGCTCGACGGCGCGGTTGACCTGCGCACCCCGCACGGCGACATCACCGTGCGTCACATTCGCGGCAGCGCGACGCTGGAGACGGTCAACGGCGACATCCACATCCACGACCTGCAAGGCGAGCGCGTCGCGATTACCGCCGTCAACGGCGACGCGCGCCTGCACGACCTGCAGGCGGACACCGTGCGCGTGCAACTCACCAACGGCGATATTGAAACCGAGCGCGGCGTTGCCCGTAATTTTACTGTGGAGACCGTGCGCGGCGATATTCGCTTAGACCTGACGACGCCCGTGCAGGGCGAAGTGCGCCTGACCACCGTGAAAGGCGACATCTCGGTGGAAGTGCCCGACGGCAACGACTGCCGCGTGCAGATGCACACGGTGTCGGGCGACATCGAGTGCGGGCTGGAGTGCCGCGCGGTCGACTCAGGACGCGGCTACTACACAGGCGTTGCTGGCGACGGTACGGGAACCCTCGCGCTGGAGACCGTTCATGGGGATGTGCGCGTCGCGCTGCGAGCGCACGAGACGGCTTGAGCCAGCAACTCAAGGTGAGACCAATCGCCCCCGCGCCTGCGGGGGCTTTTTTTTCGGGTATCCTACACGGCATGGAAGCGTTCGTTGCCGCGCTGACGGTCTTCGTGCTGGCGATATTCTTGGGCTTCGAGGTGATCACGAAAGTGCCCCCGACCCTACACACGCCGCTGATGTCGGGCTCGAACGCGATTTCGGGCATCACGATACTGGGCGCGATTCTGTCGGCGGGCGCGCAGCACACCACGCTGAGCGCGGTGCTGGGCGCGCTGGCGGTTGCGCTGGCGACCATCAATGTGGTGGGCGGGTTTCTGGTCACCAACCGCATGCTGCAGATGTTCAAGCCGAGCCGCCGCGAACTGCCCGACCGTCAGGTAAAATAATACGGGAGGCGCGACGATGCGAATCGAACTGCTGTATTACCCAGAGTGCCCGTCGCACGAGCGCGCGCTGGAGCTGCTGCGCGACGCGCTCGCGTTGGAGGGCATCGACGCGCCCATCGAGGTGATTCGCATCGACACGCAGCAGCAGGCGGAGCAGTATCGGTTCGTCGGGTCGCCCACAATCCGCATCGACGGACGCGAGGTGCAGCCGCAACCCCACTTGCCCTACCGCCTCACCTGCCGCGCGTTCCTGCATGAGGACGGGCGACTCTCGCCCCTGCCCTCGCTGGCGACGCTGCGCGCCGCCCTGCGCAACACACACCCTGAAGGAGGTGACGAGGATGGAAATCGGTCAATCGGCATATGACTTCGAGTTGCCTGGCGTCGACGGCAAGACCTACTCGCTCAAGGACTTCGCCGACAAGCCTGTGCTGGTGCTCTTTTTCTGGTGCAACCACTGCCCGTATGTCAAGGCGTATGAAGACCGCGTGATTCAACTGGCGAACGAGTTCAAAGACCGTGTGGCGTTTGTGGCGATTAACTCGAACGACCCGACCCAGTACCCCGAAGACAGCTTCGAGAACATGAAACGCATCGCCCAGGAGAAGGCGTACCCGTTCCCGTACCTGTTTGACGAGACTCAGGCGGTTGCACGCGCCTACAAGGCTTCGCGTACACCTGAGTTCTTCGTGTTCGACGAAGAGCGCGACCTGAAGTATCACGGGCGGTTCGACGACAACTGGGAGCATCCAAACCAGGTGCGTCACGAGTATGTGCGGGACGCGATTCGCAGCCTGCTGGAGAACGACATCCCGCATGTCTCCCATGTGCCGCCCATCGGCTGCACGATCAAGTGGAAGCACTAAGCAACAGGCTGCAGGTGGACATAACCTGCAGCCTATGTAAAAAAAGATGAAAACCGATCAGGAGTATCTCGAAGAATTGCTGCTGAGTCCTATGCGAGTAGTGATGGATTATCGCCCACGACTTGGGCAGATGGCTAAAGGGGGCGTATCCGCGAGCGAGTTTCAAAAATCTACAGCGCAGACCCCTTTTATCACTGGCTGGGGTTGGACGCGCCTGAAATCTACACAGCGCATCGCGTCGCGGGTGGATTAACCAGTCTGTACCGCCAGATAGGGATTGGATGCGAACGACTGGTGCGAGTGATTATTCAAGATTATCTTGAGTTGTCTACGAAAGACACACAATGGAGCTATATCGTCACTGAGAGCGACAAGACGCGAACCATCGAGCTGGACGCGCGGGTCGAGACGGCAACGATTCCAAACCGTGAAAACCGCGAGCGTTTCCAACAGTGGCTGAGCGAGGTTGCTAACAAGCTTCAAGTAGATACGCCGCTCAAAGGCGCTGTCTTTGAGATACGGCAAGGCTACAAAAGCAAGGACTCCAAACGACAGAATGCAGACATACAGAGCGCGGCGCGCGCTTACCAGAGCAGTTATCTCCCTTGCATGCTGGTGCTATCGCAACAAATTGATAGCGACTTAGAGCGACGCTATCGAAACGCAGGATGGCTCGTGCTTAAGGGGACAACTGAAGGCGACGCCTATCGGTCGTCCTACGCTTTTATGCGCGATGTTGTTGGCTACAACTTGCAGGGACTATTCGAGCGTAATCAGCAGATTTTGCGCGAGCGGGTTCGAGAAGCCCTGTTGACACTCCTGCAAGTGGAGGACAAAGCGGATGGAGGCGAAACTCACTCGTCGCGCTGAATACACCTTTCTGGATAACTTGAAACGGGGGCGGCATCGCTGGCTACGCTTGACCCCCGCTTACTCGGCGCGTCTGGTCGCCGAGCGTTTACAACACTACCCTTCCTCAACGCGCGTGTTAGACCCGTTCGGAGGCACGGGCACGACTGCGCTCCTTGCAGCGCAAATGGGCTATCCTGCAACGCTGGTGGAGATTAACCCGTTCCTCGTCTGGCTGAGCCGCGCGAAGACGCGCATCTACACGCCCGACGCCATCCAATCGGCGCTGGAGTGGGGGCAAATGCTCGTACACAAGCGGCGCGACTATACGCATGGCGCTTGCGAGCCGCCTCCCATCCGCGATATTCAGCGATGGTGGGACGCAGAGTCGCTTGCGTGGCTGACTACAATGCGCACGGCTATACACGCAACTCAAGCGACGGTCGCGCAGGCGTCAGTCGATCTCGTTTGGGTTGCCTTTGCGCAGTGCGTCATCGAGTTCTCGAACGCATCGTATCATCACCCGTCGCTCTCGTTTCGCCAAAATCGCCAACTTGCGCTGGACATGCACAGCCACGACCAGCGGTTTCTCGAATATTTGCACGAAACCGCTCGCGATGCACACTCGAATCCGTGTTTAGAACCATGCGTGATAGAAGCCGACGCCCGCACCCTAACACCTCTGGATGGAAACACCTACGACTTGGTGATTACCTCGCCGCCTTATGCAAACCGAATCTCGTACATTCGCGAGTTGCGCCCCTACATGTATTGGCTGGGCTTCCTCACAGATGGCGCGGAAGCGGGAGAGTTGGACTGGAGGGCAATCGGCGGCACTTGGGGCGTTGCGACCAGTCGACTGAAACTTTGGCAGCCGCAGCTGCCTATACCTGCCAGCGTTGCCGATATAGCTTCGCGTATTCGCGCGGCGCACCCAACCAACGGCGTGCTGATGGCAAACTATGTCGTGAAATACTTCGAAGACATGCGCTTGCACATTCAGCGACTGACCAAGCTTCTGGCGTCAGACGCAACAATTCACTACATCGTGGGCAACTCATCGTTCTACGGCGTGCTTGTGCCTGTAGAACAGATACTTGCAGAGTTTTTCGCCGAGCAAGGCTTTGGCAGTGTCGAAGTCGTTCCCCTTCGCAAAAGAAACTGCAAAAAGGAGTTGCGCGAGTTTGAGATTATCGGGCGACTCTAACCAGGTGTTCAGGGAGGTATACTCCATCTGTGCCAAGCGTACCGGAGTTGCGCTATTTCGAGGCGTCGCCTGAAACGCGCGCGGGAATCGTGGCGCAGTTGCGCGCGGCTCTTGCCGAGCGCCCCGAAATCCGACTGGCGTACCTGCTGGGGTCGTTCGCGCAGGCGCGCCCCTTCCGCGATATCGACATCGCCGTCTACCTGGAGCCGACCTTCCTGCAATCGGTAGACCCCCTGCGCTACTGTTTTCAGCTGGCGGACGCGCTGGAGCGGGCGGTCGGCTACCCAGTGGATGTGCATCGGCTCAACGACGCGCCCTGCGGGTTCCGATTCAGCGCAACCTGTGGGCAGGCGCTGCTCAGCCGCGATGAGGCGTTCCGACTGGAGTGGACGGAGCGCACCTGGCACGAGTACGCCGATTTCGAGCCGTACCGCCGCATGTACCTGCGCGAGTGGCTGCGCCCGTTTCGGGAGCTGTATGAGCAACACGCAGAGGCTACTGACGCGAATCGGCGCGCTGCGCGATAACCTCCAGCGGGTGCGCGAGGGGCTGCAGGACGCCGACGACGCGATCCGCGCGGGTATAATACCCCCGATGGCAAAGATCGAGCTGGTCAACCGCAAGTTCCCCGACTGGTTGAAGGTGCGCCTGCCCAAGCCAGAGAAGGTGCAGCAAGTGGAGCAGATGATGCGCGAGGCGCGCCTGCACACGGTGTGCGAGAGCGCACGCTGCCCGAACCTGCCCGAATGCTGGTCGAAAGGCTCGGCGACCTTCATGATTTTGGGCGACATCTGCACGCGCCACTGCGGCTTCTGCGCCATCAAGACGGGCAAGCCGCTGGCGTTAGACCCCCAAGAGCCGCAACGCTTGGCAGACGCTGCCCAGCGCATGGGACTCAAACACATCGTGGTGACCTCCGTTGCACGGGACGACCTGCCCGACGAAGGCGCAGGGCAGTTCGCCGCGACCATCCGCGCCCTGCACGCGACCATCCCCAACGCGATTGTCGAAGTGCTGACCCCCGACTTCAAGGCGAAAAGTTGGTGCATCCGCCGCGTGGTGGACGCCGAGCCAGAGATTTTCAACCACAACATCGAGACCGTCGCCCGCCTGCACGCCATCGTGCGCCCGCAAGCGCGCTATGACCGCTCGCTCAAAGTGCTGGAGATGGTCAAGCAGATGAACCCCGCGATTTACACCAAGTCGGGCATCATGCTGGGGCTGGGCGAGACGCGCGAGGAGGTGCTGCAGACCATGCGCGATCTGCGCAGCGTCGGCGTTGATGCGCTCACCATCGGGCAGTACCTGCGCCCGACCCAACGCCATTTGCCCGTGCAGGAGTATATTCACCCTGACCAGTTCGAGGAGTATCGCGTTTTGGGGGAGGAGATGGGCTTCCTGTTCGTCGCATCGGGACCGTTCATTCGCAGTTCGTACAATGCGATAGCGTTCTCGCAGCGCGTGATGGCAGAGAGGCTCGCGAAAGTCGGTGCGGCAGAGAGCGCGTAGCCTGCTCTGGCGCGCGGGGCAGTTGCTGCTGATTGCGCTGCCCGTTGCGCTGCTGGGGCTGGCGGGGGCGATGTATCTGTGGCAGGTGAAGCTGGCGGTCGAGGAGAGCCTGCCGCCCGCGCTGCGCGATTACGCCCGCCGCCAAGCCCAGCTCGATGTGCAGGTCGAGCGCGTTAGCCTGGGCTGGAACCGCATCTTGCTGACCTATCCCGAGGTGCGCACGCTGTCGGGCGAGCGGTTGCTACGCGCCCGCTATCTGGAGGTGCGCCTACCCGCCGACGGCGCGCCACTGACCATCGAGTTAGACCGCCCCGAAGTGTGGCTGCAGCGGGATCGGCAAGGCATGTGGAACATCGACCCGCTGCTGCGCCAGCCGCGCCCGCCTGAACCGACGCCGTTCACCTTCCGCGTGCGTGCGCAAGGGGGGACACTCTACTTCGACGACTTGCTGCCCGACGCGCCCGTGCGGGCAACCTTGTGGGCGCAGGAGTTCACCCTGAGCCAGCCGCGCATCGGGCAGGCGATTACCCTGCGGGGCGTCAGCGACGCGCTGGGCGAGGTGCAGGCGCGCGCGCTTTCCGACGGCAAGCGGTGGCTGATTGAAATCGACGCGGCGCAGGTGCAAGGGGCGCGCTTCAAGCCCTACCTGCCGCGCACCGAGTTCGACCTCGCGCAGGCGACGGGGCAAGTGTCGGCGCAAATCGTGTACGCGCCCGACCAGCCGCTGCAGGTACAGGGCACGGCGCAAGGCGTCGCGCAGGGGGCGACCTACCGCCGCAGACCGCTGCCGTGGCGCGAGGCGGCATTCGCGCTAGCGTTCACCGAGTCGCACATCGGCGGCGTCGTGAATACGCGCGACGGTAGCCTGCGCGTGCAGGGCGTTGCGGATTGGTCGGGGCGCGCGGTGCAGGTGGACGCGCAGGTACGAGCCGTCGGCGAGGACGCCGCCGTGCTGTGGCGACTGCTACGCGACGACCCGCCGAGGGTGCAGGGACGCTATCAGGCGCAACTGCGTGTGCAAGGCGCGCTGGACGACCTGCAAGCGCAGGGAACAGTCGCCCTTGCGCAGGTGCGCACCCCGCAGGGCGACTTGCGCAACCTCCGCAGCCCTGTCGCCTTCGCGGGGGGGCAACTGCTGCTGCCCGCGCTGTCTGCCGAGTACGCAAGGCGCACTGTGCAGGGCAAACTATGGCTGGACACGCGCCCCGACACGCCCGAACTGCGCCTGTACGCGCGGGTGAACCGCCTGCCCCTGCAGCGCGTGCCCGCCCTACGCGAGGCGCAACTCGGCGGCGAGGCGGATGTCGCGCTGCTTGCCTACGGACGCCTCGACGCGCCGACAGTGGAGGCGAACCTGCGGATGGACGCGCTGCGCTACGCGAATCAGCGCGTCGGCGGGCTGCGCGCACGGGTGCAGTACGCCGACGGCGCGCTGACCGTCCCGCTGGCGACGCTGCAGGGCGCGCTCGGCGCAGTGTACCTGTCGGGCGAAGTGCGCGACCTTGCAAGCGACGACCCGCGCTTCGACCTCAGCATAGACGCCAGCGAGGTTGACCTGAACCTGCTGGCGCAACTGCTGGGCGACGCGAACGGGGCGGACAAATCGCTGCGACTGGACGGCGTCGGCTACCTCACAGCGCGGGTGCGCGGCAGCCTCCAATCGCCCGAAGCCGTCGCCGAAGCGGTCGTCTTCGATGGGCGCGTGGGCGACCTCGGCGCGGAAATCGCCGTCGTAAACCTGAACCTCGTGGAGCGCGAACTGCGCATCACGCAAGCGCAGATCCTGCGCCGCGCGGCGCAACTAATTGCATCGGGCGCAGTGCAGCTGCCCGAAACACCCGACCAGCCCCCGCGCTTCCAACTCGCGGGCGACCTATACGAGTTCGACTTGGCGAGTGTGCCCGACTGGCTGCGCCGCGAACTGCCGTTGACGGGGCTGGCGTCGGGCAGGTTCGAGGCGCAGGGCGAGCCGCAGGCGTGGCAACTCCGCGCGAGCCTGTACGCCGAGAGCTTGCAATACGACCAGACCGTCGTGCGCGACAACACGGCGCAGGTCATCGTACAGGCGCGGGACGGCGCGGTGCAGGTCGATGTGGTCTCGGCGCAGGCGCGGGTAGGCGACGGCGCGTTGCTTGCCCGCGGGCAGTGGCGCAGCGACGGGCAGTTCGAGGCGCAGTGGCTTCTGGAGAACGCCGCGCTGGACGCGCTTGCGCCCTACCTGCCTGTGGAGTACCGCCTCACGGGACAGGCGACTGTGCAGGGCGAGGCGTCGGGTACGCCCGACGCGCCGAATGTGCGCGTGCAACTGCAAGGCAGCCAAATCGCCCTCAACGGCGCACTGTTGGGCGATGTGGAGGGGTGGGTTGCAGTGAGTCCCCGCAGGGAGAGTGATTCCCCCCTGATAAGGGTACATCGCTTGGGTTCACTGTGGGCGTGGGGTACGCGCTTTGTGTTGCCCTCACCCCCAGCCCCTCTCCCACAGGGTGGGAGAGGGGAGCCGCGCTTCCCCCCTCGCCCGCTTGCGGGAGAGGGGGGCAAGGGGGGTGAGGGGCAAAAAGGCGCGCCTGCCTCAGAGATTTCGTATCAGACGGCTGTACCCTTATCAGGGGCTGGGGTGGGGGCTTTCCAAGCCGACTTCACCCTCCGCACTCCCGACGGCGAGGCGCGCCTTGCCCTGCACGAGTGCGACCTACAGCGTCAGCAGGTGCATCTGACCGCCGAGACGAGCGCGCTGCCCATCGAGTGGCTGCAGCGGGTGGTTCGTGCCGTGCCCGACGCGCTGCCGCCTGCCGTCGCCGAGCGCATCGAGACGCTGCAGGGCACGGTACAAGCCTCGCTGCGCCTCGAAGGCGCGCTGCGCGAACCGCTTGCCCAACTGCGCCTGAACGCCGAGCAACTGGAGTGGCGCGCACAGTCGCTGGGGAGCCTCAGCCTGCAGGCGGAATGGGTTGGGCTGTCCAGCGGGGACGCCCCCGACGCTGACACCGACCTCGCCCGCGCAGTGGAGACCGTCCGCCGCCTGCGCACCCAACGCGCCGCGCTGCAGCAACTCCGCTGGCAAGCCGAGACCGCACGCCTCGAAGCGCAAGCCCGCTACACGCCCGAACGCCTCACCGCCGACCTCGAAGCCGCGCAACTGCCCCTGCGCTGGGCGCGCCTGTGGAACCCCAGCCTGCCCGAAGTCGACGGCGCATTAGACCTGAGCCTCGTCGCTGACGGCGCGCCCGAATCGCCTGAACTGACCCTCAGCGCGACGCTAAGCCAACTCAACTACGCAGGCTACACCGTCGACCAAATCCTGTTCAGCCAAATCGAAGTGCGCGAGGGCGCAATACAGACCGACGATGCGCTCATACGCATGGGCGACTACCAAGCGCGCCTGTCGGGACGCCTGCCGTTCCGCTGGTCGCCAATCGCTATCCCCGACGACGAGCCGATTCGGATACAGGCGCGCCTGCGCGAGCAGCCCCTCACGATTCTGAGCCTCGTCGCGCCGATTGACCCCGCACGCACGCAGGGCGTCATCGACGCGCTGCTGGAGATTGAAGGCACGCTTGCCGAGCCGCAGCCGCGCGGACGCCTCACCATCACCGACGGCGCACTCGCGCTGCAGGATTTGCGCACTGCCCTACAGGACATCGGGCTGCAGGTGGCGTTCGACGGGCGCGAGGCGCGCATCGTGCAGGCGCAGGCGCGGTCGTCGGAAGGCGGCAGCCTGCGTATTGAGGGCGGCGTTGACCTGTCGGGCGAGCAGGCGCTTGCCAACCTCACCCTGCGCGCCGACGGGCTGACCCTCCGCGAGCCGAAGTTGCCCGTGCTGGAGGGCAGCGCGCAGGCGGTTGTTTCGGGCGCGGTGCTGGCGCAGGGCGCGCTGACCGAGCCGCAGGTGCAGGGCGCGCTGCGCGTGCAGCGGGGCTTCCTATACCTGCCGCCCGAACTGCCCGAACGCACGGCAAGCGAGCCGCTGCCCGTCAACCCGCGCTTCGACTTGCGCGTGGACATCGCCGACGAGTTCACCCTGCGCAACCCGAACCTCGACGCCCGCATGGAGGGCGCGCTGCAAATCGGCGGCGCGCTGCAGTCGCCCAGCCTGTCGGGCGAGTTCAGCCTGCGCAGCGGCGCGCTCAGCCTGCCTACCGCGCGCCTGCGCATCGAACCCGACAGCGTCGCCCGTCTGAACTACCCCTTCACCAACGCCGCAGGCGAGACCATCGCCCGCATCGAACTGGATGTGCGCGCCAGCACGAGCGTCGTCGCGCCCGACTTCACCGGCGACCCCATCCGCTACCGCGTGGAAGTCGATGTGCGCGGACCGCTGGACGACCCCGAACGCCTGCAACTGACCGCGCGTTCCGACCCGCCTGGCTTGTCGGAGCAGCGCATCTTGAGCCTGCTGGGACGCGGGCAGGCGCTGGCAGCAATCGCGCGCGGCGACGACCCCGCGCGGGTGTTCCGCGAGCAACTCGGCGACATCCTCACCGCCCAAGTGCTGCCTGGGCTGCTTGCGCCGTTGGAGACGGGCATCGCCGAAGCGTTCGACTTGGAACAGTTCACGCTGGACTACAGCGGGCTACGCCCTGCCAGCCTCTACCTCGTCAAGAACCTCTTCGACGGCGTCGGCATCGCCTACCGACGCGGGATTGGCGTGGCGGGCAACGAATATCAGGCGCGCCTCTTCTACCGCCTGCCGTTTCGCAACCGCCTGCTGCAACGCCTGCGCGTCGGCGTCGGCTTCGACCACACGGGCAACCGATTCGTGTTTATTGAGGGCAGCCTACTGTTTCGATGAAACCTTTCGGGGCAGTCGCGCCTCTAACCAAGTGGAACCATGCGCCGATATGCACTTTGGATACTCTGGCTGATGGCGATTGTCGCGCTGTTGGGGGCGACCCGCACGCGCATGCAATCAACCGCCGACGCGGACGCCTGCACCTCGTACATCTACTGGGAGTCGCCCTTGCTGAAGTAGCTACTCCCATACGAGGAACGGGTTGAACTTCGTGTCGGTGTCGTACACATCGACGCCTTCGCGCGCCTTCAGAAAGCCGACCACGAGGTAGGTCATCGGTGTCGCCAGCGCCTCATACAGCGTCTTCGCGCCCCACTCGATCAGGCTGACTTTGACCAACTCCGCCGTCGGGTAGACCCCCACAAACGCGACCGCTGTGAAAATCGCCGTGTCCAGCAGCTGGGCAATCATCGTGGAGCTGACGGTGCGCGTCCAGAGCCAGCGCCCGCGCGTGGCGATTTTGAGCTTCGCCAGCACATACGAGTTGGTGAACTCGCCCACCAGATACGCCACCAGCGAGGCGAGCATCAGGCGCGGCGCAACGCCCAGCACCGTCGCGAACGCCTCCTGATGCTCGTAGAACGGCGCGGGGGGCATCGCGATCGCCGCGCTGATAATCAGCACCACCAGCAGGTTGCACGCGAAGCCAATCCAAATCACCAGCCGCGCTCGACGATAGCCGTAGACCTCCGTCAGCACATCGCCGATAATGTAGCTGACGGGGAAAATCACAATCGCCGACGACAGCACCAGCCCGCCGACGCTAATCAGCTTCGCCGCGATGATGTTCGACGCCAGCAGACTCGTCAAAAACAGCGCGACCACCATCACGAACCAGATGGAGTAGCCGCGCTCTACCGAACCTTCCAGTGAAACCTTCGGCAACGGTCGCACGCGCGAATTATACCGCCCGTAGCAGGAACTTTTCAGCGGCGCGGCGAATCTGTATTGCACGATGACGCAAGCACAACTTGGGACGCAACCGACCGCAGGCGACGGAGCGGCGACAGAGTTCGTGGTGCGCGTGCGCGATGTGGTCAAAGAGTACCAGATGGGCAAACTGACCGTGCGCGCGCTCGACGGCGTGAACCTCGACATCTATCGCGGCGAGTACCTGTCGATTATGGGACCCTCGGGGTCGGGCAAAAGCACGCTGTTCAACATGATTGGCGGGCTGGACAAGCCGACTTCAGGGTCGGTGTTCATCGACGATGTGGACATGGCGCAGCTCGATCCGCAGGAGCTGGCGTTTTTGCGCTGCCATCGGATTGGCTACATCTTCCAGACCTTCAACCTAATCCCCGTGATGACCGCGCTGGAGAATGTGACGCTGCCGATGGTGTTCGCGGGCGTCAACGCCGACGAGGCGCGCGAGCGCGGGGTGGAGCTGCTGACGCTGGTCGGGCTGGGCGGACGCCTGCACCACAAGCCAACCGAGCTGTCAGGCGGGCAGCAGCAGCGCGTCGCCATCGCACGCTCCCTCGCGAATAACCCCTCCATTATCCTCGCCGACGAGCCAACAGGCAACCTCGACCTCAAAACAGGCAAGGAAATCATCGAGCTGCTCAAGCGACTCAACAAAGAGCGCGGCGTGACGATTATCTCCGCCACGCACGACCTCAAGATGCTCGACATCTCCGACCGCATCGTGTGGATTCGCGACGGCAAGATTGAGCGCATCGAGAAGCGCAGCGAGCTGCAACTCAAGGTCGGCGAGGTGGAAGGCGAAGCGGGCTAATGGACGCCTACATCGACGGGTTTCTGGACTATCTGGCGCAGGAGCGGCAGGCGTCGGCGCACACGGTGAACGCCTACGCTGTCGACCTGCGCCAGTTCTGCGACTACCTGCAGCGATCAGGGCGCGCCGACCCCGCCGACTGGGACGCCACGCTTTGGGAAGGATTTATGCACTACCTGCGCCGACGGTCGATGAGCGAATCCAGCATCGCGCGTAAGCTCAGCGCGGCGCGGGCATTCCTCAAGCACCTCTATCGGCGCGGGGTACTGGAACACGAGCCGCCCGACGCGCTGGCGACCCCGCGCGTACATCGCGCCCTGCCCAGCACGCTCACCCCGCACGAACTGCGCCGCCTGCTGCTCCAGCCCCCGCTGGACACGCCGTATGGACTGCGCGACCGCACGATGCTGGAGACGATGTATACCACAGGCATGCGCGTCTCGGAACTGCTCGGCGTGACGCTGGAGCAGTTGAACCTCAGCGAGGCGTTGGTGCGCGTGGTGGGCAAGCGCGGGCGCGAACGGTGGCTGCCCCTGCCCGACGGCACGGTCTACTGGGTGCAACGGTATCTCAGCGACGCGCGCCCCAAACTCGCCCGCCCCAAACGCCCCTGCAACGCGCTGTTTCTGAACGACCGCGGCGCGCCGCTGAGCCGAATCAGCTTCTGGAACAAACTCAAAGAGTACGCCGCCAGCGCAGGCATCGAGAAAGCCATCTCGCCGCACACCCTGCGCCACTCGTTCGCCGTGCATCTGCTCAACGGCGGAGCAGACCTGCGCGCCGTGCAGGAACTGCTCGGACACGAAGACATCAGCACCACCCAAATCTACACCCAAGTCAGCCTCGATCGCCTCAAAGAGGTCTACAAAAAGGCGCATCCGCGGGGCTAAGCCTACTCATACTGCCGCAGCATCTGCTCGGCTTCGGCGCGGGTGACCAGCACTTGGCGGGGTTTCGCGCCGTCCAGCGGTCCCACGATGCCCCGCCGCTCCATCAAGTCCAGCAACCGCGCGGCGCGCCCGTAGCCGATTTTGAACCGCCGCTGCAGCATCGAGGTGGACGCCTGCCCGTGCGCGACCACCAAGCGCACCGCCGCAGGGTACAGTTCGTCGTCGGCGTCGTCCTCCTCGAACTCGCCGCCGACGGGCGCGTCGAAGTCGGTCGGGTGCAGTAGGTAGGTCGGCGATTCCTGCGCACGCCAGAAGTCCGCCAACGCCTCAATCTCGGCTTCCGTCACGAAGCAGCCCTGGATGCGCGTCGGCTTGGAAGCGTCAATCGGCAAAAACAGCATATCACCGCGCCCCAGCAGCCGCTCCGCGCCGACCATGTCCAGGATCGTGCGGCTGTCCACCTGGCTGGAGACGGCGAACGCGATTCGGCTGGCGATGTTCGCCTTGATTGTGCCCGTGATGACATCGACGGAGGGGCGCTGCGTGGCGATGACGAGGTGGATGCCCGTTGCGCGGGCAAGTTGCGCCAGCCGCGCGATGGAGGTCTCCACCTCCGACGCGGCTTGCATCATCAGGTCTGCCAACTCGTCGATGATGACCACCACATACGGCAGGCGTTCGTCGTCGGGGGCGCGCTCGTTGTAGCCCTGAATGTTGCGCACGCCCTTCTCGGCGAACAGGTCGTACCGCCTGTCCATCTCCTTAAGCAGGGCGCGCAGCGCGCCCGCCGCCAACTTCACATCGCGCACCACAGGGCACATCAGGTGCGGGATGCCGTCAAACAGCGTCAGCTCCACGCGCTTGGGGTCGATCATCACGAAGCGCAACTCGCGCGGGGTGGCGCGGAACAGCAGGCAGGCAATCATCGACAGCAGGCACATGCTCTTGCCTGAGTTGGTCGCACCGCCAATCAGCAGGTGCGGCATGCGCGACAGGTCGGCGTACTTGGGCGCGCCTGCGACATCCTTGCCCAGCGCGACGGTCAGCAGGCTCGGCGCGTTCCAGAACTCGGCGTTCTCCATCACCTCGCGCAAGGCGACCACATGCGGGTGGTCGTTGGGCACTTCCACGCCGATTGCGCTCTTGCCAGGGATGGGCGCCTCCACGCGCACGGCGATTGCCGCCAACGCCATCGCGAGGTTGTCCGCCAAGTTCACCACGCGATTAACCTTGATGCCTGGCGCGAGTTGAATCTCGTAGCGGGTGACGGTCGGTCCGTGCGCCACTTCCACCACATTCGCGTCGATGCCGAAGTCCTGCAGGGTCTCTTCCAGTTTGGCGATTTTCTCTTTGATTTCGGCTTGGTTGCGTTTGGGCGGCGCGGGCGGCTCGCGCAGCAGCGACAAGGGGGGCAAGGTGTAGTTGCCCGACGCGCTGGGGGTGGGCAGGTCGGGTTTGGGCGCGTCGCGCGTGTCGGCGGGGGCGGTATCGGCGACGGGTGTGTTGGCGTGTTCGGCGTGGGGTGTGTCGCCGCGGCGGGTCGCTGTGTCGGTTGTGCGCGGGGCGACGACGGCGCGCTCTGGGAGGCTCTGCCGTCGCTCGTCGCTCTTACGCTGCGCACGCTCGGAGACCTTGCCCGCGGCAGTGGCGACCGCTTTGGTGGCGGTGGACGCGCCGCGCCAGCCGTGCCACATCGCGCGCCCGACCCCGCGCAACACCTGCGCCAGCGGCAGGTTGAACAGCATCAGCAGCCCCAGCACGCCCAGCGCGCCCAACACCACGCCCTTCGCCTGACCCAGCGCAAGGTGCAGCGTATAGCCCAATACCGCGCCGAGATACCCACCCGACGCCCGCAGCGCGTCCGCTGCGAACCAGTCGCCCGACGCGCCAGGCTGCGCCAGCCAGCCCAGCAGCGCAAGGTACACGATTAGACCGCCCGTCAGCACTTCGGGCAGCGCGAGTTTGCCGTAGCCGAACACCAGCGCGCCCGCCGCGACCCACAGCACCACAGGCAGCAGGAACGCGCCGTTGCCAAACAGCAGTTTCAGCCCGTCGCGCAGCGCCGCGCCCATCACCCCGCTGTTGGGCACGGTCAGGCTCACTAACGCCACCAGCCCCAGCAGCGCGAGTCCAATCGCGATGCGGTCGTAAAACTGCTGCGGTCGCTCCTTCGGCGCGTCGGCGACCTTGCGCTTGCCCGCGCTGCGCGCCTTGCCGTTGCGTTTCTTGGACGCCATGCTCTCACCCAGCCTGTTGCGCACGGAATCGTGCGCCAGCCCTACCGATTGTACCCGATAGGGACAGGTTTCGCAACGGGGCGCGCGCGGTAGGCGTCAGCCGTTGCGCCGCGCGAAGTCCCGCATAAAGTCGCACAACGCCTGCACGCCCTCAATCGGCATCGCGTTGTAAATCGACGCGCGGCAGCCGCCGACCGAACGATGCCCCTTGAGTTCGTGCAAGCCATGCGCCTGCGCCTCCTGCAGGAACTGCTTCTCCAGCGCCTCGTTCGGCAAGCGGAAGGTGACATTCATCACCGAGCGGTGTTCGGGGTGCGCGTGCCCGCGA
This sequence comes from Armatimonadota bacterium, assembly GCA_023511915.1. Taxonomy (GTDB): domain Bacteria; phylum Armatimonadota; class Fimbriimonadia; order Fimbriimonadales; family GBS-DC; genus GBS-DC. The sequence goes on from JAIMAN010000003.1 coordinate 16,835, forward strand.
TAGAAGCCGCCGCTCTCGTCAATCACCTGATACAGCAGGCTCGCCTTCTCGCGGTTGATTCGCGCCATCTGCTCCAGCCCGCCGATAGTGTGCAGCAGCCAGCGCGTGACCAGCATCACGATGTAAATCGCGAACACGGGCGGGGTGTTATACAGCGACTTGTTCTCGGCTTGGATGCGGTAGTTGAGCATCGCGGGCAGGGTTTCGGGCGCGCGTTGCACCAAATCGTCGCGGATAATCACAATCGTCACGCCTGCGGGACCCGCGTTTTTCTGTGCGCCTGCGTAAATCAGCGCGTAGCGGGTGATGTCCACAGGGCGCGACAGGAAGTCGGACGACATATCGCACACCAGCGGCACATCGCCGACGGGCGGCTCGGTCGGGAACGCTACGCCCTGAATCGTTTCGTTGGAGGTGAAATGCGCATAGCGGGCGTTGGGGTCAATTGTGTATTCGTCGGGGCGCGGCGTGCGGACGAAGTTCTCGGGCTTGCCGTTCCACACGGCGCGCGCTTTGCCGATAAGTTGCGCCTCTTTGAGGGCTTTCTCGCCCCACGAGCCTGTGATGAGGTAGTCCGCGCTTCCGTCGCCGAGCAGGTTCATCGGAACCATCGCGAACTGCAGGCTCGCACCGCCCTGCAGAAACAGCACATGGTAGCCATCGGGGATGTTCAGCAGTTGGCGCAGGTTCGCCTCCGCCTCTTGGATAATCGCGTCGAAGTGCTTGGAGCGGTGGCTGATCTCCAGCACCGACGCACCCACGCCAGGTAGGCAAAGCAAGTCGCGCTGCGCCTCTTCCAACACAGGCAGGGGCAACACGCCTGGACCTGCCGAAAAGTTCCACACACGCTGGGTCATCGTCGTCCTCCTGGAGAAAGGATACCCGACGGCAGCCTGCGCAGGTACAATTACCGCGTGGCGTACATCAGCCTCTACCGCAAGTATCGGGCGCAGGATTTCGAGGAGTTGCTGGGGCAGTCCCATGTGACGGTCACCCTGCGGAACGCGATTCAGCAGGGTCGGCTGGCGCATGCGTACCTGTTCTGCGGTCCGCGCGGCACGGGCAAGACCTCCACCGCGCGCCTGCTCGCCAAGTCGCTCAACTGCGAGCAGGGTCCCACGCCGAACCCGTGCAAGGTGTGCCGATTCTGCCGCGCCATCCAAGAGGGCAACTGCGTCGATGTCATCGAGATGGACGCCGCCTCCGAGACCAGCATCGACGATGTGCGCACCTCGATCATCGAGAACGCGAAGTACCCGCCGATGGAGGCGCGCTACAAAATCTACATCATCGACGAGGTGCATGACCTCTCGGCGAAGGCGTTCGATGCGCTGCTGAAGACCATCGAGGAGCCGCCCCCGCATGTGGTGTTCATTCTGGCGACGACGGAATTCCATCGCGTGCCGCCCACAATCCGCTCGCGCTGCCAGCGGTTCGATTTTCACAGGGGCACGATTGCCGACATCACACGGCGGCTGGAGCAGGTGCTTGCGGCGGAGGGGTTCACAGCGGAGCCTGCGGCGTTGCATCTGGTGGCGCGGGCAGCGGACGGCTCGTGGCGCGACGCGCTCACCGCGCTGGAGCAGGTCATCGCCTTCAGCGAGGGCGGCGCAATCACGGCGCAGACGGTCTACAACGCGCTGGGACTGCTGGAAGACGAGACGCTGATGCAACTCACGGACGCCCTGCTGGAGCGCAATGCGGGCAAGGCGCTGCACCTGTTGGAGGGGCAGATGCTGTTGGGGCGCGAGCCGCGCGTGTTCGCCGAGTCGCTGATTCAGCACTGGCGCGCGCTAATTCAGGCAGTCCTGCACGCGCACGACCGAGCGGGCGCGTATGACCCGACGGTGTGGAGCGCGATGATCGAGCAGGCGCGTCGGGCGGGCATCCCGCGCCTGCTGGCGTGGTGGGAGCAGATGGCGGGCGCACTGAGCGAGATGCGCACTTCGGGTTCGCCCCGCGCGATTTTGGAGCTGTACCTGTTGCGCTTGGCGTGCGAGCCGAGCGTTGCGCCCGCGCCGCAGTATGTCGCTTCCGTGCAGCCTGCCGCGTCGACGCCGCGCCCCATCCCGCCTGCGCCGACGCCCCGCGCCACGCCGCCCGCTGCGACGCCAGAGCCGACGCCCCGCGCGACCCAACCCGCCCCGCTGACCGACGCGCCGACCCAACTGCCCATCGACCCCGCGACGGCGAACCAACTCTGGCAGCAGCGCGTGGAGGAACTCGTGCAGCGCAGCCCTGCGGGAGGGATGCACCTGCGCGGCTCGCGGCTGGAGCTGGACGGCGACATCGTCCGCCTAATGATGCCGACGCGGTTCGGCTACGAGTATTTCAAGCAGCAGGCGCGCCGCGAGTCGAACTTGATCGATGAGGTGCGCAAGACGCTGGGCGCGCCGAACGCGCCCGTGCAGCTGGCGTACTCGGACGCGGCGCGTCCCGAAGAGCCGCTGCCCACACCGCCGCCCCCTGCCGAACGCGAACTGGAAGGCGAAGAGCTGGTCGACGAACTAATGCGCGCCCTCAACGGACACGAGGTGGACGCTGGGGAGGAGTAAAGTCTACCGCCCCTCCCGCCCAAACAGGCTGCGCACGGGGAGTGTACCCTACGGGGTCAGGGCGGGCAGCGCGCCCTGCAGGTCGCAGATCAGGTCGTCGGGGTTCTCCAGCCCGATGTAGATGCGGAACAGCCACGGCGCAGGCTCCGTGTCGGCTTGCGCCCAGCCCAGCAGCAGGCTCTCGTAGCCGCCCCAGCTGCAGCCGAATCGGAACAGGCGCAGGCGGTCGGCGAAGGCGTAGGCTTGCTCCGCGCGGATGGGGTGCGTCTCGAAGCTGAACAGGCTGCCGTAGCCGCGCATCTGCTGGCGCGCCAGCGCGTGCTGCGGGTGCGAGGGCAAGCCAGGGTGGTTGACCCGCGCCACCTGCGGCTGCTGCTCCAGCCATTCGGCGACCTGCAGCCCGCTGGCGTGGGCGCGCGCCATCCGCACGGGCAGCGTGCGCAGCCCGCGCAGCAGCAGCCACGCCCCGAACGGCTCCAGCACCCCACCCAGCAGCGAACGGGTCTGGCGCACCTGCTCGATATGTTCCCTGCGCCCTGCGACCACGCCCGCCAGCAGGTCGCTGTGTCCGCCCAGATACTTGCTCGCGCTGTGCAGCACCAAGTCCACCCCCAGCGCGTGCGGGTTCTGGTAAATCGGCGTCGCCCAGCTGTTGTCGCACAGCGTCAGGATCCCGCGCTCGCGCGCCAGCGCGCTTACCGCCGACAGGTCTTGCAGGTGGAACACCAAGCTGGCGGGGCTTTCCAGGTAAATCAGGCGCGTGTTCGGCTGCAGGGCGCGTTCGAACTCGTCGGGGCACTTACCCGCCACAAAGGTCGCCTGCACCCCGTAGCGCGTCAGCCACGATTCGAGCAGCGTGCGTGTGGGGGGATACGCGCTCTCGACGCACACCACATGGTCGCCCGTGCGCGTGAAGGTCAAGATCGCCGAGGCAATCGCCGCCATGCCTGAGGCGAAGCAGAGCGCGTCTTCGGTCTGCTCCAGCGCGGCGAGTTTCTGCTCGGCAAGGCGCACGGTGGGGTTCGACTCGCGCGTGTAGACATAGCCTGCGTCGTTCAGCCCGTCATGCTCGTTGCGCAAACGCAGCGAGGGCGCAGTAAACAGCGTCGTCTGCACCAGCGGGGGCGTCACGGAGCCGTAGGGGAACGGCGTCTCCTCGCCCAAGTGCTGCAACAGCGTCTCCAGACTCAGTTCATGCTCCATCGCAGTGGGGGTATTGTACCCGTCCAGAGCCGCTGGCGCGTGGGGTTATACCAATCGCCAAGCCAAAATTCGCAAAAAAAAACAGCAGTTGGTATCAGTAATCCCGCAACCCCAGTAAAACTTCCAACGGAACAAAATGATGTGCCGTGCCACTCCCATCACGCTTGATGAACCCGATGCCTACCTCCCACTTGTGAAAGGTGAATTGACTATTGGATAAGCGCGACATCAAATCTGAAGGCAGCATCAGACGCGCATCCTCTCCCAACAGCGACTGCAGCTCACCAAAGGAGTAAGAACTCCCCACTTGAGGCTGTACCTTGTCAGCGTAGAGCATTTTCCACAACTGCGCCGAAGTCTGCGGAATCGCCGTATGCATCTGGCGCTGAAGCGCAGACAGCCATTCAATATAGGCTTTGATGTGTTCCATCTGCTGGTGAGCGGGCAGCGGGTGAGAGAAGATGAAACTCCAGCGTTTCTGGCTACCGCGCTCGTGGGAAGGCGCTTTAGGCGTAGCAGATTGCCCAGACGGTCGCGGCGGCGCGAAGAGGGAGAGCAACATCGTCTGATTGGGAAAGAGGCGCTTAGACTCGGCGAATACGGCAATCTCCTCGCCGTTTTCATCTGTTGTTTTGAACCACCAGAGATCGAGGACGCCTATCAAGATTTCACCGTTCAACAGCTTCGTGTGGAGACTTTCGACAGAGGGTTCCTGAGCCACAAACAGGGCGAGCTGTGGGCGTTGAGTAGCCGACAGAATCGCTTGCTGAAGTTCAGGGGAGAGATCCTGTAAGCGACACGCCATAGCGGGTTGCTTGAGCAGAAAGTCTATGATTGGAATGGCAACTCGGTCAGCAAAGCGGGGCGTGTAGTATGCGGGGATTAGATAAGCGACATTCGTATCGCCTACGACTTCAAACCCTGCCTGGTAGCACTGCTGTATCCATTTGGAACGCTGCCAATCCTTTTCGCGCGTTTTCTCGATGAGCTGCTCTGCAGTCTTGACCTGCGATTCACTCTCACAGCCTGCCACCACAAGCGTTTGGGCGGCAGCATGCAGAGCTATTCCCCACAGGAACCACCCTGCCAAAATTCGTGTCATCATGGTTTTAGTACCTCCGTGCCGGGCAGAACAGGTACCCACTTGGGACAACACCCCTCTTCGGGTTGATAAGCATAGCGAAATCTATGCGATGCAGGACATAGTGTTTCTCTATCGATGACCACTTTCTCCTGACCTGAACAATTCAATAGGTAAGTAATGGATGATTCTCTTCCAATCTGGTTTTAAGTCAATACACTCGCAAGAAGTTTTGCATTTACCCTCCGCAAACTTAGTAGCATTGAGTGTAATCCTTCTGCCTGTACAAGTTGAATCGTTTGCTGGAACGCACACGCCGATAATACCATCGCCTGGCGCTATAGCAGCGAAGCATCCACCACCTTCCAGACACGTTGATAGCAACCTTGGACAACCACCGTATACGACGCTCGTACCCTTAATGAGCGTTGTACTCTTTGCTAGCCACACTATCTCAACACGCTCAACATCTGGTAGTGCGGGAAGCTGGCGCGTGTCATCGTTCCTGCTGCGTGGATTGGCGAAACCCACTCCGCCGATTAGCAACGCAGCGCTCGCGAACATCATCAACCGTTTCATCGAATCATCCCTCCTCAAAGTTTCGTATTCTGGATAGCGCAGGTGGTCTGAGCCGCGCCTATTTCCTTAATAGTCCACGCATCCCCACCTGGTCCGCCCATGCGCCCCTATTTTTCGTCATTTGCTCGCAACATCGCCTGCAAGTGGGGCGCGAGCGTATGCATTCTGTTCAGCGCGTCAGTGCGAGTTCGCCTTTGGCGACGGCGAGCAGCTCGTCCATCGTGGTCTCGGCGACGGCGACCGAGCGGTCAGCGACGCCGTAGTAGACCATCCACCGCCCATCGCCCATCGGCGTCAAGCCTGTGGGGAACACCACGCGCTCGAAAAAGCCACTGACTTCGTAGTCTTCGGTGGGGGCAATCAGCGGCTCGTGGGAACGACAGATGACCTTGTGCGGCGCATCCAAGTCCAGCAGCGCGACGCCCGCGCAGTAGCCGTCTTTGGCGTTCACGCCGTGATAGACAATCAGCCAGCCTTCGGGCGTCTCCACAGGCGGCGCGCCCGCCCCAATACGGCGCGAATCCCAGTGATGCACGCGCGGCGCCATCAGAAACTGGTGGTCGCCCCAGTGCAGCAGGTCGGGCGAGTACGCCACCCACATGTTCGGTCCGTTGAACGCCGACGACGCCGTGCGGTGCATCGCCACATACCGCCCGCCCACCCTGCGCGGGAACAGCGTCACATTTTTGTTCTCGTGGTGCAGAATCAGCCCCAGCCGCTGAAAACGCTTGAAATCCTCCGTGCAGGCAAGCCCAACGCAAATCCCGTAGCGTGAGACCGCCGTGTACGAGATGTAATACACCCCGTCAATCGCGGTGATGCGACAATCTTCGATGCCGTACTCTTCGTACTTGGTTTCGGGGAACAGCGTCGGCTCGTCGTCGATGGTGAAGTGGACGCCATCTTTGCTGCGCGCCAGGCGCAGGTGCGAGATGGAACTGAGGTACACGCGCCCTTCGTAGGTCACGGCGCGCGGGTCGCTAAGATCTGTGAGCGGCGAATGGCGCGGGAAGGTCAGAATCTCCAGTCGCCCCGAATCGGCATGGTTGAGATTCAGCACAGGCACGCCCACCAGGTCAGGGTCGTCCATAATCGGTCGCTCCGCCACGCGCAGCAGCAAGATAATCTCGTCGCCGAACCGCGTTGCGCCGGGGTTGAACGCGCCAATCACCTCCAGATTCGGCGCCGAAGGCTTGACCATTTCGGGCGTAATAATCGGATTCTCCGCCACACGCTTCGCCACAGATGCTAACCTCCTTGTCTTAGGTGCGCTGGTGCAGGCTCGCCGTCCACTGTGAGCCTGACGATGAGTCTTTCCATAATTTCGGCGGCGTTCACACTGGGGCGCAGCCCTTTGAGGGCGCGGTCTGCCTCGTCGAGCGCGTGGAACGCTGCGCACAGCTGCGCCCAGCTGAGCCGCTCCGCCTGGCGTTGCAGTTTGTCTTGCATGAATGCTTGTCGCGTCAGCACCTGCAACACATCGGGGTCTTTGGGCAGTCGCTGGGCGACCTCTGGGCTGACGCGGCTGGGCTGCTTGATGGGCTGCCCGTGCTGAATCAGCACCCGCACGCCCCAAATCAGGCGGTACTGGCGGGCAATCAGCGCGAGGGTCTTTAGGGCGGTCTCTTCGGCGCGTGCGCCCGACTGGAACATCAGGCGCAGTTGGCGCATCGCGGCGGGGGCGTCCCGCGCGACGATGGCATCCACCAGCTTGAACACCTGCGCTTGCTGCGACGCGCTCACGACCATGTCCACATCGTGACGGCTGATTTCTGTGCGCGGTTCCACGAACAGCAGCACCTTCTCCAGTTCGGCGAGGGCGCGTTCGGCGACGCCGTCGACCAGCGTGTGCAGGTACTCGGCGTCTTCGGGGCGCAGCTGTTTGCCTGCGGCTTGCGCTTCGGCGACCAGTCGGCGGGTGAGCGACGCGCCTGTGAGCGCGGTGAGCTTGACCACCAGCCCGTGCTTCTCGACAGCTTTGGTGAGCGCGTTCCACGCGGCTTTCGCGCCTTCGCTCTCGTCGGCGGGCGCGGGCAGCAGCACCAGGCACGCAAACGGCGGAACCTGCTCCACCAGCCGCGCCAACGCCTGCAACTCGTTGGGGCTGTAGCGGTTCGCGTGCGTGAGAATCGCCAACCGCCGCTCAGATTCCATCGGGATGGTCTGCACGGTCGCGCCTACTGTCGCGGTGGGCGTTTCGCGGGCGTCCAGCACTGCTTCGTCGATGCTGCCCGCTTCCATCTGCAGCGCGCGACGGAGCAGCGCGATGAACTCGCGCTGCAGCACAGGTTCCTCTCCTTCCAGCAGGTAGACTGTCGCTGGCGTGCGCCAGTCGCTGGCTTTCAGCTCGCTATACTTTTTGACCGCCATAGAGCCGCTGCCATCCCAAAGTGAGCAACTGCAGAGTAAGCCGTCGGACGCCGAGTTCCTGCAGAATTTGGCGTCGGATTCGGGCGATTTGCTGGGCGATTTGGGGTTCCTGCGCGGCGGTCTGTTCGGGCGGGGCGTAGAGGTAGGCGACGAGCGCAGGGGTGAGCGTGCGCAGGGCGTCCGACGCGCGGCTGCCTTGCTGGTTTAGGCGCACGGCGGCAGCTTCGAGGTAGGCGCGCGGCGTCTGACCCGTCGCGGGCGGCTCCAGCCCCATCAGGCGCAACGCGAACAGCAGTTGCCCGTAGAGCCGCTGCGCGCGGGGCGTCGCCGCGCTTGCCCGCCAGCCCACGCGCGGCGCGACCAGCAGGTAGAGCATCGCCAGCACAACCGCGCCAATCAGCACATCGAGCATGCGCTGCAGCCACTGTCGGCGCGCCTGCTGCGCCTCCTCGCTGGCGAGCGCGTCGTTCGCCCCGCCCTCAATCACGGGCGCGTTGCGCGTCGCATCGAACGCCACCCAGCCGACGCCTTCAAAGTAGACCTCCGTCCACAGGTGGCGGTGCGCCTCGCGCACGATGTATTCGCCCGTCTCGGGGTCGCGCTCCTGCAAAATGAACCCCGACGCCACCCGCGCGGGGATGTCGGCGTACAGGCACAGCACCGCCAGTGCGGTCGCGAACTCCACGCAATAGCCCTGCTTCGCCTCGAACAGGAAATACTCCGCCACATCCACATCCGTCGGGTACGCTTCCACATTCAGGTTGTAGGCGGTGTTCTGTTCGATGTAGCGCACCAGCGCCATCACCTTGTCGTACTGGGTGGGCTGGTCGCGGGTGAGACGATCCGCCAGCTCTTGTATCGGGGCGCGTCGTTCGCGGGCGCGTCCGCGAAACTCTGGGCGCGCGGGCAACTGAAACGGGAACCGCAGCGCCGAGGGCGGCAACTGGCGCAGGATGCGCGGGTCGTCGGGCGGGAGGTAGGCGCGAATCGTGTAGCGTTCGCCCGCGCCCAGCGGACGGTAGCTGGCAACCGCCCCCACCCAGCGCACATACTGCAGCTGGCGCACGGGCGCCTCCACCTCCAGCGGGTAGCCTGGCGCGTACAGAATCCGATGCCAGCCTGTGCTGAGCGTCACGGTCGCCGTGACCTGATGCTGTTCGGGCGCGTCGGGGACGCGCTGCGGCGCGAACTTGCCCTGACCCAGCGGCAGCATCTCCTCATAAAACACGCGCCCGCGGTTCCACCCGCGCCCGGTGTAGATATTGTACGACTCCATGCGCAGGTAGTTGGGCTGCGCGTTGCCCTCGATGCGCACGCGCAGCACCTCCATCTCACTGAGGCTAACTGCGCCTGCGCCCGCCTGCAGTTCTGGGGGCGTCTCGGACGGCGTTGCACGGAAGTTCCCACGCAGCGGCATCCCGACCACCACCGTCGAGATGGCGCGCCCGATGGTCAGCGCAAGAATCGGCGTCGCCAGAAACGCCAGCAGCCCCGCCAACGCCCCCGACGCGAACACCGTGCGCAGCGCGTAGCCCGTCTCCAGCGACACGCGCGCACGACCCCACTCCAGCCGATGGCTCGCCAACATCAGAAACAGCACGCCCAGCAGCATCAGCACAAACAGCCACAGAATCTGCGCCGCCAGCATGTAGGTCGCAATCAGCCCGAACAGCGCCAGCGCGGGCACGCTCTGGAACACCAGCGCGTTCATCGTGACCATCAGCGCGCTGCGCAAGCACAGATACCATAGAAACGACAAACTGAGGTAGTTTTCGATGGAGGCGTCCAGCCCGATGCCGAAGAGGCTATTGAGGAACGACTGCCCTGTGAGGCAAATCAGCGCGAGCGCGCCATCCAGAAAGCCGTACACCAGCCGCGCGCCTTCCGAGAGAGGGAACCGGCTCACCCACGCGCTCGCGCCCACCCCCAGCGTCAGCAGGATCACAAACGACATCGCCGAGAACTCAGAGACCCGCGCCAGTTGCACCACCAGCACACATGCGAGTGTGAGCAACCATGCTGCGCCATACGCCGCCAGCGGCGGCGCACCGCCCGAAGCCATCTGTTGCAGCGCCATCAGTAGTTATACGATTCTACCCCACGCGAAGTTCGCAACACGCGCTCGCCGCCCACCTGTCCAAAAGTGTGGTATACTTAAGAGGGGACCAACAGCCCCGCCACAGGAGGAAGACCGTTATGAGACAAATAGGCTTACTCATCACGACACTCGCTTTGACGACGCTTGCGCCGCTATGGGCGCAAGAGACTCAAGATGAGAAAGGCGCGCCCGGTGTTGCCGTGCAAGCGCAGCCGCAACGCCAGCCCGCGCGCGGCGATGTGCTTGCGCCCGCGAATCTGGCGACACGCCTGAACCTCACCGAAGAGCAGCGCGCCCGCATCGATGGGCTGTGGAGGCAATACAACGACCGCAGCGAGCAGGTGCGCCGCGACACCTCGCTGACCGCCGAGCAGCGCATCGCGCGCCTGCGTCAAGCGCGTGAAGAGTATGTGCGCCTCGTCCGCACCGTCCTCAACGAGGAGCAACTCAAAAAATTCGAAGCGCTGCTGGAGGAGCAGTCGCCCGCGCTGGGCAGCCTCGCCGATATGCGCCTTAGCCCCGAACAGATGGAGAAAATCCGCGAAATCGTGCAGCGCTACAACAAAATCCGCCAGCAGATTACGCAGGACGCCTCCCTCACGCCCGACCAGCGCGCCCGCCGCCTGCAGGAAGTCAACGAGCAGATGATGCAGGAAATCCGCAATGCGCTGCCCAAGAACCTGCAGGAACGCTGGGACAAGGCGCGCCAGCGCGACCAGCAGCAGCAACAGCAGCAGGGCGAGAAAAAAGAGGAAAAGAAGGACACTCCGCCCCAGAATCCGTGAATCAGTCGCACGACCTGAATTCGTAATAATCGATGCCCCTCTCCTTGAGGTTCCCTCTGCACACAGGGGGAGCCGAAGGAGTGCGCAGCTTGGTTCCCCTCGCCCGCAAGCAGGCGAGGGGGGTTATGGAGTGCGGAAGCGAAGCTTCCGCCCGAAGCTGAAGCTGACGCTTCAGCACTCCAAACAGGTCCGCGCTCCTACACCCCTCTCCCACAGGGTGGGAGAGGGGCTGGGGGTGAGGGTAGCCCCTCAGTTGCGCAGCGGCTTGCCCGTTTCGAGCATGTGGCGCATTCGATCCCAAGTCTTGGGCTGCTGCGCCAAGTAGCCGACGACCTGAATCTCCAGCTGGTAGAAGTACGACAGCGGCATCTCGGCAGGCTGGCTTAAATCGCCCCCTGCCAGCACATAGGCAATCTGCGAGGCGACGGTGAAGTCATGCTCGGTAATCAAGTTGCCCCGCTTGAGGTTGTGTAGTTCAATCAGCATGCGGGTCAGCACTTGGTTGCCATATGCCATCACCTTCGGCTCTTCGGGCGGGGTGTAGCCCTGCGCGGCGAGGTGTTGCACCTCCTGCTTCGCCAGCCACAGGATACGGTCGGGGTTGACCGAGATGGCGTCCACGCCCTGTCGCAGGAAGCCGTACTGCATGCCTTCCAGCGCGCTGGTCGCCACCTTGCCGAAGCCGAGCGTCTCCATCACGCGCCGAATCGCGGGGTACGGGTCGGCGTTCGGGGGCAGACTACTGAGGGCGCGATACAGCATCGTCGAAGTGCCGCCGCCTGCAGGAATGATGCCGACGCCCACTTCGGGCAGTCCGATGTAGGTCTCCGCGCTGGCGACCACGCGGTCGCAGTGCATCGCCAGCTCACAGCCGCCGCCCAGCGTGTACCCAAAAGTCGCCGCCACGACGGGAACCTTCGCATGGCGCAGGCGCAGCAGCGAGTCTTGGAACGCCTTGCCGCCCATCAGCAGCTCATCGAAGTCGCCCGTGCCAATCATCATCAAAAACAGCTGCAGGTTGAACCCCACAGAGAAGTGTTCGCCGATGCCTGTGATGACCAGCCCGACGCCCTCGCGCTCGGCGCGCTCCGCGCCTTTGTAAAGCATCTCCATCACGCCTGGTCCCAGCACATTCATCTTGCTGTGAATCCCAACGCAGAACACGCCGTCGCCGAGGTCATAGACAGAGGCGTCGGCGTTGCGCTCCACTTCGGGGCAGTGGCGCGCCATGTTGGTCGGCGTGAGGAACTCAGGGTCGGGTCGGTACGGGGCGACTTGCCCTGCGCCCAGCCACACATACACCGTCGTGTCGCCCGTGTCGGCGGTCTCGTAGAAGCGCGTCCTGCCGAAGCGCAGCAGGTTGTGCGCCAGCTCAGGCACGGGCAGCCCCTCGCGCTCCATGCGTTCGGCGGTCTCGCGCACGCCCAGCGCGTCCCAAGTTTGGAATGGTCCCAGCTCGCGGTTGAAGCCCCACTTGACGGCGTGGTCAATCGCAATCGGGTCGTCGGCGAGGTCGGGGGCGTGCTGCGCGGCGTAGGCAAGGGTCTCCGCGTGCAATCGCCACAGGAAGCGTCCCTCGCGGCTGTCGTGGCTCACCAGCGCGCGCAGCCGCTCCTCCAACGGCAGCTTCTCCAGCGCGTCCAGGTGCGGGAACTTCGCCTTCTGGCGCGGGCGGTACTCGTAGGCGTTCAGGTCTAACGCCTCGATGGTACCGTCTTTCTGGCGGCGGTAGAAGCCTGCGCCTGTCTTCTCGCCCAGTCGCCCGTCGGCAAGCAGGCGTTGCGCCACTTCGGGCAGGGCGAAGACGCGCTTCTCCTCCTCGGTAGGCAGTCGCTCGTGCAGGTTGCCCGCCACGCTCGCCATCACATCGAGCCCCACGATGTCTGCCAAGCGGAAGGTCGCGCTGCGCGGGTTGCCAATCAGCGGACCCGTCAGCGCGTCCACCTCCTCGATGGTCATCCCAAACTCCTGCATCAGCGGGAAGACGACCATCATCGAGTGGACGCCGAGTCGGTTGGCGATGAAGCCAGGTGTGTCGCGGGCAATCACCACGCGCTTGCCCAGCACGCGCTCAGCGAACCGCGCGACGCCCTCCAGAATGTCGGGGTCGGTCTCGCGACGGGGGATTAGCTCCAGCAGTTTCAGGTAGCGCGGTGGGTTGAAAAAGTGCGTGCCCAGAAAGCGGCGTTTGATGTCGTCGCGGCAGGCGTCGCTCATCTCGTGAATCGACAGCCCGCTCGTGTTGGTGGACAGCACGGCGTGCGGGGCGACATAGTCTTGCACGCGCGTCCACAACTCGCGCTTGATGTCGGGCTTCTCGACGACGGCTTCAATCACCCAGTCTGCTTCCTTGAGGCGGGGGAAATCGGTCTCGAAGCTTCCTAACTCGATACGGCTTGCCAGTTCGGGCAAGTAAAACGGCGCAGGCTTGAGTTTGCTCACGCGCTCCAGCCCCTGTTTTGCGTGGTCGTGCGTGAGGTCTAACAGCAGCACTTGCCAGCCGATGTTGGCTAAGTGCGCGGCGATTTGCGCGCCCATCGTGCCTGCGCCCAGCACGGCAGCCTTGCCTGTGGTCGAATGTTCGTTCAGCATCGATAACGCCTCCTTCTAACGCAGCAAGTTTTCGACTCGGCGTTCGAAACTCCTGCAGGCGGGATTATACCCCCTACCCCGCCTTGAAGAAGTGGTACATCGTGATCATCAGGTAAATCCCACTCAGGGTTGCCGCGCCGAAGATGACCCCAATCCACCAGCCCGTATCGCGCGCCAGCATCGAGAACATCGCAACGAGGTACAGCGTCGCAGTAAGAAGCGCGACCCATGCGAATCGGCGGGCGTGCGGGTTCGGTGGGCGCACGATGTTGTGGCACACGGGGCACTCCTGCTCAGGCGCGTCGGAGGGCAACTCCGCGCGGCAGTAGGGGCACTTGCGCGGCATAGCGCATATATTGTACCGCGCGTCATTCCGTGCTGATGTGCTGCGCGGTCTGCTGGTTCACGGGGCGGATGGCAACGAAGTCGCGTTCGACGGTCGCCGCGATGTGCGCAATCTGCGTCGCCTCGTCCGCCTGCCCGCTTTTGTGCAGTTCGCAGCGGTATTCGTCCAGCAGTTCACGGATAGTCGCCGCGTCGTTGGCGTCGATGGGCGTTATCGCGGCTTGCGCGGAGGGCGCCAAGCGTCGCTGCAGGGCAGCGCAATCAAAGCCGTACTCGCGCCACAGTTTCACATAGACGACGCCGCCGGTCATTCCCGCGCAGAGCCACGGTCCAGGGTCGCCCAGCACCACCGCGACGCCCGCAGTCATATACTCGAAGGCGAACCCCTTGAGATGCGCGTGTTCGGGGCGGACGCCTTCGGCGTCGTCAATGGGGCGCGTGAGGCGTGCGCCTGCCACGACCGACGCGCCCGACAGCCGTATCGCGAAGCGCGAGTCGGCGACGCCCTGCACCATCAGCAGCCCGCGCTGCGCGCCGTAGGCGAACCCTTTGCCCACCCCGCCGTCCAGCCACTTGCCGAAGCGGTTGCGCCCCTTCAGCACAACGATTCGCCCGCCCAGTGCGCACTTGCCGACGCCGTCCTGTGCGCCGCCGTAGACCCGCAGGTGCAGCGGCTGGGCGTTGAACGCGCCCAAGCCGTTGCCCGCGATGGAATCCAGCAGGGTCAGCGCGTGCGGAGGCTGCGGCGACGGCTCTGTGGCGCAGGCAAGCGACTGGCGCACCAGCGCGCCTGCGGTCGCCGTGCCCAGCGCGCGCTCACGGCTGCCCCGCTCGCACCGCACGCACAGCGCGTCTGTGGGCGGCTCGTCGCCTGACGGCGCGAGTACCAACGCCTCTTGAAGTACGCCGCGCGGGCGCGTGACGGCGTAGTCCATCGGCGACATCGACACAGGCTCCAGCAGTTCGGTCAAGTCCACCCACTCGTGTCCGAAGGCTTGCTCCAGCAGGTCGCAGCGCCCCACAAGGTCTTGCGTGCGCCGAAAGCCCAGCGCGGCGGTCAACTGGCGCACCTCGTCGCCCAGCCCCTCGAAAAAGCGACACAGTTGGGCGACCGCCGAGTCGTGGTCGCGCGGCACAAACCGCTTCAAGCCCTTGCGCATCGCCTCCTCGGTGGTCTCGATCTGCGTGGCGATTCCCACATGGCATGTGTCGGTCTGGCACGCGCGGCAGATAGTGCATCCTGCGGCGACCATCGCCAGCGTGCCGAACCCGCAGCGGTTCGCGCCCAGCAGCAGCATCTTGACGACATCGCGCCCTGTCTTCAAGCCGCCGTCCGCCCAAAGTTCGATTTGATGGCGAAGTCCTGCACCGCACAGCGCGCGGTGCGCCTCCTTGACGCCGATTTCGATGGGCAGCCCCGCGAACTTGAGCGCGTGCGTGCGCGCCGCGCCCGTACCCCCCTCGAAGCCCGACAGGTTGATGATATCCGCGCCCGCTTTGGCGATGCCCACCGCTATCGTGCCGATGTTGGGCACAACGGGCACTTTCACGGAGATTTTCGCGTGCGGGTTGCAGGTCTTCAGTTCCTCGATCAGTTGCGCCAAATCTTCTATCGAGTAGAGGTCGTGGTTATTGGAGGGCGAGATGAGGTCGCAGCCTGGCGTTGCGTTGCGCGCGGCGGCGATTTTGGGGGTGACCTTTTTGCCGGGCAGGTGTCCACCTTCGCCGGGCTTTGCGCCCTGCCCGATTTTGATTTCGATGACGCACGCCGCGTTGAGCATCTCAGGCGAGACGCCGAACCGCCCCGAGGCGACCTGTTGCCCGCGATAGGGGGTGTAGCGTCCGAGCATGTCGCGGATTTCGCCCCCTTCGCCGTTGATGCACAGGATTTCGAGCCGACGCGCGGCTTCGGCGTAGGCGCGGAAGGCAACCTCGCCTTGCGAGCCGAACGACATCGCGCTAATGTGGAACGGGTAGCGGTGATGCCCCACGCTGGTATCGACGGCTTCGGGCGGTAGGGGGGCGCGGTCGGGTAGGCGCAGGCGCAACAGGTTGCGCAGCGCAACGGGCAGTTCCTGCTCGGTCTGCGCCACTTTCTCGGAGTACGCCGAGAAGGGAGCAAGCCCCTCCGCAACCTGCCCTGCAATCTTCCAGATTTTGGGGAAGAAGCGCGGGTCGCGGCGTTCGCGCATGGGTAAGTTGGCGCGTGCGCCCTCGTAGCGGCGGCGCGCCTCGCGCTCCAACTGCGCCAAGGTCAGCCCCACCGACTCGGAGGCGCAAAAGGTCGGGATCTCCAGCGCCTCCGCCACAGAAGGCGCGATGCCTATCCCCGCGAAGTTGCGCCCGTAGCCGCGCAACTCGTGCGTGCCCATCGTGGAGATGACCTTCTCCAGCCCCTTGCACAGCCCCGTGATCAGACGGCGCAGCCGCGCGACGCGCTCTTCAGGGGCAATCTCGGCGCGTTCGGCGTCGAACATCACGCCTGCTTCCAACAGCAGGTACGCGCAGAACGCATCTGCGCCCAGGCTGAACGCGAAGATGAGGTCGTGCAGGTTGCGCAAGCCGCCGCTGACCAACACCAGCGAGCAGTTGCGGCGCAGCGCGTGCCCGTTCGCGCCGTAGGTCTCGCGCAGGGCGCGATCAACGCACGCCAGCGCGAGGTGCGGGTCTACAGGCAGCCGTCCTGCCTCAAAGGCGAGCGTGTCGTCCAGCACGAGAACCTCCGCGCCCGCTTGAACCGCCTGCACCGCCGATTGCGCCAAGCGCTGCAGACACGCGGCGAGGCTCTCCTCAGTGGACTGCGCGACTGAAAGCGTTTGGGTGCGGAACAGCGTCGGCAGCGATTCGAGCGTCCGCGCGCCCAGTGTTTCACATGCCTGCTCGATGGCTTCGGGGGACATGAAATGCGCGAGCAGGCGTCGGCTAAGGAGAAACGGGTGGGGCAGTTCACGGTAGCCCAGCGGCGCGTCTTGGGTCGGGTACGGCGTTGCGGGGCGCGCGCCCAGCAGCGTCTGCGTGTTGAAATGTTCCGTCTCACGGTCGCGGTCTAACGCGGGATTAGTCACCACCGCCACGCTCTCTTTGCAGTAGTCCGCCAACGACTGCCCTTCGGGGTGCAGCACCGCCAACGGCGCGTCGTAGCCCAGCGAGCCGATGGGCTCCGCGCCGTGCTGGGCGAGATGCTCCAAGTAGTCCAAGTCGTCCGTGCAGAAGTTGTGCCACGCAAGGCGTGTGCGCAGGTTGAATCCCCCCACTCCCGTACCCTCTCCCCCCTTGATAAGGGGGGAGAGGGCTAGGGTGAGGGGGGATTCAGGGTTCGCTGCATTTACGAACGCTGGTTGCGCGATTGGTAGTACTCGATCTCCCTGGCGTGCAGGGGAAACCTTATCGAGGCGATCTTCCGCTGCAGGCGACCACAGCACAGTTTGCCCGCGCACGACTTTGGCGATGACCTTCTCGCCTGGCGCAAGCGGCTTGGGGTCGTCGGTGAAAATCTCCAGCGGCAGGCTCGCCCGCTCGGAACAGACATACAGCCCCTCGTCCGTGGGCGCGAGCCACAGGGGGCGCAGCCCCAGCGCGTCGGTCGCAAACGCGCACACATCGCCCCAGCGCGCGATAATCGCCGCTGGTCCTTGCGCCACAGGTCCCAGAAACGCGCGGATATGGCGATAGACCGACCGCTTCGGCTCAGGCATCCGCTCGACCTGCGACCACACAGGCGGGAACAGCACCTCCAGCGCGTCTGCCAAACTCATCCCGTACTCCACCAAGAGGTGGTGCAGCAGGCGGTCGGTGTCTTGTGAATCGCTGCCGCCGACGCTCAGCGCGACGCCCAGCATGCGCGCCTCGCGACGCAGGCGGTCAATCGTGTTGATCTCGCCGTTGTGTGCCAAGACGCTGAAGGGCTGCACGCGGTTGAAGGCGGGCATGGTGTTCGTGCTGTAGCGGCTGTGCCCGATGGTAATCGCGGAGGTCAGGTTCGGGTGCTGCAGGTCGGGATAGTAGGCGTGCAGCGTGCGCGCGCCGCCTTGCACCTTGTAGACCACACTCCAGCGACTTAGCGAAACCACATGTGCTGCCGTTTCGCGCTCGATTTGCAGATGGCGGTGAAACAGGGCGCGCTCTGGGCACGGTTCGCCCTCTGGCATTAGCCCTGCGATTTGCACAAACAGCGGCTCCGCGCGTCGCGCGCCTGCTCCCAACGCTTCGGAACGCACCTCGTGCCGTCGCTGCGCCAGAACGCGCCAGCCGTCTGCTCCCAAAATCGCCGCGACGCGCTCCAGAGGGCGAGTCGCTTCAGACTTGGGCAGGAACAGGTGCGCAACCCAGAAGTTCGGCGCGTAGGCGGCGCTGCCGACCCACTGCGCCCACAAATCGCGCGGCACATCCACCGTCACGCCGACGCCGTCGCTCTCGCCCGTCACGATGCCCGTGCGGTGTTCCATGCATTCCAGCCCCTCCAGCACGCGCTCGATGCCCCGCCGTGTGGGGTGCGCGCTCAAGTGCGCCATAAGGGCGCACGAATCGTAGCCCTGATTGCTCGCTTGCATGCCAGTGCCCCTTGTGAAAAGGTTATATCGTGAAAGACCGCGAGACAGCGAGTCGGCGGCTGTCTCCGAGATGCAAGGCGGCGTCGTTGCGAGACTACAGAACGGGCGCACCCCCCATCGGGAACGCCTGACGGTGGCGATGCGAATTATACGCCCGTCTGCACAGGATTCCTACCAGCGTAATCGGAAATTCAGTGTTGGCTGCCGTGCGCCGTCGCCCTGCGAGGTATAACATGAGGCATGGCGCGCGACCCACGACCACTCAAGGCGAAACTGGACGCGATTTGCGAACGCTTTCGCGGCGTGATGGGCTACAGCCTGTACCACACCCGCCACAACCATCGAATCGACCATCGCGGCGACGAGATTTTCCCGACCGCCAGCACCATCAAGGTCGCCGTGATGAGTAAGGCGATGGAAGACATTGACGCGGGACGCCTGAACTACGCCGAGAAACTGCCGATTACCCCCGACGACATCCGCGACGGGTCGGGACTGCTCCAATTCTACAAGGAGAACCAGTCCGTCGAGGTCAAGATGCTGCTGCACCTGATGATTACCGTGAGCGACAACACGGCGACGATTATGCTGGCGCGGCGGCTGGGCACGGTGGAGGTGAACCGCCACTTGGAACGACTGGGGCTACGCAACACGAAACTGCTCGCGCTGCACCCGCCCGACGACGCCGAACTGAAAGCCCTGCGCGACCGCTGGGGCATGGGCATGTGTACCCCGAACGAGATGGTGCAACTGCTGGATGCCATCCGCACCAACAAAGCCGCCTCGCCCGCTGCGTGCGAGCGCATGCTGCGCATCATGAGCCACCAGTATTACGACGACCTAATCGGCGGCTCCGTGCCGCCGTGGGTGGTCGCCTGCCTCAAGTCGGGCGCAATCAACCGCTCGCGTTCCGATGTGGGGCTTGTGTACGCGCCGTCGGGGGCGTACATCCTGGCGGTCTTCACGAAGGAGGCGGAAGACACGCGCTGGACGCCCGACAACGAGGGCGAGGTCGCCATCCGCGAGGTTGCCCAGACCGTATGGCGGTTCTATCACCCGCGCGATGCATGGCGTGCGCCCAAAAACGCCGACAAGTACGCCGCTGGCTACGGAGGTGGCTAACCCATGAGCGCAGCCGAGACTCTGGAGACGCGCAACACTGTGCGCACGACCCGCTCGCTGATTCTGCTCACCATCTTCGGGCTGCTCGCGCTCGTTTTCGCGCTGAACTTCCGCGTGGTGGTGGTCAGCGGTCCGTCGATGGAGCCGACCTACCAAAACGGCGACCGCCTGCTGATGACCACCGCCTACTGGCTCTTCGGCGACATCCAGAAGGGCGATGTGGTGGTGATTGTGCGCCCCAACGGGGAGATGCTCATCAAGCGCGTGGTCGCGCTGGCAGGCGAGCGCGTGCCCGAAAAGTATTGGACGCCGCTGGTGTATATGATGGGCGGGCGCGTGCCTGAAGGACATATCTTCGTGGTGGGCGACAACATGGAGCGGTCGGAGGATAGCCGCCAGTTGGGGGCGATCCCGCTGAGTTATGTGCAGGGCAAAATCGTCGGCGGGCGGAGGGAGCTGGATTGACGGACTGGGCGACGCTGACCGCGATGTGGGCGGGCAGGCAGATGCGCTTTGTGCCCGACGAAACGCCCGTTGCGACGCCGCGCCCGTGCTATGTGGTCGTGCTGATTAGCGACGGCGCGGGACGCTACCTGCTGGCGCACATCCGCGAGCGGGGCTACTGCGCCCCCAGCGGACGCATCGAGCTAGGCGAATCGCCCGACGCCGCTGCCATCCGCGAGGCATACGAGGAATCGGGCGCGGTGCTGCGCGAGTTGCGCCTACTGGGATACTACCTGCTGGAGCCGTGTTCCGTGACGGAGCCAGAGCCGTGCAGCGCGCCTGTGTTTCTGGCGCGGGCGGAACGCCTTGAGCCGCTCCAGCCCGATTCGGAGTCGCAGGGTGTGCTATGGGCGCGGCTGGACGAGATGCCCGCGCTTTATTACGACTGGTCGCCCCTGATTGAGACGGTCTTTCGCTATGCAGAGGAACGGCGCAAAGCACTCTGGGAACGGTAAGACGCGGCTCAAGCGGCGTGCGCCGCAGTGGGCGTCGTGGTCGGCGGGGCTGACGGGCGCGGCGATTGCGCTGGCGCCGTGGCTGGCGGGCAGCGTCTATGTGGGCGCGCGTCCCGTGTCGCCCGATGCGACGCTCGGCGCGCTGCTCTGGAGCGCGGATATGCCGCTGATGGGCATGCTGGTCGTCGGCGCGCTGCTGCTGGCGGGCTTTTTCACAGCGGGCTGGAACGCCGAGATGTGGCGGTTGCCCGTCGGACGCTTCGCGCTGCCGTTCGCGCTGCTGATTGTGTGGATGGGGCTGTCCGCCGCGCTGATGCAGTCGGGCTGGGCGGGCATGCATCGCTTGGTGCAGTGGCTGCTGGGGCTGCTGTGCATCGTGAATCTGGCGGCGGTTGCACGGCGGGGCGCGACAGGGTGGCTTGTGGTCGCGCCGATGATTGCCAGCGCGAGCCTGTTGGGACTGCGCGGCTGCGCGGAGTACCTCGCCAACGCGCTGGGTGGGGTTCCGAACTGGCGCATCTTCGCGAGCTTTTTCAACCCGAACCTGCTGGCGGGCTACTTGGCGATGAGCGCGCCGCTGACGCTGGGCGCGCTGCTGATGTTGGGGCGCGAGTTGCCCGAACCGCGTCGGCGCGCCTACACCGCGCTGCTGACCGTCGGGCTGTGGCTGCAACTCAGTGCGCTTGCCCTCACTGCCTCGCGGCTGGGGATGCTGGCGTTTGTGGGCGCGGCGGCGGTCTTTCTGGGGCTTGCGGGCGCGTGGCGACTGCTGGGGCGCGATTTCGTCATGCGCCTTGCGGTGGTCGGCGTGCTATTGGTAGGCGTGTTCTGGCTGAGTACCCCCGCCACGCAGCGGCTGACCCCGCAGGCGGCGACGCAGGATGTGCATTCGGGCGCGTTCCGCATCGAGACTTGGAAGGGCGCGCTGCGCACCGCGCTGGCGAACCCGATACTGGGCGTGGGCACAGGCGCGTTCGAGTGGCAGTACCCGCGCTATGCGAGCGTCGGCTACACCCGCGCAGCGCATAATACCTATCTGGAACTCGCCGCCGAGTCGGGACTGCCCGCGCTGGCGTTGCTGATTGCGCTGGCGGTTGGCTGGCTGGGGCGCGCGTTGCAGGGCGAGCAGCCCCCTGACCCTGCCCGACCCGCGCCCCGCGTGATGGACTGGCGTCCGATACGGGCGGGCGTCATCGCGGCTGTGGTGGGCGCGGCGCTACACAACGCCGTCGATTCTGACCTGCAGGCGTTCGCGAACCTGCTGACGCTGTGCGCGCTGCTGGGGCTGGGGCTGGCGTTCGCGGTGGATGGCGTGTACGCGCTGCCTGTGCGCGCGATTGAACGGCGCGGCACCGCGCTGACGATTACGCTGGTCGCACTGACTGCTTTGACGGGCTTCGGGCTGGGCGAGTGGTACGCCAATCAGGGCAAGTACGAGACGCTGGTCTCGCATGTGCCCCAAGCGGCAGAGTATTACAGCGCGGCGCGTCGGTTCGACCCCACCAACGCCGACTACCTGATGGACGCGGGCGAGCTGTATTACGCGCTGGGCAGACGCGAGACCGCGCTGGAGCTGATGACCCGCGCCGTGCGCCTCAAGCCCTCGCCGCGCAACCTCTATCGGCTGGGGCTGTATTACGAGCGCGAGAACGACCGCGAACGCGCCCGCGCCCAGTTCGTAGCTGCGCTGGAACGCGACCCGCATAGCCTGCCCGCCCTGCTCAAACTCGCCCAGTACGCCCAGCCCGACCCCAACGACCCACGCTTGAGCGACGAAGCACGGAGGTACTACGAGCGCGTCGTCGAGATACAAAACAGCCCCTACGGGCATATCCGCGCGGTTCCTGAGATCGTGGAGACGGCGTATGGCTTTGCGCACCTCGCGCTGGCGCGCCACTACCGCGCGCTGGGTGAGACGGTCAAGGCGCAGGGGCACTACGAGCAAGCGTTGCAGGTGTTCCGCAACTACCGCGAGGTCACCTATCCGTTCAACTTGGCGGGGCGAGGGCTGGGGCTGTATAACCCCGAACGCGAGCGGCAGATTCTCAGCGCGCACCTGCAGGCGTTGCAAGACTTGGCGACGCTCTACGAGTCGCAGGGGCGCACCCAAGACGCCAACGCGCTTCGACAGGAGTATGCGCGGTTGAGTGCGGAGTAGTCTGCTGAAGTTTCTCAGTTAGTCTCGGACGATACCGTACAGGACGGTTCTTGACCAGGGTCTTCGGCGCGATGGGCTTATGAAACACCAAGATGTACGAATGCACATTCATCGCCTGATAGGGCTTTGCGCCGAACGGGCGAAACCCGCCCGAACGGTAGTACCGCCACACATACAGGTCGAACAAGTCGAACCCACGCGCCTGCATCAAGCCAATCACATCGGCGTGCAACGGCAAAATCACGCGGCTGCGGGCAATCCGATAGTCCGCCACGAAGATGGCGCAGTACCGATTGGGCTTCAGCACCCGCGCCATCTCGTCGAACGCAATCGCCAGCGCGTCGAGGAAGGCGTCGTAGTCCTCAATCGTGCTGAGGTCGGCGGGCAGGTCGGAGTAGCGAATCATGTCGGCGTAGGGAATGTCTGTCACGATAGCGTCGACGCTGTCGGCGCGTATCGGCAGTGCGCGTGCGTCGGCGCGTAGACACAGTTGCGCATCCACCCGCGGCGATTCGAACAGCGACCCCGTGCGCAGCGCGGCGAGTTTCTTCTGGGCGACCTCCAGCGCGTAGGGGCTGATGTCGACGCTAATAGAGCGTCGCTGGCGCAAGGCGCACTCCACGGCGACCGTGCCCCCGCCTGCGAACGGATCCAGCACCACCTCGCCTGGCGCACTTAGCCGCTCCACGAACTCGCCCATCACCTGCGGCAGAATCTTCGTCGGGTAGTCGCACAGGTTGTGCGGGAAGGGCACGCTCGCCTCCCGACCCATGTCGATGACCGACTTGTAGCCGACTTTCTCGCGCGACGGCTCTAATTCGCGGGGCATAGACATCAATTTCGCAGCGCACGGCGCGTTTCCTGCCGATGGTGTATAATATGCTGGGTGGCGCGATGAAAACGATTGGGCGATTTTCGCCGTATCTGGTGATTCTGCTGGCTGTCATAGGACTGCTGGGGTGGGCGCGTACCGAGCAGCAGCGCGCCGAAGACGCAATGCACGAGACCTTCGACTTCCGCGAGCCAGTGTGGAACGACCGCTTGCCCACCGTGCGCAAGGAGACCCAACAGCAGCCGACCGACGAAGCCAAACTGCGCACGCTGGCAGACCGACTGACCCACCACTACCGCGAACTGGACACCCCGCTGCGCTTCAAGGTGATTCAGACCGACAACGGCGCGCTGGCGTTGCGGTTGAACGCGGCGGCGGCGCTGCCCCGTTGGTACACTGCACGCGCCGCGCGACTGGGCTACGACGAAGCCAGCCGCGCGCTCGGACGCGAAGTGCCCGTGCATATCTACGAGACCTACATCGTCGGCAGCGCGCGACTCATCGGCGTCTGCCGCGCCCGCAACGGCACAGTGGAGGTCGCCCTGCGATAGGAGACGCCCCATGCGTGTGGCTTTCTTCGACTTAGAGCCGTGGCAGCCCGACTACCTGCTCGCGGGCTTGCAACGACTGGGCATCGCCGAGCGCGTGCAGGCGGACTTTTTCGAGGATCACCTCACGCCCGACACCGCCGCCCAATACGCCGACTACGACGCGATTGTCGTCTTCATCTGGACAAAGGTCAGCAGCGCCGTCATCGATGCGCTGCCCAACCTACGCCTGATCCTCACGATGTCCACAGGCTACGACCATATTGACCTGCAGGCGTGCCGCGCGCGCGGGATTACGGTGTGCAATGTGCCCCACTACGGCGAGAACACGGTGGCGGAACACACCTTCGCGCTGATCCTTTCGCTTTCGCGCAAGTTGCACGCGGCGTACTTTCAGGGCTTGCGCGGCGAGTACCGCATCCGCGAGTTACGCGGGTTCGACCTGTACGGCAAGACGCTGGGCGTCATCGGCGCGGGCAATATCGGGCTGCATGTGATTCGCATCGCGCGCGGGTTCGGCATGCGCGTGCTGGCGTACGACATGCGCCCGCACCCGCTGCTGGCGGAGGTGCTGGGATTCACCTACACCGACTTGGACACGCTGCTCGCCGAATCGGACATTGTGTCGTTGCATGTGCCCGCGCTGCCCCAGACGCATCACCTGATTAACCGCGAGACGCTGCGCAAGATGAAGCGCGGCGCGCTGCTCATCAACACCGCGCGCGGCAGCGTGGTGGACACCGAAGCGCTGCTGTGGGCGCTGGAGGAAGGGATTCTGGCGGGCGCGGGGCTGGATGTGATTGAGGGCGAAGAGTATATCACGGAGGAGAGCGCGCTGCTGAAGATGCCCCTCGCCGAACAGACGCTCAAGCAGGTCGTGCAGGCGCACTTATTGCTGCGGCGCGACGATGTGGTGTTCACCCCGCACATCGCCTTCAACAGCCACGAGGCGGTGCAACGCATTCTGGACACCACGCTGGCGAACCTGAAGGCGTTTCTGGAGGGGCAGCCGCAGAATACGGTCGGCTAATCCACCTTCGGCAACTCGCTGCGGTTTGCAGGACCGATGCGGTTCAGCGGCCAGAACACGAACAGCGCCTTGCCTACCACACGCTTGGCGTCCAGCAAGCCCCAGTGGTGTCCGTCGCTGCTGTTGTTGCGGTTGTCGCCCAGCATGAGGTACTTACCCTTCGGAATGGGCTGCGAGGGGGTGCGCAGCACCTTCTGGCGCTCCGCTTCGTTGAACACGGGCTTGCGCATGGTGTTCTCGCCGCCCTTCCAGATGTCGCCGAAGTCGTTGTATTCGTAGACCCAGCCGTCGATGATTTTCATCGAGTATTGCGGGACGCCGTTCAGGTACGGCTCGTTCAGCAACTTGCCGTTGAGGTACAACCCTTCGCCTGCCCGCACCTCGATGATGTCGCCTGGCATGCCAATCAGCCGCTTCACGAAGTCGGTTTTGCCAGGCGTCTGCCACGGGTTCAGCGCCCAGTCGGGCGCGCGGAACACCACGATATCGAACCGCTTCGGCTCGCTGAAGCGATAACTATATTTGCCCACCATCACCACATCGCCGACCTTCAGGGTGGGCACCATCGATTCGGAGGGGATATAGAATGGCTGCGCGACATACGGGCGGATGATGAGATAGACCAAGATGCCCGCGTAGATAATCGCGTCCAGCAGGTTGTTGACGAACCGCGCGGGGCGGTTCTGAATCGGCGCGACGAGGAGTCGGATCGCTGTGCAGACCGCCATCGCCAGCACAACGGTCACGATAGGCAGCCGCGCCAGCGTCTCGATCCAGGTCAGCGGTCCCGACGGGGGCGCGAACGGCTCCATCAGCGGCTCATGTCCTCTTTCAGGCGCGCCGCCTTGCCCGACAGGTTGCGCAGGTAATACAACTTCGCGCGGCGCACCTTACCCTTGCGCACGACCTCGATCTTTGAGACCATCGGCGAGTGAATCGGGAAGGTGCGCTCCACGCCGATGCCATACGAGACCTTGCGCACGGTAATCGTGTCAGCGATGCCGCGATGCTTGCGGGCAATCACGACGCCCTCGAAAATCTGGATACGCTCCTTGCCGCCCTCCACCACGCGCACATGCACGCGCACCGTGTCGCCGGGGCGAAACTCCGGCACATCCTGCTTCAGGTAGGGCTGCTCCACTTCCTGCAATACGGTGTGGTTCATCATAGCACCTCGCTTTTTGCGTCTCTACGCGCGCGATAGGATACCCCATGCGCGAATGCAAAGTATACCCCAACCAACGCCCGTGCAGGTATACTCCTGCTATGCGAGGTGGACGCATGCGACAGGACATCTGCTGGTGGTGCTTTCAAGGGCGCGTGGAACCGAAACGACTGATTGCCGAAGCGAAACGCATCGGCTACGAGGGCTTCGAACTTGTGCCTGAACCGCTGTGGGACGCCATCAAGGAAGCCGATATGCACATCGTCACGCACGGGGGGCACGGTACGATTGAGAACGGCATGAACGACCCGCGCAACCACAGCCGTATCGAGGACGAACTGAAGGCGAACATCGACAAGGCGGTCAAGTACGAAATCCCCATCCTCATCTGCTTTTCGGGCAATCGGCGCGGTCGCCCCGACGAGGAGGGCATCGAAAACACCGTCGCCTGCCTCAAGCGCGTCGCGCCCTACGCTGAACAGAAGGGGATTACGCTCGCGCTGGAGATTCTCAACAGCAAGGTGGATCACCGCGACTACCAGTTTGACCGCATGCAGTGGGGCGTGCGCGTGGTGGAGTTGGTCAACTCGCCGCGCGTGAAGATTCTGTACGACATCTACCATGCGCAAATCATGGAGGGCGACATCATCCGCACGATTCGGGCGCACCACGACAAAATCGCCCACTACCACACCGCGGGCAACCCCGGACGCAACGAGATCGACGACACGCAGGAACTGAACTACCCCGCGATTATGCGCGCCATCAAGGAGACGGGCTACACGGGCTGGATTGGGCAGGAGTTCGTGCCCAAAGGCGACCCGCTGGCAGCCCTACGCGATGCCTTCGAGCGGTGCCAGCCGCGCGGGGGCTGATTGGAGTGCGTATAATTAGGCAGAGGTGAATCGCGTGAGCCTGCGTGGCGTGATCCGAGGGCGTACCATCGAGTTGGACGAGCCGCCGCCGCTGCCCGACGGCACACGAGTGGAGGTAGACATTAAGTCGCCCCCATGCCCTGACAACCCCTTTTGGGGACGCTGGCGCGCCAGTGAAGACCTGATTGCTGAGATCGAGCAAGCAATCATGATGGCGCGGGAAAACACCCCGTGGAGGCGCCCCGATGAGGAGGGTTAGAGCGATGCTGATAGCAATGCGCCAACTATGCAACCTTTCACGCCGTTGCCGTCTCTAACCAGTGTGGAACACCACCTACGGAGGCGACGATGACGATAATCCAAGAGAAGGACCGACAGGTATTAGCGCAGCGGCTTTCGGCGCTGCCCAACACGGTGAAGCTGGTCGTGTTCACCACCAACCAGCAGCCCGAAACCAGCGAGCTGGTCTCGCACCTGATGCAGGAGCTGGTGAGCGTCAGCGGGGGCAAGCTGACGCTGGAGCAGCACGCGCTGGAGGCGGAGCCAACCGTCGCACAGGAGTACGGCATCACGCACGCGCCCGCAATCGTGGTGCGCACAGAAGACAAAGACTACGGCGTCCGCTATCTGGGCGCGCCTGCAGGCTTCGAGTTCGCCTCGCTGATCGGGGCGATCGAGGATGTCGGCAAGGGCGACCCTGCGCTGTCCCCTGATAGCCGCCTGATGCTGGCGAACCTGCGCAACCCCGTGCATATTCGGGTGTTTGTGACCTACGGGTGCCCCTACTGCCCTGCCGCAGTGCGCATGGCGCACAAGCTGGCGATGGCAAGCGACCTGATTACCGCCGAAGGCGTCAGCAGCGAGGAGTTCCCTGAGCTGGCGAATCATTACGGCGTGATGGCGGTGCCGAAGACGGTGGTCAACGACCGCCACAGTTTCGAAGGCGCGCTGCCAGAGCCTGCGTTTGTGCAGCAGGTGCTGCGCGGGGCGTCCAGCAGCGGGCTAATTATCGTCCCGTAGCGAGTCGTCGGTCGGCACGAGGCGTGCGCCGTGCGCCTGCATCTCCTGCAGGGCGCGTGCGCTGTCGTCGGGCTGCAGGTTCACCCCGCGAATTGCGTCGGTCAGCACGACGACCTCGTAGCCGTGCTTGAGCGCGTCCAGCACGGACGCCCGCACGCAGTAGTCGGTCGCCAGCCCGCCCACCAGCAGGCGGCGTATGCCGTGCGCCTGCAACACCTCGTGCAGCGTCCTGCCGTCGTCGGTGTGTCCCTCGAACGCCGAGTAGCCGTCGTCTTCCGTGCCCGTGCCTTTGGAGACGACAATCGCGCTGTCGGGCAGGCGCAGGTCGGGGTGGAACGCCGCGCCCGATGTGCCCTGCACGCAGTGAACCTGCCACAACCCGCCGAACTCTTTGAAGTGGCGCGTGTTGCGCGGGTGCCAATCGCGCGAGGCGACCACCAGCCCGCCACGCTGCGCAACCCATGCCGCCGCGCGGTTCAGCGGGGGGATCACCTGGTCGCCTTCGGGCACTGCCAGCGCGCCCCCAGGACAAAAGTCGTTCTGCACATCCACAATCAGCAGCGCCGTCGGATGCATAACTGGAGTGTACCCTGTGTGTGGTACAATCCTGCCATGCCTGACTACGCCCAAGTCGCCCAGCAGGTGTACGCGCTGTACCAAGCCGTGCTGCGCGACGAGTCGCGCCCCGAACACGCCGCCGAACTGCTGAACTACTACCCGCGCCTGAACACGCTGGAAGGCTGCCGCGAATACACCCGCTTCGTGTACGACCTGTGTGCGCTGGCGCGGTTCGACCCGACGGGCAAGCGCGTGCTGGATGTCGGCTGTGGACTGGGACTGCAGTTGGTGATTCTGCACTTTATGGGCGTCGCCGAGGGGCACGGCTTTGACCCCTACGCCGACCGCCTGCAGGTGTTGCAGCGGATGATTGCCGAGCATGGGCTGACGAGCCTGCACGCGACACAGACAGGATTGGACGAAGCGGACTACCCGCAGGGCGCGTTCGACATGGTTCTCTCCAACGAGGCGATTTCGCACTACCCCAGCGTGGAGCGGTTCCTGGAGCGGGCGGCGCAGTGGCTGCGCACGGGCGGCGTGCTGCTCATCGCCGACGGCAACAACGGCGCGAACCCCGCCTTAGCGCACAAGACGCGCCTAATCTGGCAGCGGTTCGAAAACGGACCCGCGGGCAAGTTTGAGGGGCACACGGTGCGGCAACCGTACCGTGAGATGCGCGAGGCGATTATTCGCGAGTGCGCCCCCGACTTAGACGCCGAAACCGTCGCGGAGTTGGCGCGGCGCACCAGCGGGATGACCCAGCCCGCGATTCTGGATGCCGTGCGCCGCTACCGCGCCACAGGCGAGACGCCCAACTCCCGATTCACAGGCGAGGCATGTCCTGTGAATCCCTATTCAGGCGCGGTCATCGAGCGGCTGTTCGACCCGTTCCAGTTGGCGCGTCAGATTGAGTCCTACGGCTTCCGCGCCCGCGCCTATGCCTACTTTGGGGGCGCGAAGGGCAACCCGCTGGTGCGCACGGCGAACGCGATCCTCATGGCGCTGACCCCGCTGAGCATCCGCTGGGCGAACGCGTTTCGGATCGTTGCGGTACGGGTGTCGTCGTGAAACTCGCGCTGTTTACGGTGAGTCTGGAGGTCGGCGGGGCGGAGCGGGTGCTGGTCACGCTGGCGAACCGCTTCGCCGCGCTGGGGCACACCGTGCAGGTCGTGCTGATGAAACCGCAGGGCGAACTGCGCAAGGAACTGTGCCCCGAAGTGCGCATCGTTGACCTCAACACCTACCGCGCCGTGCGCACCGTGCTGCCGTTGGCGCGCTACCTGCGACGGGAACGCCCCGACGCGCTGCTGAGCACGCTGAGCCAGCCGAACCTTGTGGCGATTCTGGCGCGACGGCTGGCAAGGGTTCCGACGCGCGTGGTCGTGCGCGAGGCGAACACGCCGACCCACGAGTTCGGCGCAGCCGTTAAGCCGAAAGACCGCATCGTGCCCGCGCTGATTGCTCCCATGTACCGTCAGGCGGACGCGATTGTCGCTGTGTCGCGCGGCGTGCAGCACGACCTGCTGCGCCTGACAGGGCTGCCCGAAAGCCGCATCCCGTGCATTTACAACCCCGTGATTACCGAGCGACTGCTGCGTCTGCGCGAGGAGCCAATCCAGCACCCGTGGTTCGAGGCGGGCGCACCGCCTGTGGTGCTAGCAGTCGGCAGGCTAACCCCGCAGAAGGACTACCCGACCCTGCTGCGGGCGTTCGCGAAGGCGCGCCAGCGCTGCCCCGCGCGCCTGCTGATTCTGGGCGAGGGCGAACTGCACGCCGACCTGTGGCGGCTGGTGCAGGCGTTGGGGCTGACCGACGCCGTTGCCATGCCCGGCTACGAGCCGAACCCGTTTGCCTACATGAGCCGCGCGCGGGTGTTCGTGTTGTCGTCGCGCTACGAGGGGCTGCCGAACGCGCTGATTCAGGCGATGGCGTGCGGCTGCCCCGTCATCAGCACCGACTGCCCCAGCGGACCGCGCGAGATTCTGGACGGCGGTCGCTACGGCGCGCTGGCGCCTGTGGGCGATGTGGACGCGCTGGCGGACGCCATCGTGCGCGGGCTGGACGGGCAACTGCCAACTGCGCCCGACGAGTGGTTGCAGCAGTTCGAGGAGGGGCACATCGTCGGGCAGTACCTGCGCGTGCTGGAGGGCTGAATGCAGGTGCGCATCGCGATTGGAGGCGACATCATCTTCGGCAAGGGCGTGTCGCAAATCGCGCGGGCGCGCGGGCTGGGCTACTTGTTTGAGCCGATTGCCCCCCTGCTGCGCGAAGCCGACTGGACGGCGCTTAACATGGAGGGCTGTATCAGCACGCGCGGCGCGCCGCTGCCCAAAGAGTACACCTTCCGCGCGCCGCCCGAACTGGCAGCGCACATGCGTCTGGCGGGCGTCTCGATGGTCTCGCTGGGCAACAACCACTCGATGGACTACGGCGCGACCGCGCTGCTGGACACGATGGACTATCTGTGGGGGGCGGGCGTCTGGTGGGCGGGCGCAGGCGCGAACCGCACAGCGGCGGCGCAGGCGGTGTATGTGGACTTCGGCGAGTTGCGGATCGCCTTCGTGTGCTTCACGGCGGTTGTGCCGCGCGGCTTCCCTGCAGGCGAGCGCGCGCCCGGCGTGGCGACGCTGGACGCCGTGCTGCCCGTCTTGCGCGAGGCGCGCGCGAACGCCGACGCGCTGGTCGTCATCCCCCACTGGGGCGACGAGGGCACAACGCGCCCCAACGCCAAGCAGCGGCGCATCGCCCGCCAACTTGCCGACGCAGGCGCGACGCTGATTGTCGGGCATCACCCGCATGTGGTGCAGGGCTACGCGCGGGTCGGTAAGGCGCATGTGTTCTACAGCGTCGGTAACTTCATCCACACGCCCCGCTCGAAACGGGCGCGTCAGGCGGTGCTGCTGCAGGCGACGCTGGACAAGTCGGGCGTGCGCGAACTGAAGCCTGTCCCGCTGTGGCTGGAGGGCGGGCGTCCAATCCCGCAGGGTGGTCGCCTATCGCTGTAGGCGCAGGGTCTCGTCGTCGTCTTCCTGCTGCGGGGCGCGGTAGATTTCGTCGATGGCTTGCTCGTAGGCGCGAATCTGCTCGCGCAGCGGCTCCAGCAGCAGGTCGGCGCGCGGAGCCGCGCTGCGCGGGGCGGCGCTGAGCCGAATCGTCTCCATCAGCAGGTTCTCCACGCTGGCGGTGATCATCGTGCTTTCGTTCTCCAGCGTCTGCAGCGTGCGCTCCAGATTGCGAAAACTGGCGAGTTCGCGTGCCTTTTGGCGGTAGGCGCGTTGGAGGGTGTTCTCCATCGACGGATCGTGGTTCTGCTCCAGTTTGCGTCCGAGCGCGTTCAGTTCGCGTTCCAGTTTCGCGCGGTAGGCGCGCCAAGTCCACTCGGAGCGGTTGAGGCTGCCGAGCGCGCCTTCGCGCAGGGCGTCGAACGCCGCGCTCAGGTGGTCTTGCCACGACAGCCCGCGTCGCGCCTGCTGCTCGATTTGTCGGCGTAGGCGGGTCGCCTTGTGGCGCAGGTCGGCGTCTTTGGCGACGATTTCGTCCAGTTCGGGGTACGCGCTCTTGAGACCCGTCATCTGCTGCAGGTTCGCGCGGATTTGCTGTGCTATCTGGCGCAGGCGCAGGTGCTGCTCGCGGTAGTGGGGCAACATTGGCGGCGTGCGCTTCGCCCAGAGCCACCCGCCGACCGCGCCGCCCACCATCCCGACGCCCACCAGCGCAACGATGGTCAGCAGCGTCGCGCCCAAGCCTGCGCCGCCTGCAATCAGCAACCAGCCCGCCGCCGCAAACACGCCCGCCGCCGCGCCGAATAACGCCCCCAGTCCGACCCGAAGCATCACCAAGATTATACCGAAACCCGCGCAGGTACAATTGGCGCGATGCGACTGGGCGTTTTGCGAGAGACCTACCCGAACGAGCGGCGTGTCGCGCTCATCCCTGCGCTTGCGCCGATGTACGCGAAACTCGGCTTTGAGGTGCTGGTGCAATCGGGCGCGGGCGAGGGCGCGCGCCACACCGACGACGCCTATCGTCAGGCGGGCGCGACCGTGCTGCCCACGCGCGAGGAAGTGCTGGCGCAGGCGGATGTTGTGCTGACTGTGCGCACCGCAGGCGCGAACCCGAACATCGAGGCGGACTTGCCGCACATCCGCGCGGGGCAAATCTGGGTCGGTTTTATGGAGCCGCTGTACCGTCCGCAGGGCGTGCAGCAACTCGCCGAGCGCGGGGCGACTGCCTTCGCGATGGAACTCATCCCGCGCATCACCCGCGCGCAGAGCATGGACGCGCTCTCGTCGATGGCGACGGTGGCGGGCTACAAGGCGGTGCTGTTGGCGGCGCACCTGTCGCCGCGCATGTTCCCGCTGCTGATGAGCGCGGCGGGCACGGTCTCGCCTGCGCGGGTGTTCGTGATTGGCGCGGGCGTGGCGGGCTTGCAGGCGATGGCGACCGCCAAGCGGCTCGGCGCAGCCGTGTCGGGCTACGATGTGCGCCCCGCCACGCGCGACCAAGTCGAAAGCGTCGGCGCGAAGTTCGTCGAAATCCCGCTGCAGGTCGAGCAGGCGGAGGCGTCGGGCGGCTACGCGCGCGCCCTTGAGGAAGAGACCCTGCGCCGTCAGCAAGACCTGCTCGGCGAACACCTCGTGCAGCACGAGGTGGTGATCACCACCGCCGCCGTGCCGGGCAAGCGCGCGCCGCTGCTCATCCCGCGCCGCGTGGTGGAAGCGATGCCCGCAGGCAGCATAATTATCGACCTCGCTGCCGAGTGGGGCGGCAACTGCGAACTGACCCAGCCTGGCGAGACCGTCCAGCACGCGGGCGTGACAATTGTCGGCGCAGTGAACCTGCCCGCGACTGCGCCCGTAGACGCCAGCATGCTCTACAGCCGCAACCTCTACAACCTGCTCGCGCACCTGCACAAAGTCGGCATGCTGCCCACCCCCGCGCCCGATCACGAGGACGAAATCGCCCGCGAGACTCTGGTCGCGCACGGCGGCAGAATCACCCACCCGCGCGTGATGCAGCGCGTTGAATAAAGAGGTATCCTACATGGGGTGATGTTATGCCAGCAAGCACTGTCGCCAAGACACGCAAGCGTCCCCGACGCACGCAGCCTGCCCTTCAAGCAGGCGTGCAACGCTACCGCTTCACGCCCGACCAGTTCGAGCAACTCGCGCGGCTGGGGCTGTTCGACCAACAGCGCGTGGAACTGATTGCAGGAGAGATTGTCCAGATGCCGCCCATCGGACCCGAACACGGCAGCACGGTTGACCAGACGATGCAGAGCCTTGGGCGACGCTTGCCTGCCAAGCCCTACTACCTTCGCGTGCAGAACCCCCTGCGCTTGGGCGACAGCGAGCCTGTGCCCGATGTGGCAATCGTGCCTGGCAAACCCAGCGACTACCGCACCCACCACCCCACCACCGCCCTGCTGGTGATTGAAATCGCCGACACCTCCCTTGAGTACGACCGCACCGAGAAGATGAGCCTGTATGCCGCGGCGGGCATCCCCGAATACTGGATCGTGAACTTGGTGGAGCGGTGCGTGGAGGTTTATCGGGAGCCTGTGTCGCCTGCGGTAGGGACGGCGTTCAACGCGCGGTATCGTTCGTTGCGGTACTACGGGTTGGACGAGGTGGTGTCGCCGTTGTTTGAGCCGACGCTGGAGGTTCCTGTGCGTGCGCTGCTGGAAGGCGAGGAGTAGGCGATGGGACGAGGCAGCGAGGCGTTCCTGAACGTCCTTTTGATTTTCAACGGGGCTCTTGCAGTTTACTCTATCCGCATCAAGGGGCACTTTGTGGCGGATGACCATTCTATCTTCTACCGTCTCCAGCAGGGGGGCGCGTTCGGGTTCGCGACCTATCCGCCGACCAGTTTTTTCCGCCCGCTTATCTCGCTGCACTACTATCTGGACTACACGCTGTGGGGGATGAGTCCGCTGGCGTCGCATGCGGTGAATCTGGTCTGGCATATCGTGTGCGGGCTGTTGGTGTGGCTGCTGGCGCAGCGCGTGCTGGCGCGTTGGGGCTGGCTTCGCGCGCCTGCACAGGGGGCAGCCATACGCGCCGCCCTACTTTTCGTAGTGCTGCCTGCGAATGTGGAGGCGGTGGCGTGGTTCGCGGCGCGGGCGGATATGGTCGCGACGGCGGGCGCGCTGGGCGCGCTGCTGTTGCTAATGCGCTTCCAAGAGCAGGGGTGTCGGCGTTCGTATGCAGGCGCGCTGGCGTGCTTTGCGGTGGGGCTGTTTTGCAAGGAGTCGCTGCTGACCTTCCCGCTAATCGCGTGGCTGTGGCTGCGGCATTTGGGCGCGGCGCAGGCGGGGCGTCTGACGCTGCCCTTCTGGGGGGTGCTGGTGGTCTACTGGGCGATGCGCACGGCAGTGGTGCAGGGGCTGGGCGCGTATCCCGACGCTTGGGCGACGCTGCAACGCCCGTGGCTGCTTGGGGTGAACCTGCTGGCGTATCTGTTCCAGATGGGGATGCCCGCGATTCTGTACGGGCTGGGGCGCGACTTGTGGGACACGCTGCTGTGGGGTGGGTGGCTGGTGGGCGTGAGCTTGGCGGGATGGCATGTGCAGCGCACGCCCCGCCTTCGTACCCGACCTGTGGATTGGTCGTTGCTGGTGGGCTTGATGTTGCTTGCGCTGCTGCCTGTGCTGATTTTCAAGCCGTCGCCGCTCTATTTTCTCAACAGTCGCTACAGTTATCTAGCGTCGGCGTTCGGTGTGATTGGCGTCGTGGCGATGCTAATGCAGTTCGCACGCCCGCGGAGGTCGCCCGTTCTCGACACTGCTGCCGCGCTCTTGCTGCTGGCGTATATATTCGGCGGCATGCGCCAGGCAGAGGCGTGGGGCGAGGCAGGCGCGATTGCCCGCAGCAGCGTGCTGTCGCTTCGAGACGCGCCTGCCGACAAGCCACTAATGATTCTCAGCCTGCCCGACCACTTTCACGGCGCGTACATTTGGCGGGCGGGCTTCCATGAGGGGGTCGCGCTGCTGCTCCCTGAGCGTGCCAGCCAGCCGATGTACGCGCTCAGTCGCTTCACGATGCGCCTGCACACGGACGGGCGCGTGCAGTACGCCGACGGCGTGGCGACACTCTCCAGCCCCGACGACATCTTCCTGCCACCCGAAGGCGTGCGCACCCCGCCAACCAGCGAGCCGATGGTGCTGCCCGACAAGGTGGTCGTTCCGCTGTCCGTGCTGCAGCAGGGGGTGGTGTTGGGGTATGAAAAGGGGAAATTCGTAGCGCTAACCCCGTAGGTATAATCGACAGTGAGTGGCAGTAGGAGGTCAGCATGAGGACGCTACGGGTTAGCATCTACGCTCGCGATGAATTCGTGGCAGCATTCATGAGAGAACAGGTGTCCAAGCTTGATGGGGTAAGAATCGTCTCGGGAAGTAATCACGACTCGCCCCCACCAGACGCCTCTCTTGTTGACACCGACCTACTAACACCTGGAGAGCTAAGAGTTTTATCTGTGTTTATGAAAGTAGACTCCGTAAAACAGGCATCTAAGCGGCTCAACTTGTCTCAAAATACTGTCAGAACGCATCTCAGAAATGTCTACATCAAGCTTGGTGTGCATAGCTTGCATCGCGCACTGTTGGTTGCACTGCGGCTCGGACTGTTGAAGGATACCACAGATGAGTGAAAAAAAAAATTCACTTATTTGGGTGTTGACTTGTCAGTTCGCGCTTTGGTAAACTTGGAGTGCCATGCAAACATCCGCTAACACGCGCATAAGATTGCTGGGTGTGGCAGAAATCTGCTTGTGTGGCTTGCTTCTGTGGGTTGTAGCGGCAACTCCAGAATCAAGGCGCGTTTTTTCGGACGCCAAGTATCGTGCGCAATTTGTCTTCTCAGACTGGGCACACAGGGTTCGTAGCTACGCTTACCAGCGTCGTGAGCTGCCCATAGGCTCGCGTGTGGAGGAGTTTCAGACAAGCGATACTAAGCTGGTTCGCGTCACTGCTCTTGGCATGTGTGGCAAAAGATGTATTGATTTTATACGGAACGACACTGGAAGCGAAGCAGTGAAGCGCATCTACTTGGTAATGACCAGTGAAGACGAGGCGAAGCGGATAGAGCGACAACTAAGCTTACCTGATGTCTCCGTCTACGCAGATTCAGAAGGTAAACTGCACAAGCGCTTGAACGCTTACTTTGTCCCGCGCTGGTTCCTGTTTGGTCCGAATGGCGCGCTGCTGAGCAAGCAGTCTGAAGGCTCCGCGCTTGGCAACTGTGGATGTGGGGGTGTGAGATGAGGGCGCAAGGCAGGCGCAACGGCTGGACTCTTGTTGAAGTGCTGATAGTGATAGCGATCCTTATTACACTGGCGGGGATAGTATACGCTGCCTATCAGCCCATTCGTGAGCGCAGCTTGCGTGCGGTATGCGCGTCGCGAATGCGCCAAATCTGGATTCACTTGGAGAACTATCGCCAGGACTACGGGGGAATCGACCCGCCAGCCGTCGATAAGCCCTCTCTAATCGGGCTTCCCGCTGACTATAATCAGCGACGACTTTTCGAAGCAAGTTATGACCGTATCTTCCCCGATGGCTGGACCTGCCCCACAGGAAGACCCATGCAGCCACACACATATACTTCCGAGTTTTGCAACTCACACCCATGTTGGCGAAACGGTGGGGTAGCTCACTGTGTCTACCCGCACTGCGCCTTCTACAGGTTATGGTACTTTCACGAGGGATTTTACAGACCAGATGAGCATCCAGGAGTTGTGGCGGCTGTCAATTGTGAGCGGCTACTGTATCGAAGTCTGGGAATGCAGTACCCAATCATTATGGACACCTGCCATCGCGAAGTTTTGGATGCGTGGTTCAACAATTTCACGATGATGGTGCATCTCGATGGTAGCTTCTCCGCAAGGGTCATTCCGGACACAGCAGCCTACAGAACCAACTTATGCGAACTCTTTCGCAGTGGAGGTGAACAGCGATGAGAACAACACTGAGGCGTTTGAAGATGCTTATGGCGATTACGTTTGGACTTTCGGCTGCCTACTTCGTGTTTGCCGAGATAAGCCCTGCTGGAGGTCCCACTTGTGGTCTGTTCTGCAACGGTCAGCGAGCTTGCAACGCAACCTGTCCGCCGGGGTGCAGTCCAAGGCAGGATGGTGACGCCTTCGATTGCTGCTGCACATTACAGCTTTCTGGCGATCCCATAGATACTGTTGCAGCGGACAGTGCTGGCGCGCCGAATGTAAGGACGCGCGTGGTAATCTCTGTTCTCGGCCTGTTGAGCGGTTCGTTTGCGGGCAGGGCGCCCTTGTTTCTAACTACCACAGGTGCGAGAATAATTATTGCGTCGGACCTGCTCCTTGGCCGCCCGAAAACCCAGTTCCTCAGCCATGAGAATCGCGAAAGATCGTAAAATATTGCTATCACTTGTGATGTTTACCTTAGGGGCGCTGCTCTATTGGTGGTTCACGCGCCCTCCTTCTCCAGAAACGGTAGCGCGCTGGACGATGGAGGCTATCGTCCAGCGCGATGCACGCCGCCTATGCCAGCTGATGTGTGATATGGAGCGCCAGTATGTCTCGGAAGAGAACCTCAAGCGCGTGTTAGAACAGATGCATAAGGAACTACCTTACCTTACCTCTATAAGCCTGCATGATTACCCATATGATGTAACGAGAGACGATGTGCGCAGGCTAAGGCGAGCAGGATTTAGATTTACCCCAGCAGTTCACGATGTCCGCTTTTGCTATCGTTTCGTTCACGGTCAGCTGGTACCCATACCTCCGAACGAGCACCCCGCCTTTGCAGAACGGTATCTACTCGATTCTTCTACGATAGAGCAGGGGCGTTGTTTCTGCGTACATGTCAACCTCCACAGCGGCTACGAAAAGCGTTGCCCGCTTGTGGTAAAAACTCTTGTGCGAATAGTCATAGAATCACGCGCTGCCAAGGGCAACATGGAGCAGCTGCTGGAAAGAATTTTTTGGAACAACGGTGTCCGAGTCGCTTTCTATGATCCGAACACGGGTCGCATCCAGCGAATTCAACTGATGAAGGCGACCAGTGCAGACGGCAAAGTCAGGTATTACTGGTAGTGCCTCATGACTTCCCCCGTCGGCGTGCGTTTTTGGCGGGGGCGCGGCTGCTGGCGGGGCGGGTGCGCAACTGCGCCCAAGTGCGCAGTTCCTCAATCTCCTCGCGCATCATCACGGCGAGCGGCACCGTGTGGCGCACCTCCTCCAGCATGTCGTCTGTCGTGAGTTCGCGTCCTGCGTCGAACGCCGTGAACAGCCCCGCCACGACGACCTGCTCGATTTCCGCGCCCGAAAAGCCCTCCGTCGCCGCCGCCAGTCGCTTGAGGTCGTAGTGCTGCGGGTTGCGCCCGCGCTTGCGCAGGTGAATCGCGAAAATCTGCTCGCGCTCCTCGGCAGTCGGCAGGTCAATGAAAAAGATTTCGTCGAAGCGTCCCTTGCGCAGCAGTTCGGGAGGCAGTTGCGACACATCGTTGGCGGTAGCGACCACAAACACGGGCGCACGCTTGTCCTGCATCCAGGTCAGGAAAGTCGCGAAAACGCGGGCGGTGGTGCCTGAGTCGGAGACGCCCGACCCCTGCACGCCCGCGAAGCCCTTCTCCAGCTCGTCGATCCACAGGATGCATGGCGCGACGGCTTCGGCGGTGCGGATGGCAGCGCGCATGTTGGCTTCCGACGCGCCGACGAGACTGCCGAAC
Source organism: Armatimonadota bacterium (assembly GCA_023511915.1). Classification (GTDB taxonomy): domain Bacteria; phylum Armatimonadota; class Fimbriimonadia; order Fimbriimonadales; family GBS-DC; genus GBS-DC. The sequence goes on from JAIMAN010000003.1 coordinate 55,963, forward strand.
ACGCGCCCGACATCGAGGCGCAGCATCGGCAGGTTCCAGAGATTCGCGATGGCTTTCGCGCTGAGGCTCTTGCCTGTGCCCTGCACGCCGAGCAGCAGCACGCCTTTGGGCGCGGGCAGCCCGAACGCACGCGCCTCTTGGCTCAGCGCGGCGCGCCGCTTGCGCAGCCACTCCTTCAGCAAGTCCAATCCGCCGACATCCTGCATCGTCTCGCGGGCATCGTAATACTCCAGCACACCCGACTTGCGCACAATCTGCTTCTTTTCGCTCAGAATCGCGTCCACGCGCAACGCCTTATGCTCCACAATCGAGCGGGCGCACACATTCTCGATTTCGTCCATCGTCAGCCCCTGCGCCGCGCTGACCAGTTCGTCGAGTTCCTGCGGGGTGAGATCTGTGCGCACCTCGGGCTGGCTTGCTTTCAGCACCAGCAGGATTTCCTGAATCTTGTGGGCGATTTCGTCGCGGCTGGGCAGGGACATCTCCAGCACGGTGATTTGCTTTTCCAGTTCGGGGGGCAGTTTGAGGACGGGTGCGAGGAAGATGACCGTGCGTCGGGCGCGTTGCAGGCGCGGGTAGAGGTCGCGCAGCAGGCGGATGACCCGTGTGTCCGAGAGGTAGGGGTGGAAGTCTTTGAGTACGACCAGCGCGTCGTCCTGCAGGCGCAGCAGTTGGGCAATCGCTTCCAGTTCGGGCGCGAGGGGTCGGCTGGCGGCGGCTTCGGTGGGCGCAGGAATCGGCGGCTCGTACCCGCGCGTGAGCGTCCATACATAGAGCCGCTTGCCCCGCGCCTGCGCCAGCCGCTTGAGAGTCTCCTCCGCACGCGACTCCTCCGCCGTCTGCAGGTAGATTAGGGGGTAGCACGCGCGGATCAGCACGCCCAACTCTCGCTCGAAGTCGCTCATCGCCTTTACTATACCTCACTCGAAGAGATACCCCCCTCTCAGGGGCGAGAGGGGGGCGGCGGAGAGGGGAGCAGGCAGAAGGGAGATGTTTATCTGCGGTTGGGAGGGAGGATGACCTTGTCGATGACATGAATCACGCCGTTCGAGCAGACGATGTCTGCCTTCACGACCTTCGCGTCGTTGATTCGAACAGTGTTGTTTCGAACACGGATATTGATATTTTGACCCTGCAAGGTCTTTGCAGAGCGCATCTTGGTAACATCGCTTGCCATAACCTTGCCCTGAACCACATGGTAGAGCAGCACGCGGCGCAAGGCTTCTTTATCCTTGAGCAGGGCGTCTACTTGGCTCTTGGGCAACTTCGCGAAGGCTTCGTCGGTCGGCGCGAACACGGTGAACGGACCCTCACCGCGCAGTGCATCGACAAGGCCCGCCTCCTGAACGAGTTTCACCAAGGTCTTGAACTGACCAGCGCCTACAGCGGTATCAACGATATCTTTCTCGGCTCGCTGGCTCATCGCCGAGTAGCCGACGAACGCACTTGCCAACAGCGCTACGGGCAACGCCCACAACAGTCGTTTCTTCATAGTCGCCTCCTAATGTTTAGCGTGGCAAAAGATTACCCCCTGCGCGAGCGGGGAGTCTGTGATTTGAATCACATTTTGCGCCAATCAGGGTTTTCGCGCCGCGCCGCTGGTGCGGATTGTGCCTGCGGGCGCGACGGGGAGCGTCCATGCCGCCAGCGCGAGCGCAATCACCAGGTCGTCGTGGACGCCCGACGCGCCCTCCAGTCGCACGCCGCGCGCGGTCGGCGTCGCCTCAAAGTGGTACAACTCGCGCAGCAGGTCATGGTCGGGCAGCAGTTGCAGGCGTTCCTGTTCCAGCATCAGCGCGAGGTTCTCGATAAGGCTCTGCTTGAGCGTCTGGGTGAAGGCGACGCCTTCGGCATAGGGGAACTCGCGCTGCAGGCTCTCCAGCAGGGGGTCGCCGACGCCTGTGCGGTCGCAGAGGATTCGCGCGGGGGCGTGCTGGCGCAACTGCGCTGCGACCGCGCTGACCTGCTCCGCCCACGACAGCCCCTGCCAGCGGCGGACGGCGAGCAGTTTCGCGCCGTCCCGCGCGCCCTGCAGCACTGCCAGCGCCGTGTAGTCGCGATAGCGCGCCCAGTCCACCCCCGCCACAACCAGCCCCGCGTCGGGCAGCCGCAACAGCAGCGCGCGATCCACCCACTCTGTGCGGAACACCTGCCCCTCCGCGTCCAGGAACGCCGCGCCGTACTCGATCTGATACTGGCGCTGGGTCATCATGCTGGCTTGCATCTGCAGCACGGTGGGCGAGAGCAGCGGGTTGTGCCACGAGGGGCTGCGCAGGCTCCAGACGCGGATGCCGTCCTCTTGCCCCTGCAGGTAGTAGCGGTAGAAGTAGTTTTTGCCGCGCGGGGTGGAAATCAGCGCGAGTCGTCCGCCCGTGTCGGCGAGCATCGGGGTCAGCACTTCGGCGACGACCGCTTCGGGCACATAAGCCGCCTCGTCGACGACAATCAGGTGCGCCTTGCGCCCGCGTAGGAACATCCCGCCCCGCGCGGCGGCGCGCGCCCACAGCCGCGCGTCGCCCAGCGCGAGCGTCGGCGCAGGCGTGCGCCGTACCGTCGGACGCGCCCCCGCACGGTGCAGAAACTCCAGCGCACGCTCGAACCCCAGCATCGCCTGCTCCTGCGACGGCGCGACCAGCAGCACTTGGCGCGGCGCGCCCGTAAGCAGCGCGCGGGCAATCTCCGCCGCGATGACCTCCGTCTTGCCCCACCGCCTGCCGCACGCCAGCACGCGCACAGGCGCACGACTGCTCAAAAACGCCTGCTGCCCCAGATGCGGACGCCACCCAGAAAACACGGCAATCACTCCCCCTGCCGATTCCGTCAGCAGGAACCGCTGCAGGCAACCGTGAAATTGGGGGCACGATGTGGATTGCGGGCGTGGACGAGGCGGGACGCGGACCGATTGCGGGACCTGTGGTCGCGGCGTGCGTGGTGCTGCCCCCGCGCCACACGCTGGCGGGCATCGCCGACAGCAAGCAACTGACCCCTGCGCAGCGTGAGGCGTTGTACGCGGCGATTACCCAGCGCGCGCTCGCGTGGGCGATTGGGCTTGCCAGCCCGCGCGAAATTGAACGCTACAACATCCTGCAGGCGAGCCTGCAGGCGATGCGCCGCGCTATACTCGCGCTGCCCATACCCCCCCAGCGCGTGCTGGTGGACGGCAAGCACGCGATACCGAACCTACCGTTGCCCCAGCAGGCGGTGGTGGGCGGCGACGCGCTTGAGGAGAGCATCGCCGCCGCGTCGATTCTGGCGAAGGTCGCCCGCGACCGCATCATGCGCGAGTTAGACCGCCTGTATCCGCAGTACGGCTTCGCGCAGCACAAGGGCTACCCGACCCCGCTGCACCTGACGCGGCTGCAGATGTACGGGGCGTGCCCTGCGCATCGGCGCACCTACGCGCCCGTCGCGCAACTGCGCCTACTCGCAGCCGCTGCCGAAGTTGAATAGCACAATCAGCAAGTCGGCGTCGTCCACTGCATTATCGCCGTTCAGGTCTTCGGGCAAGCCCGAACCTGACTGCCCAAAGACGAACAACACACGCAGCAAGTCGGCGTCGTCCACACAGCGGTCGCGGTTCACATCACCAGGCTGGATCTCGTAGAGTTCGATGTATTGAAAGTTCCCTGGGCTAAAGATGGTTTGCACCGTGTTGGCGGGGTTGGGCGCGTTCGGGTCGAATACCTTCACCCCTGCGCCGTCCGTGAACAGAATCAGCCCGTTCTCCAGTTCGTACGCGCCGCGCGGACCCGTGCTGACCGCATAATACGCCACTTGGTTGCCTGCGGCGTCGAACTCGTAGATGCCTGCAGGGGGGCTAAAGCACGCCACGAGCAGGTTGCCGTTCGAGCGGCGCGTGATTTGCTGCGGGAAGCGGATGGTCGTACCGCCCCACTGCCCAAAAAACGCGCCGTTCAGGTCAAACCGCCGTATCAGTCCTGGATTGTTGGAGTTGCTGACGAGCATGTCGTTCTCGCGGAAATAGATGGCGAATGGGCTGCTGAGGTTCGCACCGATGAAGGTCTCCTGACCCGTGCCGTCCAGATTGAACCGCTGGATGGTGTTTTGTAAGGAGCCAGAACCGACCGTCACATAGAGTTTGCCCGCGCGGATCGCCATTCCGCGGATGTTGTCGATGGCGTTGTTGGTGATGTTCGCGATGGTGCGGATGTAGTTGCCGAAGCCGTCGAACTCGTGGATGGCGTCAGTTACCTGGTCAGACACGAGGATTGTGCCTGATGGGGTCGGCAGTGCGTGCTTAGGCGATGCGAACAGGGTCGTGTTGGTCGGGATAAAGTTCGCGTTGATGAGGCTGCCGTCGACGGGGCTGAATGCACACACGCGGTCGTTCGTCCAATCGGGAATCAGCAGGAACGACTGCTGCGCCTGCCCGAGTACGCCAATCGCCAAACCAAAAGCCAAAAGAGTCGCTAGGCGTATCATCCTTTCAGACCTCCAGCGTATTATAGCACATTTGGCACAATAGGGGGTGCAGCAGGATTAGTCCCACGGGATGGTCAGAAGTTCCTTCCAGAAGGGGTTGCGTCGGTAAGTGTAGTCGCACAGGATGCAGCTCAGAATGTTGCGCTGTTCGGAGAGCGGGATCGTGTCTGCCACCCCCAACGCCAGCGCAGGCTCGCCGCAGAAGGCAGCAGCGCATCCAATCTCGATGGTTGTACCGACGGGCGTTAGGTGTTTGAGCGCGATTCTGCGGGCGACCCCTTGCCCTTCTGTGCGGGCGCGCTCCAAGTGTTGGCGCGCCTGTGCCTGCTGCCCGATTGTGTAGTGCGCATACGCCAAGTTCAGTCGCTGGCGCAGACTGTTCTCGGGCGTCATTGCGGCAATCAACCTCTCCGCCCTCTCTGGAAGCCCCCACTCCGTATACGCCCGCGTCAACAGGAATATCGTGTTGTACGACGACTTGAACACCACTTCTACCTCCCCGTAGGGAGTGGAGACGCGGATGGAATCGGAGATTCGAACAGGGAGGTGTCCTTTGGCGGCGGCATGCTGGAGCAGGCGGGCGCGGAGCGCGTCGGTGAAGGTTCGGGCATCCTGCGTGCGTCCCTGACGATGCAGCGCACGGGCGATTCGAACGATTCGATAGTCTTCCCACTTGCCCACACGCGCCAACTCCTTCAGCCCTGCTTCCACTTGTCCCTGCTCAATCAGCGTGCGCACGAGTTGCTCTTGCATAGCGCGTCGCTCGCTCAGCGGAGCGATGCGTATCAACTCGCGTATTGGCTCGGCGTCGCCGCGCCGACGATAGGCGTTGCTTATCTCCCAGAACGCGACCCTGCGCAACAAGTCTTCAGGCAGGTTCCCAACAAACTGTGCGACGGCTTCGGGGCGATCTGGGAGCGACGAGTAGCGTGCCATCAGAGCCAGTGCGGTCGCTTGATAGAAGCGGTAAACAGGCTCAGAAGGGCGCGTAAGTAGAGCCGTCGCTTGGTCAAAGCTTTGTTGGGCGGCGTCCGACTGCCCTGCTTCCGCGTAAAGCCGCCCTAAATGCGCCCGCGCGAACGCTTTGATGGTATCCGTGCGCTTGGAACGCGCCAGCACTTGCTCAATCAGCCACTCCACCTGCTCGGTCTCGCTCATTTGGGCGAAGCGTTGCGCGTCCAGCGGTTCAAGGCGCACCGCGTTGCGCGAACCCCACCACCAACAGCCCCAGCAGCCCAATCCAGCGGCGCATGTCGCTCCTCCGTCAATCTGGGTGTGTGTTTCGCCATGCGTCAGGGCGTTCCTGCCGCTCACAACAGGTGCATCGGGTCGATGTCAATGCGCAGGCGGGCGCGTGCGTCGGGTGTGAGCGTCGCCAGCGCGGGGGCGAGCAGGTCGGCAGGCTCGGCGTCGGGCGCGCACTTGAGCAGCAAGTGGTATCGATACTGCCCCTGCAGGCGTTCCAGCGGCGCGGGCGCGGGTCCCAGCATTTGGAGCAGTTGCCCCCCGATATGGGGCGCGAGCGCGTCGGCGAGTTGCTGCAGCGGCTGCTCGGCGAGCGGTGGGGTCGCATGCTGGCTCTGTATGCTTGCCAAGCGCACGAACGGCGGGTAGCCGACCTCACGGCGCAACGCGAGTTCCTGCCTGTAGAACGCCTCGTAGTCTTGGCGCAGGGCGCACTGAATCGCGGGGTGGTCGGGGTTGTAGGTCTGAATCAGGGCGCGCCCGCGCTGCTCGCGCCTGCCCGCGCGCCCAATCACCTGCGTCAGCAGTTGGAACACGCGCTCGCTGGCGCGAAAGTCGGGCAGGTACAGCCCCGTGTCCGCGCTAATCACCCCGACCAGCGTCACGCGCGGGAAGTCCAGCCCGCGCGCCGCCATCTGCGTGCCAATCAACACCTGCAGATTGCCCGCGCGGAAGTCCGACAGAATCTGCAGGTACTGCCCCCGCCGCTGGAAGGCGTCGCGATCGAGCCGCGCCACCCGCACATCGGGCAGCAGTTCGCGCAGGGTCGCCTCCACGCGCTGCGCGCCCACACCGAAGGGACGAATCTCCAAGCCGCCGCACTGCGGACACACCGTCGGCGGATGCTCGCGATGCCCGCAATGGTGGCACAGCAAAAACGGCGTCGCCCCGCGATGGTACACCAGCGACACGGAGCAGTTCGGGCACATCGGCGTGTAGCCGCACTCGCGACACAGGAGCATCGGCGCGAAGCCCCGTCGGTTCAGGAACAGAATCGCCTGATTGCCCGCTGCGAGCGTCTCGTGCAGCGCGTCCAGCAGTTCGGGGCTAATCGGCTGGAACGGTCTGCCGCGCAGGTCAATCAAGTGCGTTTCGGGCAGCGTCGCGCCGCCGACCCGTTCGGGCAAGTCCAGTCGGCGCAGGCGTCCCATCTCGGCGCGGTGGAAGGTCTCCAGCGCAGGTGTGGCGGAGCCGAGCAGCAATATGGCGTTCGCGTCGCGGGCGCGCGCCTCCGCCAGCGTGCGAGCGTGGTAGGTCGGCGCGGTGGACTGCTTGTAGGCGGTCTCGTGTTCCTCGTCGATGATGATTAGCCCGATGTTCGGCAGCGGGGCGAAGCCGGCGGAGCGTGCGCCAATCACAATCGGCGCGTCGCCCTGCTTGATGCGCAGCCACTGGGCGTACCGTTCAGCGGGGCTAAGTTGGCTGTGTAGGATGGCGATGCTCGCGCCGAAGCGTTCGCGGAACGCCTGCGTCAGTTGCGCGGTGAGCGCGATTTCGGGCGCGAGGAACAGCACGCCCCGCCCTGTGCGCAGGCACTCGGCGGCGGCGCGCAGGTAGACCTCCGTCTTGCCGCTGCCCGTGACGCCGTAGAGCAGGAACGCCTGAAACGCGCCGTGCTGGATGGCGTCGCGCAGTGCGTCTACGGCGCGCTGCTGCGCGGGTGTAAGCGTCGGCGGGGGCGCACTGGGCGGGATTGGCTCTGCATCGGGGGCGACTTGGCGTGTCAGCCCGCGCGATTCCAGCGCGCGCAGCGTTGTAAGGCTCGCGCCTGTCGCCTCCAGCAGGGCGCGGCGGGGCAGCCTGCCGTCGGGATGCTCCAGTAGGTGCAGCAGCAGGCGCGCTTGGGCGGGGGCGCGGGCGGCTTCCGTCGCGAAAAACGCCTCCAGCGCGTCGGGCGACGCGCACAGTTTCACCCACGGCTCGGCGCGGGGTGGTGGGGTCGGCGGGGCAAGCTCGTACACCGTGCGCACGCAGCCCTTCTCGCGCAGCCCGCGCAGCCCAGGCTGCCAAATCGCCGCTGCGAGTTCGCGCTTGAGCGTGGCGAGGCTCACGCGCCCCCCATGTCGCTGGATGGCTTCGGCGGTCATCCGCTGTGCCTGTGAGCGCAACGGCGGCGCGGGCGCAACGAGTTCAATCACGGCGCGCAGCCGATAGCGCGTCGCTGTGGGCAGCACGGTCTGCGCCGCCTGTGCAGGCGAACACAGCAGCGTGCGCTCCATCAGGCGCATCAGCCGCAGCAACGGCTCATCCAGCAGCGGCTGCGCCAACACCGACTCGATGGGCTGCAGGGGATAGCCCAGCGTACTGGGGTCGTCCAGCGTGTAGACGCGCAGCACCAGCCCCAACACGAGGCGATTCCGCAGGGGAACCAGCACGCCTGCGCCAGGCTGGGGCGTGCTCGGAAACGAGTTAGGCACAGCGTAGGTCAGCGTCTGGTATGCCAGACCGCCGCCCGTGAGAAGCAAAACCTCTGCAACGGTCATTCGGAAGGGCTAACTCGCCGACGAAGCATCGCGCGGCAGTGCCTCTGCAAACGCCTGCAGGGTCGGGGCATCCAACGCAACATCCACCAGCGACTCCAGCACCTCCAGCGAGTCGATAGCATCGATAGCAGGGCGCACCTGCTCCGCCGCCTCGCCGAACCGACGGCGTAGCACACGCATAACAGCGTCGCGCATCGCGGCAACACCCTGCTGGATGCCCTGCTGGATGCCCTGCTGGATGCCCTCCATCAACCCCTCGCGGATCGCGCGTTTCTCGAAGCGAGAGACAAAGGTCGTGCCCCGCTCGCGCTTATACTCCTCAATCAGCTCGTCAAGCCGCTTCTCCAGAACCTCTGGCAGTATCATCACCCACTCCAGTAGACGCACGATATGCGCCTGATGCTCTGGATTATACCTCCTGTCAATCATCAGCCGAATCAACTGCCAGCGCGCCTCAAGGCGGGCGTGCATATCGTTCTCGGTCTCGTGCGCCCGACGAAACGCCAGCAGCATCAGCGCTGCAGGAGTGCGCTGACGCGCCTCTTGAAGCAACCACTCTTCATCGAGGTCGAGCAGTTTGACAAGGTGGTACTCGAAATCCAACCGTGTGCCTGGCATCTCCCGCTGGTAGCGATTTGGGGGTCGCCAGTTCGGGTTCTTGTCGCCCAGAATCACGATGCTGACGACATCAAGGCGCGTCTCGATCCAGATGCGGGCGTTGTAGATGTAGGTGTGTTCGGGCAGGTCGCCACGAGGCTGGTTTTGCGCCTCCAGATGCGTCAGAAACGGCTTCGGCGGACTACCTTTCTCCCACACCTTGACCAGTTTATCCGTGTAGAGGCGTCCTGTTTCGCTGCGGGGCGATAGTCGTCGCAACTCGTTATCCAGAAACACAGGGCGTCGCCGCCAGTCGATGCGTTCGTAGAGTTCGGGCAGCACCAGCTTGAGAAACCAGCGGAAGAAGACCGTCAGGAACTCCTTCCATGGCGTGTCGTAATCCGCGCGCGGCGTTGCCGACTCCCTGCGTCGCACGGGGTATGGAATTCGCCGTCAGCGTGTGGTTTCCTACGATACTGCTCTCCCAATCAGTGCGCCTGTGCGACTGTCCACAAACACTTCCCAGCCTGGCTCAAGCAGCAGCGTCGAGTCGGGCTGCACAATCAACGCGGGCGCGGGGATGGGCGTATTCGGCTGCAGCGCGCCGCGCGGGATGACGGGAACCTGCACCGTCTCGCCGTGCAGGGTCAGTCGCATGGTGTTGGGCAGGTCGCCCAGCGTTGCGTCGGGCGGCTCCCAGCATGCGCCTGCAGGCTTGGGGTGCAGCGCAACCGCGCGCAGGCGCAGGGTCGCCAACTCCACAGGGCGGTCGGGCATCGTGAAGCCGTAGCGCGCCGCGTGCTGCTGCTCGAACGCCTCGCGGGCGTGCGCGGGGCGGTCGGGGTCAAACGACACGGTAATCTCGTAGGATTGCCCCGCGTAGCGCAGGTCAGCAAAGGCGTGCAGTTCGTAGCCGTCGGCGGGGACGCCCATTGCATGCATCGCCGCCTCGCACTCGGCGCGCAGTTCCAGCAGCACGGCGTCCAGTCGCACGGATCGCGTGTCGGGCAAGGGCGTCAGCACAGTGCGCCGCGCCTCATGCACAGCGTCCATCCACAGCAGCCCATACGCCGACAGCACGCCTGGATACGGCGGCGCAACCCATTGGCGCACGCTCAGCATCCGCGCCAGCGCGCACAGGTGCAGCCCGCCCGCCCCACCGAACGCCAGCAGCGTGCAGGTCTCTGGGCTGATCCCGCGTGCGGCGGAGACGCTGCGCAGCCCGCGCGCCATCTTCGCCTGCGCCTGCGCCACGATCGCGTCGGCTGCCGCATGCAGGCTCAAGCCCAGCGCGTGCGCCAGCGGCTCAATCGCTCGCGCCGCGCGGTCGGGGTCAACCGCCACGCGCCCGAAGCCGAACACCTGCGGCAGCAAGTGCCCCAACACGAGATGCGCGTCGGTCAGCGTCGGCGACTCGCCCATGCCGTAGGCGGCAGGTCCAGGGTCTGCGCCCGCGCTTTCGGGACCGACGCGCAACCCGCCCGCCGCGTCTAAACGCGCGATTGACCCGCCCCCTGCGCCAATCGTATGCACATCCAAGCGCGGCAGGCGCAACGGCATGCCCTCAATCTCGCTCAAGTTCGTGCGCAGCGGCTCGCGGTCAATCAGCGCCATATCGGTGGAGGTGCCGCCGATGTCCAGCGTCAGCAGCCTGTGCGCCCCGACGCCGCGCCCGACCGCCCACGCGCCCATCACGCCCGCCGCAGGACCCGACAGAATCGTGCCCACAGGCAGCGCGCAGGCGCGCCCCGTGTCCATCAAGCCGCCCGCCGAGTGGCTAATCAGCGTCCGTATCGCGCCCAACCCGCGCGCCTCCTGCTCCAGCGACCGCAGATAGCGCGTCATCGGCGGCGTCAGGTAGGCGTTCAGGAAGGTGGTGCTGGCGCGTTCGTACTCGCGGAACTCAGGCGCGATCTCGCTCGAAAGCGACACAGCGAAGTGCGACGCCAGCATCTCGCGCAGCGCACGCTCATGCGCAGGGTTCGCGTAGGCAAACAGCAGGCACACCGCGACCGCCTCTACCCCTTCGCGCTTCCAGCGGCGTATCAGGCGTCCCAGCCCGTCGGTCTCCAGCGGGCGCAGCACCGTGCCGTCGTGCGCGAGGCGTTCAGGCACTTCGGCGCACAGGGCGCGCTCGGCAAGGCACGGGCGCGGTTCGGGCTTGAGTGAGTAGAGTTGTCGCCTATCCTGACGCGCCAGAAACAGTAGGTCGCGGAAGCCCTCCGTCGTGAGAAACGCCGTGCGCGCCCCCTTGCGCTCCAGTATCCGATTCGTGCCGACCGTCGTGCCGTGCAGCAGCGTGAAACCGTGCGGGGGCGGATCGGGCAGCAGGCAGCGCAGCCCGTCCACAATCGCCCGCTCAGGCATGTGCGGCGTGGAGGGCAGTTTCAGCAGCCGCAGTCGCCCCTCCCGCAACAGCACGAAATCGGTGAAAGTGCCGCCCGTATCGACGCCAACAACGATGGGGTTCATTGAGGGTAGATTGTACCTGCCGTCTAAGCGTCGTTGTTTCCCGTCAGGCAACCGTTATCTTCGGCTTGGGCGGTCAGTCGCGCCAGCGCCCAGTGCGCCGTCTCGCGCAGGATGGGGTCTTCGTGCTGGCAGTAGCGTTCAATCAGCGGGCGCAGGGCGGGGTCGCCTTTGTTGCCCGCCACGATCAGCGCGTTGCGGATTAGCCCGCGCCACTTGGTGCGCTTAATCGCGCTGCCGCGAAACCGCTCGGTGAACTCTGCTTCGTCCATCGTCAGGATGTCATACAGGCGCGGCAGGGCGCGGGGCTGAAAGCGCGGCTCGTGGGTCGGTCGCGCCCGCAACGGCTGATGCGCCCGCGGGCGGTTGAACGGGCATACCTCTTGGCAGATGTCGCACCCGAACAGCCACTCGCCCATCGGCGCACGGTAGCGTTCGGGAATCGTGTCGCGCAGCTCAATCGTCAGGTAGCTAATGCACTTGCGGGCGTCCAGCACATATGGCTCGGTCAGCGCGCCTGTCGGGCAGGCGTCCAAGCACAGCCGACAGGTTCCGCACCCGCCCTCGGCAGGCGCGTCGTACTCCAACTCCAGCGTCAGCAGCAGCACGCCCAGAAAAAAGTACGACCCGCGGTGCGTGTTAATCAGGCAGGTGTTCTTGCCGTACCAGCCTAGCCCCGCCAGCCACGCCAAATCGCGCTCCAGCACAGGCGCGGAGTCGACGCATGCGCGCCCCCGAACATCGGGCGCGACCGCTTGAATCGCGCCCAGCAGCGTCTCCAGCTTCTCGCGAATGATTTGGTGATAGTCGTCGCCGAGCGCGTAGCGGGCAATCCGATAGTCGGTGTCGGGCAGTTCGGCGGGCGCGTAGTTCAGCCCGACCACTACTGCGCTGCGGGCGTCGGGCAACAGCTCGGCAGGGTTGACGCGCAGATGCGCCGTGCGTTGCAGGTACTCCATCGCGCCTGCGTAGCCCTGCGCCAGCCAGTGCAAAAACGACTCGGCGTGCGGCGGGGACTGTGCAGGCGCAGTCCCCACCAAATCGAAACCCAACGCGCGTGCGTATGCCTTGATCCACTCAGACACCAGCAGGAGGGTACCTGATTACGCCTCCCACAGGAACGGCTGCTCGTCGGTCAGCACGCGCGCCTTACTAATCACCTCGCGCAGGTACGGCGGGATGCCAAACATGCCGTAGTGCGTGCCGGGGTCGTAGTAGCGCAGACCCTGCACATTGCGCTGCTCGATGCGCCGTGCGATTTCCTCGCGCGGAATCTCCAGCGGGTCGTGCTTCTTAGACGCCAGAATGAAGCCCCACGGCAACATAAACGACGCCACGAAGCACCAGTAGGGGCGCACAATCGGGAACACCTCCTGCAGCGTGCGGGCGATGCAGCCGTACAGGTACGGGTAGAGCGGGTCGCCCGCGCCCGACTGCACGGTCAGCACGCCGTCGTCGGTCAGCGCGTCATAAATCATCTGGTAGAACTCGCGCGTGAACAGGTACTGCGACGGACCTGCCTCCAGCGGGTCGGTCAAGTCCGACACAATCACATCGAAGTGGTTGCGGTACTGCGGGATGATTTTGCGGGCGTCGTCGAAAATCAGCGTCGTGCGCGGGTCGCTCAGCGAGCCTTGGTGCCACTCAGGCAGCCACTGCTCGCAGGTGCGCACCAACTCCTCGTCGATGTCCACCATCACGGCTTCCTGCACGGTGTTGTGGCGCAGCGCCTCGCGCAGGGTCGCGCCCTCGCCCCCGCCCGCCACCAGCACGCGCTTCGGGTTCGGGTGCGTGAACATGCCAGGCTGCACCATCGGCTCGTGGAACATGTATTCGTCTAACAGCGCAGACTGTATCTTCTTGTCTAAAAATAACGCCTTGCCGTAGCCCTCTAACTCCACGACCCACGCATCCTGAAACTTGGTGCGGGTCATGTGCATCACATGCTTGACGCGATAGGTATACATCACCGCGTCGGTGTGCGTCTCCGAGAGTATCAGACCGCCGCATACATGGTGTGCTGCTGCCATTCGGTTCCTCCTCTAAGTTTAGTCGTATGGGACGCCGAGCGCGCCGCCCCATCGGGCGGTAAGTATACCCCCTGCAGCGGGTACAATCCCTGCCGATGACGGCGATTACCTACAACGGGGTACGCATCGAAGTGCTGGAAGCGGACATCACGGAGCAAGCGGTGGACGCGATTGTAAACGCCGCCAACAGCGACCTCGTGCTGGGCAGCGGGGTGGCGGGCGCGATTGCCCGCAAGGGCGGTCCCGCGATTCAGGAAGCGTGCGACCGCCATGGACCGATACAAGTCGGCGAGGCGGCGATTACGGGCGCGGGGAACCTGCCCGCCCAGTGTGTGATTCACGCTGCCAGCATGCGTCTGGGCGGCAAAGCGTCCGCCGAGTCGATTCGGGGCAGTGTGGCGCATAGCCTACGCTTAGCGGAAGCGCACGGGGTGCGCACTATCGCCCTGCCTGCCGTCGGGATGGGCATCGCGGGCTTCCCGTTGCAGGAGGGCGCGCGAATCATGATGCAGACGCTGAAGGCGCACCTCGACGGCGGCACGCAACTGCAACTCGTGCGCTTCTGCTTGTTCGGCGCGGAGGCGGTGGGGGCGTTCGAGACCGCCCTGCAGGAGGTGTTCGGTGGCGGATAGTCCCCCGCGCCTGTCGGTGGTCATCCCCGCCTACAACGAGGCGAGCCGCATCGAGCGCACGCTGGAGCGCGTCGTGGAGTACCTGAACGCGCGGGGCGAGCCCTACGAGATACTGATCGTCAGCGACGGTAGCGACGACGGCACCGAGGCGATTGTGCAGCGGTTCGCGGAGCGCGCGCCGCAGGTGCGCCTGCTGGCGTATCAGCCGAATCGGGGCAAGGGCTACGCCGTGCGCTACGGGATGCTCCGCGCGCGGGGCGAGCGCATCTTGTTCAGCGACGCCGACCTCGCCACGCCAATCGAGGAGCTGGAGAAGCTGGAGCCGTACCTTGCGCAGGGCTACGCGATTGCGATTGGCTCCCGCCCGCTGCGCGAGTCGCAACTGGTGGTACGCCAGCCGCTGTATCGCGAGATGGCGGGTCGCGCCTTCAACAAGGTCGTGCAACTGCTGGCGGTGCGCGGCATCCACGACACGCAGTGCGGGTTCAAGCTCTTCACGCGCGAGGCGGCGCAGGCGGTCTTCTCGCGCTGTCGGCTGGACGGGTTTAGCCTCGACTTCGAGGCGCTGTTTTACGCGCGGCAGCTGGGCTACGCAATCGCCGAAGTGCCCATCCGCTGGATGCATCAGGAAGGCTCCAAAGTGCGCCTGTTGCGCGACGGGCTGCGCATGCTGCGCGATCTCATCTGGCTGCGCCTAACCGCTTGGCGCGGCGCGCCTGAACCACACTCGCAACCAGAGACGCCGAACTGATACCTTTACCGCCGCTCGGGGTTGTATTGGTTGATCAGGTTCACCGCCTCCGTCTCCACTCCCCGCAGCCAGTTCACATCGCCGATAACGGGCGAGGCTTCCACCAGCAAAGACCACCACTGGTTGTCCTCCACCTGCCCTGTGTGGCGCGTGCGCAGCGTCTGCCAGATTTTGACCCAGCGAGCGTGATGGTCGGCGTAGATCACATTCATCCCGCCGTTGTGCCGCCACATATCCGCGCCGTACAGTGACCACCAGCCCAAGTCGGGGCAAGTCCACCAGGTCTCGAAGTAGCCCACGGTCTGCGCAGGGCGCGGGATTTGCGCCAAGTCGCGCCCGTTCCACCAGCCATCGGGACTGAGCGTCAGCGCGTAATTGACCGCGTAGCCCGCCGCGCCGCGCGGGTCACCGCTGGGGTAATACTCATTCCGTAGCACATTCGGGTCGCCATACGACCGACGCGGATTGGACGGGCACACCAGCACATCGGTATTGCGCATGTAGGGCTTGAACACATCGTACCAGTGGAAAAACGCGGGCGCGTTCGCGGGCTGCCCCCAAGTGTTGTTGAAACATGCCCAGCGCGCGCCCTCAATCTGACGGCTCGCGAGGGGAATGCGATTCTGGGGCGTGCGCTCGTCGAAATCTTGGCAATACATCTGGAACGCCAGCCCAATCTGCTTCGTGTTGTTCAGACACTGGGTCTGGCGCGCCTTCTCCCGCGCCTGCGCAAACACAGGGAACAGAATCGCCGCCAAAATCGCGATAATCGCGATCACGACCAGCAACTCGATGAGCGTAAATCCTCTTCTCATGACAGCACCTCGCGATTAAGATACACTCAACCGAACGGAAATCCTGCCTCTAAGGAAGTCGGGGGCGCCGCCTGCGCGGGCGACGCCCCATGCGCCTTTAGCACCCACTCCCGAAGTTGAACAGCACCAGCAGCAAGTCCGCGTCGTCCACCGTGCCGTCGCAGTTCAGGTCGGCGGGGTTCAGCCCCGTCGCCCCGAAGGCGAACAGCACCTGCAGCAGGTCAGCGTCGTCCACACAGCCGTTGCCGTCCACATCGCCGTTGGAGAGAACGCACGGCGTGAACCAGAAGCCCCCTGTGAGGCTGAACGCGCCGCCCGTGAGCGGATTGCTGGCGTCGGGCTGCCCGACCGTGCCGCCGAGATTGAAGGTTCCCCCTGCGGCGAAGGCAACCCCGCCGCTGTCGATCGTCCACCAGGTTAGGTCATACCCGCCGCCTGATTGGGCGTGCGCGGCGGCAGCGAATAGCAGCGCCAGCACAAGTAGACCCCAGCGTCTCATCGTTGCACCCCCTTGGTGTTCGTGCGCGATTGCTGGCGCGCCTGACGCTCCTGAATCGACTTTAGGCGCGCCTCCCACGCCTCAGCAGGGTCAGTACCGCCCGGCAGCACCTCGTCCCACGGGCGATATACTCGGTAGTCGCGATGCTCCTTGCGCACGGCTTTCACTTCCCAGTCGAACTCGTAGTTGCCGCGCCCGTTCTGCAGTTCCGCCACCTCGATGCCATCTAAGCTCACACGCACAGCTGCCAGTCCCTTTGATTCAGCGGAGCGTGGTGTGAGTTGGACGGTCATGCCCTGCTCATCGGCGAGTTTGCGGAAGTGGTCGGGCAGTTCGATGCGGGCGCGCCCGTTCACAAGTCGCGCCGTGCCGCGCACATACATCGCCAGTTCGGGACCCTCAAGACAGCCGTACCAGATGTCGCGCGTGGCATCGTCAGGATCGGGCACGCGGAAGAACTTACTATCGGCTACGACCAAGCCATTCCCATCCGAAGCGACAAACATTACAGCTTGCAAATCCCCGTTGGCGTCATAAACACCCATCCCTCCATGGTTCGGATAGTTGCCAACGAAGCTAAGTCGTGTGTTGACATTGCCGTTAGCGCCGAAAGTCTGGACAACGCCAACATACGCGCCATCACCTACATTAGACACTGTAGCTTCTACGCGCCTCCAAGTTGGGTCGCTGCCGCCACCTAATGTGAAACGGTTCCCGCCCACATGCAGGTTATCTGAAACACTCAGATTGTCCCAAATGCCAAGCACGCCAGTCCTATTTGTAATATCCAAAGTCACCGCACCGTTCTGGGTTGCACCGAACAGCTTTCTTGGAGAAATATTAAGAGTTGTATTGATGTCGGGGTCGGTAAGGCCAATATCCCCTAGCACTTCCAGCATTCCGTTCGTAGTTAGCTTCGCATACGGCTGGTTGTAAGCCGTATGAGGTGGACCGACCCATACATCCCCGTCGGGATAGATGACAATACCCTGATTTCTGGTCGCATCCCCGTAGAGCTTCAAGTCGTTGTACCCGACCAGACTATCCAGCCCGAAGATGCTGCGGTCATCCGCTAACCGAATGTTGCCATTCACATGCAACCGTTCACCCGGACTGCTCGTGCCAATCCCGACATTCCCATCGCCCCGAATGGTCATCACCTCCGTTCCATTCGGCGCGTTCAAAAACGAAAAGCGGTCGCCGGCGTTATTCAGATGCAGCCGAAACTGGGCAGGTCCGACGCCTAAGCCCATCACCTCGCCTGCGTTCGCGCCTTGCCAAATCGCCAGCTTCGTGTTGGCATTGCCCCCGCCCAGCGACAGGCGCGCCGCAGGGCTGCTCGTGCCTATCCCCACATTCCCGTCGTTGTAGAAGATGTTGCTGCCTGCCGTCTGCCACGGACGCTGCGCAAACGAGGCATAGGGCGCAGGCGTAATCTTGACACGGGGCGAAAGCGTAGTGGAACCCACCTGGATCTCCAAGTAGCGATCCCCGCCTGTCCACACATTTCCAAAGTTCAACTCCACGGTGAACAGCCCGTTCTGCACGGAGACATTCTGGGTGATGGCAGAGCCAATCTGGTTGCCCCCTGTGAGCGCGTCGTAGAGTTTGAAGGTCATGCTGAGCGTGGCGTTGACAGGATTGCCATTCTGCTTGAGCATGCCCTGATAAGTGAACGGTTGTGCGATAAGCGGGCTGGCAAGTGTCAAAGCCAGCCATCCGATAAGCCCGAAATGCATCGCTCGTTTCATCGCTGATACCTCCGTGCTTACTATACACCAATCGGCTCGAAATGCATCGAATTTGCAGAAAAATGCAACGCCTGCAAAAATGCGGGGGTGGCGTTGTTTGCCCTCACCCCCAGCCCCTCTCCCACGGGGTGGGCGAGGGGAGCCGTGCGCCGACCCTTGTGGAGTGCTGAAGCGCCAGCTTCAGCAGGGCGGAAGCTTCGCTTCCGCACTCCATATCCCCCTTACCCGCGTGCGGGAGAGGGGGACACAGAGGGTGAGGGTCAGCATCCACTCCCGAAGTTGAACAGCACCAGCAACAGGTCCGCATCGTCCACGATGTCGTCCAAGTTGATGTCCTCGTGGCGCGAGATGCCCGTGCCCCGCGTGCCGAACGCGAACAGCACATTCAGCAGGTCAGCGTCGTCGATGCAGCCATCCCCATTCGTGTCGCCCTCGCGCCAAGTGTCCAGCCAGTAGAGCGCTTGATTGGTATTGGGCACAGAGGCAGAGGCCATCCCGACGATGTAGCGCCCGTCATAGGAGACGGCTTTCGCCTCCCGCAGGATGTAGTTCGTGCCCGCAAGCAGATGCCCATAGGTGTCCTGCAAGTCCTCCATCCCGTCCGATTCGGTCCAACGGAAGGCGTAAACTTGGTTGCGGCCGGTACGGTCGCCGCATGTGCCTACAATTACCCGCCCGTCCTTCGAGACACCGTATGCGGCATAGGATTCATGAGTAGATGGCAGGCTGCCCAGCGGTTGTAGCTGGCGTTCAAAACCGACCGGGACCCACCGAACGGCGTGGCTACCAGAAGCCCCCGCGATGACAGTCCCCCAGTACGGCTCGGCCGACGCGGAAAATGCGTAGGTAACGCCTATGCCAGGAAGCTCGCGCACGCCAAAGTAGGACCGAGCTTCAAAGCTGTAGCCAATATAGACCCCACGAGCGGTTATGCCATCGGTCGGAATGATGAACGGAAATCCGCATTGCGTGTCAAGCCCTAATAAAACCGGATTCCCGTACGATTGGCGCGGCTCCGCATCGTACCAATAGAGTGAAAGGAGGCGCGATCCTGAGCATTGGTAGGTTTGAAACCCATCATTGAATTCAAATACACCCCACACGATGCCCAACGCGGGCAATTGATGGTACGGCGGCGCAGAGTCTATAGCGACCGTCGCCGCTTCATAGGGGTTTTGAGCCACCACGAGATAGATGGGAGGGTTGCTGCGTAGTTGTCCAGAGCTCAGGTGGGGATAGCGTCGGAAGCCGCCCTGTTCGGTCCAGACGAACGCGTCGGTATTGCTTACCGTTCCTTCACGCCAACAGATGCCCGCGATGTTCGTGCCACTGGGCGACACGCTCATCGCGGTGGCGCGTCGAGCGATGACTTGCAGGCCGCTGGTGGGTGTCCAGCGAAAAGCGTCGCCCTCAATGAAAAAGCTGAATCCACTACCGAAATCGCGTGGAATCGCGCCTGGGTTATTGAACCCGCCGACCACGACGCGCCCGTCCCACGAGATGCTGGTGGCGATTCCATAGGGACCTGTGGGATTGCCTTCTGTGATGAATCGGATGCGTCCGGGCTTGAGCGGCTCGGTCTCCAGAATGTAGGCTTCGGTGCGCTGGGTGGCAGCGTTGTAGCCCTGCCCGACGATATAGCGCCCGTTGGGGGAGATGCTCTGGGCGACCTCCAGATAGGAGCCGGGCGTCATCAGGTGGGCGTACTGCTGCGTCAGGTCTTGTAAGCCCGTTTGTTGTGTCCAGCGGAAGGCGCGCCATTGTCCTTGGGGGTTGCGGGCAAGCCCGACGATGACTGTGCCGTCGGCGCTGATGTCGCGTGCGCCGCTCTCCGCGCCGCCGAGCGTGCCCAGAGGTTGCAGCCCTGTGGACTGGCTCCAGCGGAAGGCGCGCCACTGACCCTGAACATTATGCGCCGCGCCGACCACCACCGAGCCATCGGCGGAGGCTGCCCACGCATCGCCCGTGTTGCCCCCGAAGGCGCCGAGGTCTTGCATCCCGCCCGACTCAGTCCAGCGGAAGGGGCGCGTGCGCCCATAGGGGTCGGACGCCCAGCCGACCACCACCGAGCCGTCGGCGGAGACGCCGAACGCGCTGCTGACCAGTCCGCCCAGCGCGCCCAAGTCCTGCATCCCGCCCGATTCGGTCCAGCGGAAGGCGCGCAGCCGTCCATCCGCGTCGATGCTGCGCCCCACCACCGTCTTGCCGTCGGCGCTCACATCGCGCGCCTCGCTCCAGTAGTAGGGGTCGTCGGTGTTGCCTGCCAGCACGCCGAGGTTCTGCAATCCGCCGAGTGGCTGCTGCCGATAAGCGCGTACTGCACCGTTCGACAGCGTGCTGAAGCCGACCACAGCCAGCCCGTTGCCCGTGATGCCCCACGCTTCGCTGTGGTTGCCCCCAAGCGTGCCCCCCAGTTCCGAGCCGAGCCGACGATGGACACGCACGGTACGGACGCCGCCCTGATCGTTGGCGGCTTTGCCGATGACCAGTCCGCTGTTGGTCACGCCGCGCACCTCGATGGGACCTAACCAGTTCAGACGCTGGGCGACGCCGCTGACCGTCAGCGCGTACAGTCCCAGCGCAAGCGACAGACTGCGTATCGTTGTTATCGTTCGCATGGTGCTCACCACCTCGGTTCTTGGGTTATTTCGGCGATGTCCCCTGCAGGCGTTGCAGCTCCGCTTCGAGTTTCTGGATGCGCGTCTCCTGCTGCCGAATCTGCTCCTGTTGCGCCTGCAGCGCGTTCACCAGCAGGGGGATGAGCGCCTGATAGTTGACCGCAAGGGTGCGCTGGTCGTCTTCGCCTTCCGATACCAGTTCGGGGAACACCTCGCGCAGTTCCTGCGCGATGAAGCCGTACTGCATGGTCTGGGGCAGGCGTTCGTCGCGCCAGTAGTAGGACACGGGGCGCAGGCTCAAGAGCCGCTGGAGTTCACTGCTGGCGTCCAGCGATTGAATGTCGCGCTTGAGGCGTTCATCGGAGCGTGTGCGAAATTCCGAAGCGTAGACCCCACTAGCGCAGATGTCCCATGTGGCTAGACCACCACGCCAACCCGATGGCCAGTCGCCTACATATGAACCTCCGCCGCTTGTGATTATAACACAGGTCTGTCCATTAGATTGAAAAAAGCCTGCACGACCATCTCCATGATTAATCGCCGTTATTGTCCCGAGCCAAGCTGACGGTGTGCCGCCTGTTGCCAAATACAGCGGAATACCAGTCATATCCCGCATATTGATACTTAAACCTACAGGAGTGTAGGGAGGAACTTTGGCTTGGCTAGGTCCGATTCTGACACCAAAATCATCGCCGACATTATCCCAGTCTGGAAGCAACACGATCTGCCCCAGAGTTCGGATTTCGCCATCGAGTCGCAGATTGCCCGCCACATGCAGACGCTCTTCTGGATAGCTCGTGCCGATACCGATATTGCCAGTGCCCTCGATACGCATCACCTCGGTGAAGTTTGCACTGCTGCCATATCCGAAGGCAATATTACCGATAGCATTATCAGTGTAAATCTGCAAAAGTCTATCCTGAATCCCAAATCCGTAATGTGCTCCCGAC
>JAIMAN010000004.1 GCA_023511915.1 Armatimonadota bacterium
GGGTTGGGTCAGTCCGTTGTTGGGGGTGCGTTTTGAGTTGGAGGGTGGGGAGTTGGTGGTGGTGCGTCCTGATGGGGGTCGTTTTGTGGGGTATGAGGAGTTGGCGGCGGCGTTGGAGGAGGCGCAGGCGCGTGCGGAGCAGGAACGCCAACGCGCCGAGCGGCTGGCGCAACGGCTCCGCGAGTTGGGCGTGGAGCCAGAGTAAGGGGCGATTGGCGTTCCGTGCGACAGGTCAGCAGCGCGTGTCGTCGAGAGGCACGGGCAACGACGCGCGGCTGATCAAGAGCGCCAGCCGTTTGCGCAGTGAGGCGTGATCGTCTGCGCACAGCGTGATGTGTCCCAGTTTGCGCCCCCTGCGCGGCGACTTGCCGTACAGGTGCAGATGCGCTCCCTCGATGCGCAAAATCGCTCCGATGTCGGGCACTTCGCCGATGAGGTTCACCATCGCCGATACGCCCCGCGCCGCCGTGCTGCCCAGCGGCAGGTTCAGGATCGCGCGCAGGTGATTCTCGAACTGGCTGGTGTGCGCGCCCTCAATCGTCCAGTGCCCGCTGTTATGCACGCGCGGGGCGACCTCGTTCGCCAGCAGCTGCTCGCCCACTTGGAACATCTCCAGCGCAATCACCCCCACATAGCCCAGCGCGTGGGTCAGCCGCTGGATGTAGTCGTAGGCGGTCGGCAGCAGCGCGTCCGAGTTGGGCGCAGGCGCAACCGACAGGCGCAGGATGCCCTCGTGGTGGTGGTTCTGCACCAGCGGGTAGACGCGCGTCTCGCCGTTCGACCCGCGCACGCCGACGACCGACAGCTCGCGCTCAAACGGCACGAACGCTTCCGCAATCAGCGGCTGGCTGCCTCGTTGCGCGACGGCGCGAAAATAGTCGCCATGCGTCTGCGCCACTGCCTGCCCCTTGCCGTCGTAGCCCCCGCGGCGCGCCTTGACCACACAAGGGCAGCCGACCTGCTCCAGCGCGCCCGCGGGGTTGTCGAGGTCTACAGGCGCGAACGCGGGCGTCGGGATGCCCACCTCCTGCAGAAACTGCTTCTCCAGCAGGCGGTCTTGGAACAGCTCCAGCGCGCGGGGCGTCGGGCGCACGGGCGCGTACCGCTCCAGCTGCCGCGCCGTCTCGACAGGCACATTCTCGAACTCGTAGGTGATGACTTGCTTGCCCAGCGCGAAGCGTTCGAGCGAGTCGGCAGCGTCGTAGGGGGCGCACAGCAGTGGCGCGACCTCGCCAGCGCAGGCGTCGGGCGACGGGTCGTACACCACGCAGCGCACGCCAAGTGGGTAGCCCGCCAGCGCGAGCATCCTGCCCAGTTGCCCCCCACCGAGAATGCCGACTTGCATCGCCTACTCCGTGCGCGGGTCAGGGTTCTCCAGCACCGCCTGCGTCTGGCGCTGGCGGTACGCATGCAGCGCGTCGCGGTACTGCGGGTACTTGTTCGCCAGAATCGCCGTCGCCAGCAGCGCAGCGTTAATCGCGCCCGCCTTGCCGATTGCCAGCGTCCCAACGGGTATGCCCGCAGGCATCTGCACCATCGACAGCAGCGAGTCGAGCCCCTTGAGCGCGTGCGATTCGATGGGCACGCCCAGCACGGGCAGCGTGGTTTTGGCAGCAGTCATGCCAGGCAGATGCGCCGCGCCGCCTGCACCCGCGATAATCACCTCCAACCCGCGCGACTCGGCAGTGCGGGCGTACTCGAACATCTGGTCGGGCGTGCGATGCGCCGATACAATCCGCACCTCATACGGCACGCCCAGCGATTCGAGCGTCTCCACCGCATGGCGCATCGTCTCCCAGTCCGACTTGGAGCCCATAATCACGCCGACAAGGGGCTGCATCGCAGGGAATTGTACCTAAGCGGCTACGCCGACTGTCGTTGCTGACGCAGGGGCTGCAGGCTAATCACAGGTTCGCGGGCGAGTTGCTCGCGCAGCGGGGTTAGGTCGGGCAGTCCCAACGCTTGCGCTACCGCCGCGTCAATCTGTGCCCGCACAGGATCCGCCGCCATCTGCGGCAACGGCAACAACGGCTGCCCGCTTAGGGCGTTGAACGCTTGCTCAAGCTGGTGCAACTGCTGCGCCGAAAGCTTTCTGACATCCAACACGGGCAGCTTGCTTAACGATTGTTTTTTGAAGCTTACCCACGCTCCCCGCGTTTCCTGACGGTTGCCAAACACCATTAACAGCCCCAACGAACAGTTTTGCCAGAGCACAAGCGCCTTGGCGTGCTGGGTAGCGAGTCCGTGCTTTAGCGCGAACGGCCACCATACATTTGAAAGCACTGGCTGGCTCATATGTACGGCAACCAATCGCTGCGTGTTCAGCCACATTCGCTCTGCCAGCAGGATGTCGCCCGCTTGGCTCCATAGGCGTTGCGCAGCGTGCGTTTTCGGCGATAAGTGGCAGTTCGGCTGCTGTTGCAGTGTATCGACTGCATCTGCCTCGTGTCCCCAGAACGCGGGGTACTGCGTCGGCGTGCTGTTGGGGTCAAGCACATGGAACGCCGTATGCACGCCTCGTCGGTCGGGTCCCAACCCGCCCAGTGTGTCTAAGGGCGCAAGGGGAACCTTGACGCCTTTGTACTCATGCTTCGTTTGAAGCGTTAGCAGGGCGTCCGTTAACTCTCTTTGTGCGTAGGCACAGGGCAACATCCAGTGGGGCAGGCTTTTGAAGTGCGCGTCTGGCAAGTAGAGCGCCTCGCCCCATTTGGAATCACCCAGCCACAGGTCGAAGGTCTGTGGCGTGTTCCCTGCAGGGGCGAGTTTGCGTACCTCTTCGGCGAGCAGCAGCGCGTCGACGGGGTTGTCGGGGTTGTGCCAGAGGTTGAGGCACAGCGTCCCGCTTCCAGACACCTTGCGGGATTTACTGCGAGGTTTAGGCACTTTACGGGCGACGAACAGCGTCTCGCTCAGGTCGGTGTTCTCGCTGAAGTGCCACCGTTCAGGGTCGTGGCTAACGATAAGGTACTCCAGTGTGTAGCTTCTACCCAACAGGTTGCGGGACTTCTGCCACGCGGGTCCCGAAAGCAAGGTCTTCGGCAGCACGAAGGCGAGTCGCCCGTCGGGTTTGAGACATCGGTCGGCGGCGGCGATAAACACTGCGCCCAGCCCCGCCGTGATGGACGCCTCCACGCCGTTGCGCTTGCACCAGTCTTGGAACGCTCTTTGCATGCGCGTGCGTTCTGGCTTGGGCAGCGAACCAAACAGCAGGTTGTCGCCGCAGGTGCGCGTAAACGGCGGGTTCATGCACACCAGGTCAAGCGGCGGCAGATGCAGTTGTTCGGGCTGGCGTTGGGGGTCGGTAGCGCGCTCGGCGGTCTGCCCGCCAAGTTCGGGGTAGAGCGAGAGTTGGGGCGACACAGGCGCGCCACTAAGCAAATCCAAGCTGCCGAAGCGGGGAACCTCGCGCCCATTCTCGCGCACAAAGCCCAGCGGCATCGTATACAGGCGCATCCCGCGCGCCATCACTTCGGGAATGGGCAGCGCAAGCGTCGACGCTGTTAGGTGCACCGCCGACTGCAGCACATCGAGCCCGTACACACCCTCTTCCAGCAGGTCTTTGAGCAGTTGCTTGCGGTGTTCGGGTTGCGGGGGCGTCGCCGAGCGCATGTAGTTGTCCACAATCGCCTGCACGGCAGCCATCAGCAGCGTGCCCGTACCGCACGCTAAGTCGGCGAGGCGCAGGCGTCCGACGGCGGCAGGGTCGCCCCAATCGATGCGCCAGCGGTCGGGCGCAAGCGCGAGGCGCAGCAGCAGCGTCGCCGACGGCACAGAGGTGTAAAAAGTGCCCAACGGCTTGGCGATGTCGCCCAGCAGCAGGTGGTAAATCCGCCCTGCCAAGTCGTGGCGCAGCATCACGCGCTGGCGGATTAGCGCCCGCACAATCGGCACGCACTGCCCCAGCGCGCCGTCCAGCAGGCGGTCAGGCGGCAGGTTCTCCAGTAAACCGCGCGCCAGTGCAAATACAGCGTGGTAGTCAATCTCGTCGAGGATGCGCTTCCACTGCTGCAGCAGCGCGTCGTGCATCGATTCAGTCTCAAGGCAAGTGCGGAGTGTTTTCACGCGCGAGTCGACTCGCGTAAGTTCCTCGTGGAACAGCATCGCGTTGAGCAGCACCAGCGCGGCAATTTGGCGCACAGCGGTGGTCTGTTCGGTCTGGTTGGGGTCGACGGCGCGGGCGTCGATACCGAGCGGTTCGGCGAGGCGCGCGTTGGGCACTTGCATCGCGGAGATGGCTTGCGCGAGCAGGTTCACGCCCTGCTTGAGGTGTTCGACGGCAGTGCGCACCTCGTCTTCGGAAGCAAGCGCTTGATAGGCGTGCTGGAGCGTGGTGGTGAGTGTGTTCAGGTCGCCCGTGCGCCAGTCGGACTTGTCAGGGATGGGCGGCGCGCACAGGCTGAAGCGCAGCGGGGTCGTGCGAAGCGCGTCGGCGAGTTGACTAACGGGCGCCTCCCGCAGTTCGGCGGGGTAGACCAGCGCGAGCGCGAGGTGCGCCAGCCCCTGCTCCACCCGCTCGACGGCTTTACCCCACGCCCGCTCCTGCGCCTGCGGCTGGTCGTCGACTTCCGCCTCGATGACCAAGTAGAACCCGCGAAACGGTAGCAGTAGGTCGGGCATTTTGCCCTGTGTAAGCCGCTGTTCGGGCAGCGCGACCAATCCCTGCTGGCATAGCAGGCGCGCCAACTCCGTGTTGAGTACCTCTTGCCGCGCGGACATGCCAGCATTATTGTACCAGGCGGTTGCGCAGTGTTCCGCTATGGGCTTTGTGCAGAACTTGCTACAGCCGCTATCGCGTCCAGCACCTCGCGCACTTCGGGGTCAATCGCCGATAGGGGCACATAGTCCGCCAGCAGGTGGAAGTCCGACTTCTGCAGGCGGTTGCTCTTGCCCAATCGGCTGTAGAACTTGTGGAACAGGGGCGTTAGGAACTCGTCGCTGACTTTGAGGTCGGGGCTGAACGGGTCGGGCTTGCCCAGCGTGGCAAGCGCAGCGCCGACCTCCGCGATACACTCCTGCATCAAGTCGCGCAACTCCTCGATTCGCCGCTGCGTGAACAGGTCGGTTGTCGCTGCGTCTGCGCCTGTTTCGCGTCGCGCTTCCGACTCGGCGAAGGCAAGCAGCGTCTCGGGCGTGCAGAGGTAGTTTTCGATTTCGCATCGTTGCCACATCCGCATTGGCAAGCGGTCGTCGGCAGGCAAGGGGCGTTGCAGTCGGTCAAACAGCGCGAAGCCCCTCAGATGCGGTACAGCCTCGCGCAGCCCGTGAAAGTGCCTCTGCGCCTCCACAGGCTGGTTGCCCACATACTTGACGAAGGCGCGCTCCAACAACGGCGCAACGGGATGTGCCAACTTCCACGCGAACGCCCGCAGAATCGCCAAGTCGGTCGCCCCTTCCAGATACAGCACCCAGCCCGTCTGCTCCGCCTGATAGTAGTCCACGAACGGGATGTCGCGCAGCGATTTGAGGACCTGCTGCCCGCGATCGTCGATACGGTGCGGGCGTCCCAGAAACGCAATCACCAAGTCGCGGTCAACCGCTTCGTTCAGCAGCACCTCCGAGTGGCTGGCGCAGATGATTTGGCTGCGGGTCGTTTCAGTGAACTCGGCAAGCAGGTTGTAAATCTCGCGCTGGCGCAGGATCTCAAGATGCGCATCTGGCTCATCAATCAAGATGACCGCGCCAGGGTTGACTTCCATATACGCCAGCAGGAGTAGCACCTGTTGCTGCCCGCGTCCGCTAAGGCTGATTTCGAGGCGCGTCTTCTGGGGCGTGCGGTAGTAGAGTTCCAGCTCGCCGCGCTCTGGCAGGTACAACGGCGGTTCCAACTCGATGAGGAACAGGCGGCGCATGGCGTCGCTAATGGCCTCCCACCGTTCGGGGCGCTGCTCGTACACTTGGTAGCAGAGGTTGCGCAGCACTTCGGCGGTTCTACCCTCGCCGATACGCACTTGAATCGCGCCCAGCTCCAAACGCAGCTCGCTGGTCGCTAAGCCCGACATCGGCGGCAAGTAAGCCACTCGCGTCCGCCGCGCCCCCTCTGGGATGGGCATCCGATTGCCCGCCGAGTCGCGCATCGGGCGACAGTAGAACGACTCCTCGTTCGCGTAGTCGAACTCCATGCCACACGCCCACCTGCCGTGCGCGTCTTCGCCCTCCACAAGCACCTCGATGAGTAGGTTCTGGGTACCGTTGTGCTTGGCAGCGCGCGTGCGCAAATCGCGCCAAAGGTAGTTAGCGACCGCGACGGGCGCGCTTGTCAGGTCTTTGCGGTTCAAGGTGACGCCAGGGCGCTTTTCGGGGGCTTGCAAGCCGCGTCGCTCCACCCACCGCTTACTTCCCAGCTCCCACAGCGCCAGCGCTTGCAACGCAGAGGTCTTGCCCGAGTTATTCGGACCCACGAACAGCACTCGCTGCCCAAGTTCGATGTCGATCTCGTCAAAAAGTTTGAACCGTCGTACCAGCAGGCGCGTCAGCATCGCGTTCAGTCGCTCACCTTCAGCACGCTCAAAAACGCCTCTTGGGGCACCTCGACCGCGCCGACCTGCTTCATGCGCTTTTTGCCCTCTTTCTGGCGTTCCAGCAACTTGCGCTTGCGCGTGATGTCGCCCCCGTAGCACTTGGCAATCACATTTTTGCGGAACGGCTTGATGGTCTCGGAGGC
Source organism: Armatimonadota bacterium (assembly GCA_023511915.1). GTDB lineage: Bacteria > Armatimonadota > Fimbriimonadia > Fimbriimonadales > GBS-DC > GBS-DC. The sequence goes on from JAIMAN010000004.1 coordinate 6,662, forward strand.
GATTACGCGCGCGCCAATCGCCGCCTGCAGGCGCACTTCGAACTGCTGGCGCGGCACGACATCCTTGAGTTTCTCCACCAGCGTGCGCGCGCGCGGATACGCCCGCTCGCGCGGCGCGATGAAACTCAGCGCGTCCACAGGGTCGCCGTTAATCAGGATGTCGATCTTCACCATGTCCGCCTCGCGATAGCCCGCGGGCTCGTAGTCGAACGAGGCGTAGCCGCGCGTGCGCGTCTTGAGTTGGTCATAGAAGTCCAGCAGAATCTCGCTCAGCGGCAGGCGGTAATACAGAATCACGCGCTGCGGGGTCGGGTACTCCATGCGCACGAACTCGCCGCGCCGATTCATACACAAGTCCATCACCGCCCCTACATAGTCGTTGGGCACCATCACCGTCGCGTTCACAATCGGCTCTTCCACCTTGTCGATTTTGCCGGGGTTCGGCCAGTGAGTGGGGTTATCGATTTCCAGCATCTTGCCGTCTTCGGTGTAGACGCGGTAGGCGACGCTGGGCGCGGTGGCGATGAGTTCCAGCCCAAACTCGCGTTCCAGCCGCTCCTGCACGATTTCCATATGCAGCAGCCCCAAAAAGCCGCAGCGAAACCCGAACCCCAGCGCCGCGCTGTTTTCAGGCTCGAAGGTAATCGCGGCATCGTTGAGGCTGAGTTTCTCCAAAGCGTCGCGCAGGTCGGCGTACTTGTCGCCCTCTACGGGGTACAGCCCGCAGAAGACCATCGGCTTGACCTTGCGAAAGCCCGGCAGCGGCTCTTTGGCGGGGCGGTCGGCGTTGGTGATCGTGTCGCCGACTTGGGCGTCCTTGACCGACTTGATAGACGCCGTGATGTAGCCCACCTCGCCCGTGTTCAGCCGCTCGGCAGGGCACAGTTTCGGCGTGAAGTAGCCGACTTGGGCGACCTCGAAGGTCTTGCCGTTGGACATAAACATAATCCTATCGCCCGGCTGCACGCTGCCGTCCACCACGCGCACATAGGCGACCACGCCGACATAGGCGTCGTAGTGCGAGTCGTACACCAGCGCGCGCAGCGGGGCGTTCGGGTCGCCGTTGGGGGGCGGCACGCGCGCCACAATCGCGTCCAGGATCTCCTCGATGCCGATGCCCTCCTTCGCGCTGGCGAGAATCACTTCGTCGGCTTCAATCAGCAGCGCGTGTTCCATCTCCTCTTTGACGCGCTCAGGCTCGGCGGCGGGCAGGTCAATCTTGTTGATGACGGGCACGATCGCGAGATTCTGGTTGTAGGCGAGGTTCGTGTTGGCGATGGTCTGCGCTTCCACCCCTTGCGCGGCGTCCACCACCAGAATCGCGCCTTCGCACGCGGCGAGGCTGCGCGACACCTCGTAGGTGAAGTCCACATGCCCCGGCGTGTCGATAAGGTTCAGTTGGTAGGTTTTGCCGTCTTTGGCGGTGTACGACAGGCGCACGGCGGTCATCTTGATGGTGATGCCCCGCTCGCGCTCCAAGTCCATCGTGTCCAACACCTGCTCGACAGGCGTCCCGCGCTGAATCGCGCCCGTATACTCCAGCAGGCGATCCGCAAGCGTGGACTTCCCATGGTCAACATGGGCAATGATACAGAAGTTGCGTATCAACGCCTGATTCATAGCGGCGGAATTGTACCTAATGGCAGCTTGTCTTACGACAGATGGCTCTCAACCGTCTGGGCCTCGGCTGCCCGAAGACGCCTCGGAGTCGCCACAAGGTGGGCAAGAAACGGCGCCCAGATTAGGGGAATCCAGCCCAACCACAGAATCCACCAGTTGCGCGTTCGGAAATCCATCTGCACCACCGACTCGCCGGGCGGGACGGGCACAGCGCGGAACGCGCCGTTCGCCTGCAGGATGGGCACAGGCTCGCGGTTCACTGTCGCACGCCAGCCGGGATACCAAGTGTCGGTAATCAGCAGCCACGCGGTCTTCGGGGACGGGTTGATTACGCGCAGGCGCAGCCAGCTGCCGCCGTACTCTTCCCAGATCACCTGCGCGTTGGGCGCCAGCGCACCTGCGCCGTACTCCTGAACAGCCTTCCGCGCCTCTTCGCCCCACACGGGAATGGCGTCGGGGAACGGGTTCGCTTGCAGGCGCGCCCAGACCGACTCCTCGTCGGGCAGCACTTCGATGGGCTGCAGGCGCACGGGCGCAGGGGGCAACTCAACCCAGCCGTCGGGCGTCAGCACGGCGCGCACGCGCAGGTACGCCAACTCAGGGCGCGCCTGCTTCACGAACAGCATGTTGCCGTTTTCGGGCGGCGCGCTGTCCTGACCGTTCAGCAAGTCCAGAAAGTGTTTCGCGTGGCGGGGCAGCAGCGAGTCGTAGCCGCCGACTTCGGGCAGGCGATACATCGCGGCGGTGTTCGGCGGCATACGGGCAGGCGGCGGCGCGTAAAGGCTCCACTGCGTGTTCAGAATCGCGACGCGCTCGCCTGTGTTCAGCAGGGGCAGGTCGGGCAGCGGGGGGAACGCTGCCCGCAGCGGCGCCGTCCACGGGTAGCCCAGCGCGTAGATAACCACGGGCGAAAGCGCCAGCAGGCTCAGCCACCCTGCGGGCGTCAGCGCGTTGCGTAGGCGCGGCAGCCCCAGCCACGCCAGCCCGACCGCCAGCGCAACCGCCGCCAGCACAAGCGCGCTCGCGCCGATGCCCGCCCACAACGGCGCACGCGACACGCCCGCAGGCAGCGTCGTTAGAGTCAACAGCAGCGCGCCCGCCAGTACCGCCAGCCACACGCCTAACGCCGTCCGCCACGCGCGCGGCTCCTGCACGCCATACGCTGCCAGCGCTGCTATGCTGAACGCCCACAGGCACAGCACCCGCGCGGGCGACCCCGTCGCGCTGAAGCCAGGCAAGTAGAAATACAGCAGGCGCGTCAGCGGCGTGCCCAGCGCAAGCAGCAGCGCCAGCAGCCCGACGCCCAGCCACAACGCCCCCTGCCCACGCCGACGCACACCCATCAACGCCAGCAGCCACCCGAACGCCCCCACCGACAGCGCGAGTTCCGCGTAATGCACTGCGCCCCAGTATCCGCCCGCGCGCGGGTCGCCAAACGCCGTCGGGAAGTACGCCGTAATCAGGTGGAACAGCGGCAGCGCATTGCGCACATACGCCGCGTAGCCCGCCTCCGTCGGGGGCGACTGGCGGTGGCTGTAGCCCGCCAACTCCAGCGCAGGCAGCGCCTGCACCGACGCGAACACTCCGCCCCACAGATACCCCAAGCCGACCGTCAGCCCGTACTGCCAAAGTTTGCCCTGCGCTCGCGTCTCGTAGCCCAGCCACAGCGCGTACAGCAGGCTCAACAGCACGCCGTAGAACGCGAACTGCAAGTGCCCCGCCAGCAGCATCAGCCCAAGCGGCAGCCCGAACGCCGCAAATAGCCCCACCCCACGCGCCCGCACCATCTCCAACCCCCACAGCAGCCAGCCGAACCAACTCAGCGTCGCGGGCACGGAACTCAGTGGCAGCCACGACACGAAAAACAGGCTCAGCATCCACAGCCCCATCCCGACGAACGCGCCGACGCCCACCCCGCGCGCCCGCAGCCACAGTCCCATTCCCAGCCCTGCCCAAAACAGGTGGAAGTACGCCAACACGCCCACTGCCAGCCAAGTGGGCAGCAGCATCGCCAGAATGTGGGGCAAGTAGTACGGCGCGGATTGACTGTTCGCCAGCAGGGGCGTCCCGCACAGCGCGTAAGGGTTCCAACTCAACACGCCCTCGCCCAGCCACGCCCCGCGAATCAGGTCGCGCCACACATAGAACTGCGCCACGCCGTCCCAGACCAGCACATCCCACGGGGGCGGCTGCGGCGCACTGGGCAGGCTCCGCCACGGCTCGAAATGGTACAGCAACTTCAGCGGCGCGAAGACCACCTCGCCTTGCAGCCAGCCGCGCACAAACGGCGCGCACGCCAACACCGCCGCAACCAGCACCAGATGCTTGACCTTCGGGGCGCGTTGCACAAAAATAGTCTACCGCATGCCGATAATCCTGCGAGGATGGCAGACGAGGAACGCACAGAACAGGCGACGCCGCGCAAGCGGCAAGAGGCGCGCCAGAAGGGGCAGGTTGCCCGCTCCACCGAAATCAACGGCGCGGCGATTTTCCTCGCGCTGGTGCTGACGCTGCCGCTGGCGATGCGCTGGGGCGGCGAACGGTTCCTCGCCGCGTTCCAGCAGCAGATTCTGCAGGCGGGCGTGGGGCGACTCTCCGACGCAATCGGACTCAGCGCGCTGATGGTGCTGGCGCCCCTGATGGCGGCGGCGTTCCTGACCGCGCTGGTCGCCAACGCGATGCAGGTCGGCATCTACTTCACGGCGCAGCCGCTGCAGCCCGACCTGAACCGCATCAATCCCGTCAAGGGCTTCCAGCGGCTCTTTTCGCAGCGCTCGGCGGTGGAGTTGCTGAAAGCCGTCCTCAAGTTCGGGCTGATTACTTGGGTCGCATGGCGCACGCTGCAGGCGGAGACCGAACGGCTGGTCGCCGCGTCGCAGTTGCCGATGCCGCACGCGCTCGCGCCGATGACCGACGCGCTCTACCAAGTCGGGCTGCGCGTGGGCGCGCTGTGGCTCGTGCTGGCAATCTTGGACTACCTGTACCAGCGGTGGGACTTCGAGAAGACGATTCGCATGTCGCGCTACGAACTCAAGCAAGAGTTCAAGCAGACGGAGGGCGACCCGTACTTGCGGGTACGCATACGACAGCGGATGCAGGAAGTGGCGCGCCAGCGTTCGATTCGCGATGTGCGCCGCGCCGATGTGGTGGTCACGAACCCCGTGACCTACGCGGTGGCGTTGCGCTATGACCGCGCAACGATGAACGCCCCGCGCGTGGTCGCCAAAGGCAAGGGCTGGCTCGCGCAGCGTATCCGCGAGGAGGCGCTCAAATGGCATGTGCCGATTGTACCAAACCCGCCACTGGCGCGCAGCCTGTACGCACAGGTGGAGGTCGGGCAGGAAATCCCCAGCGCGCTCTATCAAGCGGTCGCCGAGGTGCTGGCGTATGTGTACCGCCTGCGGCGCGGCAGGCGGTAGACGGCGGGGAACCCTCAAACCCTTGACAATCGGGCGCGAAATGTGGTACAATACACTCACCGACGCTCCTGGGTAGCTCAACTGGCAGAGCGGGTGGCTGTTAACCACCAGGTTGCAGGTTCGAGCCCTGCCCCAGGAGCCATACGCATTTTATGGAACCCCTGCGCTTGCAGAAGTGGCTGGCGCACTGCGGCTACGGCTCCCGACGCGCCTGCGAACAGCTCATTCAGCAGGGGCGCGTGGCGGTGAACGGCGCGCCCGCCGCGCTCGGCATGAAAGTTGACCCCACGCGCGACGCTATCACAGTGGACGGCAAGCCCGTGCAACCGCCGCAGGGCGCGCCTGTGTACCTGATGCTCCACAAGCCGCGCGGCTATGTCACGACCCGCAAAGACCCCCATGCCCCGCGCACCGTGATGGAACTGCTCAAGGACGCGCCTGCGCCCGTGTTCCCCGTCGGCAGGCTGGACGCCGACTCGGAAGGACTGCTGCTGTTCACCAACGATGGCGCGTTCGCCAACCGCCTGATGCACCCACGCTACAAACTGCCCAAGACCTACCGCGTGTGGGTGGCGGGCGTCCCCTCCGAGCGTGCGCTTCGGCAACTCCGCGAGGGCGTGCCGCTGGACGACGGCATCACCGCGCCCGCCCAAGTGAAACGCCTGCGCGCCGAACGCGACCGAACCCTGCTCGAAATCGTGCTGCACGAAGGGCGCAAACGCCAAATCCGACGCATGTGTCAAGCCGTCGGGCATCCCGTGCAGCGGCTTGTGCGCATCGCGATTGGCGACCTGCGCCTCCCGCACGACCTCAAGCCTGGGCAGTGGCGCGCGCTCACTGACGCGGAACTCGCGCAGCTTGCCCCCACCAAACGCCTGAACCAATGCGGGGCAGGTTCCCACAAGTGCGATGGGGTATAACCTCCCGCGATGCAGACCTACACGATTACCCTCATCCGCGGCGACGGGATCGGTCCCGAAATCGCCGAGAGCGTGCTGGAGGTGTTCGCCGCCGCCGAAGCGCCCATCCGCTGGGAAGAGGCAGACGCGGGGCTGGCATGTCTGGAACGGCACGGCACGCCCATCCCCGAAGCGACGCTGGAGTCCATCCGACGCAATCGCGTCGCGCTCAAGGGTCCCACAACCACGCCCGTCGGCGGCGGGCACAGGAGCATCAATGTCGCCATCCGCAAGGCGTTCGAACTGTTCGCCAATGTGCGCACCGCCCGCTCCATCCCCGGCGTGCAGACCCGCTACAACGACATCGACCTGATCCTGGTGCGCGAGAACATCGAGGACACCTATGCGGGCGTAGAATACTGGCAGACGCCCGATGTCGCCGAGTCGCTGCGCCTGATTTCGCGCCCAGGCTCGGCGGCAGTGATCCGCTACGCCTTCGACTTGGCGCGGCGGCTGGGCAGACGCACGGTCACCTGCGTCCACAAGGCGAACATCCAGAAACTCTCCGACGGGCTGTTTCTGGAGTGCTTCCGCGCGATTGCCGCCGAGTACCCTGACCTCGAAAGCGACGATATTCTGGTCGACAACGCCTGCATGCAGTTGGTGATGCGCCCCGAGCGGTTCGATGTGCTGGTGCTGCCGAATTTGTTTGGCGACATCGTGAGCGATTTGTGCGCGGGGCTGATTGGCGGGCTGGGCGTCGCGCCAGGGGGCAACATCGGCAACGGCTACGCGGTGTTCGAGGCGGTGCATGGCTCCGCGCCCGATATTGCGGGCAAGGGGATTGCCAACCCGACGGCGTTTCTGCTCTCGGCGGTGCAGATGCTCCATCATCTGGGGCTGCACGGGGACGCGGAGCGCATCGAGCGTGCGCTGCGCTACACGCTGGTGTCGGGCATCCGCACGCGCGATTTGGGCGGCAACGCGAACACGCGCGAGTTCACCAAAGCGATTATCAGCAACCTGCCCCCGCGCAGCCAAGTGCAGGCGCGCAACGAACCCGTCGGCGAGCCGTACCGCACGCCGATGCTGCTCCCGCGCAGCACCGACGCCGACGGCTGGCAGACCGTCGGGGTAGACCTGTTCTTCCACGCGCTTGCCCCGCCGACCGACCTGCCCGCGCAAATCGGCGCGGCGCGCCTGCAGGCGATTTCGAACCGCGGCGTCGCGCTGGAGCCAAGCCACGCCAGCGACCGCTACCTGCTCAACTGGTTCCGCGCGCGGTATGTGTCCGACACGCCCCTGAGCGAGGCGGAGGTCGGGGCGATTCTGGAGACGCTCGCCCCGCGCCTGCACTGGACGACCCTGCAACGGCTCTACCGCACGCGCGACGGGGTAAACCTGTTCAGCCCGATTCAGCAGGAGGAGTAAGCGAAACGCCCCGCCGCTTTGTCGGCGGGGCGCGGTCTTTCGCAGCGTCGCTCAGAACGAGAAATTCAAGGCATCACTTCTTTGCGCGTCGGCGTAGCAGCAGTCCCGCCAGCCCTGCGCTCAGTGCGAGCATGCTCGCAGGCTCAGGCACCCAGTCCTGCTCCACCAGCAACAGCGATGCGGTGGAAGTGCCCGGTGCGGTCGCGCCGTCGATATGCACGATGAAGGTCTCGATGACCTGCACATTCGCGGAAGGCGCAGCGAGCGGAATGAAGTTGGCGAAGCCGACAATCCCGTTGCCGCCGCCTGAGTAGCCAGCCCCACTGAACACGCCGCTGCCATTGTACAGCACCTGGCTGGTGTTGATGTCCACCACCTTCTTCGTCCAGATGATTTGCCCCAGATCAAAGACAAACCCACGCAAGACGAAGTTGAATCCGGTCAGTTGTGGACCGCCTGTAATCGTGTAGGCAGCGGTGTAGGTGCCGCCTGTAAACGAAGTGCCGTCGCCCGCGATAATCGGGTGCGGGTTGCCCTGAGCCGTCAGGAAGGTCACCTGTGGCAGGTTGTTCACGACCACTGTCGCTGGCGAGAACAGCGGACCCGATGTGTTGATAATAAACGGCACATTCGTCGGCGTAGACGGCGGGAAGAACACGCCACTGCTCGTCGTGACGCTGACCGTCCAGCCACTGGCAAATGCTGCTGAGACCGCTGCTATGGACAGCGCGATACCGAAAAGTTTAAGCCCTTTCATCCTGTTGTACCTCCGAGTGAGATTAGATGCCGTGTGTGCCCGCCATGCCATGACAGGCATCGGTTGCTTCGGCATCCACACTTAAAGACTCAAAAACCCTCGCAAAGCGGACAGGTTCTAAAGCGATTTCTGCAGTTTTTGGGGCAAATTGGCAGATTCTTGCAGGTGTGGGCGTGGTGTATAATTGGGGTGTATCCCGCGCCCCCGTAGCTCAATGGACAGAGCAGCGGCCTTCTAAGCCGTTGGTTGTGGGTTCGAGTCCCGCCGGGGGCGCCAGTCGTGGAGCACGCCCACCCACACCACTACCGATTGCGGTTTTGTGCGACTGCAGCGGCGAAGAGAGGGCGTGAAGACCAGTGGCCTCGAAGGGCTGTCTGTTCACACAACGGGCATCCACACGCGCATTGGGCACGGGCGGCGGTGATCCCACGCATAGTAGGGGATGGCGCGGAAGGACATCAGGGCGCGCTCGCGCAACGGGCGGTACAGCGCACTGCCCCACGCCTCGTCGCCGTCCAACACCTCCGCCATCCCCTCCAGCGCGACGATGCCGCCCAGCAGTTCGGGTTCCCACACGCTCTGAATCGGCTGGTCGCGCCGAATTGCCATGCGCTCCAGCGGCGCGGGCTGGTCGCACTCCTCGAGGCAGTAGACGATGGGTCCGCGCTGCAGGGCGACCTGCCAGCGGTCGGCTGCCACGCGCGGGTGCGCCTCCATCAGCACAGGCGTCATCGGCAGGCGCAGCTCCAGCACATCGTCGGGCGCCCAGTCGCGCTCAACGACGGCGTAGCCGCTCTCGCGCTGCAGCGGGAGGGGGCTGCCGTTGATGCGCAGTTCGGGCGCGTCGCACCATGCAGGAAGGCGCAGCATCAGGCGCAGGCGTCGCGGCGCGCCTTCCAGAAGGCGTATCGCCACCGTCTCCTGCCACGGGTAGCCGGTGCGCAGCTCCAGCGTCAGCGGCGCGTCGCCCAGCGTCGTGCGTACGCGGCTGCCGATGTACAGGTTCACATACAGCGCGTCGTCGCCCTGCGCGTAGATATAGTCGCCCAGCGAGGCAATCAGCCGTGCGATGTTCGGCGGGCAACAGGCGCAGCCGTACCACGCCTTGCGGTGGTGCGTCCCGTCGCTCTCCAGCGGGTTCACATAGAAAAAGCGTTTGCCGTCCAGCGAGACGCCCGCCAGTGCGCCGTTATACAGCGCGCGCTCCAGCGCGTCGTAAAACCGCGCCTCGCCCAGCAGCAGCCCCAGCCGATGCGCCCAGAACATCAGCGCAATCGACGCGCAGGTCTCCTGATACGCCGTGCGGTTGGGCAGCTCGTAGTCGGCGGTGAAGCCCTCGTGCTTCGGCTCGTTGCCGATGCCGCCCGTGATGTAGGCGCGCCGCTGGGTCGTGTTGTCCCACACGCGCAGCAGCATCTGCACCAGTTGCTCGCGCAGGGCGGGGTCGTCGGTCTCGGCGGCGAGGTCGGTCGCGCCCGCAAACAGGTACGCCGCGCGCACCGCGTGCCCCACAATCTCCCGATGTTCCAGCAACGGCAGGTTGTCCTGCCAAATCGAGCCGTCGTACTCCTCCAGCGGAATGTTGTGCTCCTGCGCGAAAATCTTTTTGCCGCGACTGAGCAGGAAAAACTCGGCAAGTCGCTTGTAGCGCGGTTCGCCTGTTGCGCGGTACAGCCGAAACAGCGCGAGTTCGATTTCGGGATGCCCGCAGTAGCCCAGTCGCTTATCGGGCGCGTCGCCGAAGACCGAGGCGATGTAGTCGGCGAAGCGTCGGGCGACCGCCAGCAGTCGCTCGCTGCCTGTGGCGTAATAGTGGGCGACTGCTGCCTCGATGAGATGCCCCGCGCAGTAGAGTTCGTGCCAGTCGCGCAGGTTGCTCCAGCGTTTGTCGGGCGCGACCACTTGGAAGTAGCTGTTGAGGTAGCCGTCGGGCTGCTGCGCCCGCTCCAGGATGTCAATCACCTCGTCCACGATGGCGCGGATGGGGTCGTCGGGGTGCTGCTGTAGCACATACGCCGCCGCCTCCAACGCCTTGTAGAGGTCGGAGTCCATGTAGACGGGTCCCTGATAGCCCTCGCGTTTGCCTTCGGCGGCGAGGCGCAGGTTCGGGATGTTGCCCGCGCGTTCCAGCTCGGCGAACAGGTGGGGCAAGGTCGCCGTGCGGTTGGTCTGCTGGCGCGGCGTCCAGAAGGCGTCGTCAATCGCCACTTGCGCGAACGAGATCGGGCGTAGCCGTTTCATCGCCCCGCATGATACCCCGCTCAGCGCAGCACGGTACGCACGGTTCCGACCGCCAGCGTGCCGCCGTCGCGCAGCGACAGGGCGCGTATGGTCGCCACATCGTGCGCAGGCGGGCGCGTGCGCGGCACGAACACGGCAATCTCCACCAGCGCCGAGCCGTTGGGCGCAACGATGGGCGTGGTTGCAGGGCGCGCCTCTGTACGCCACTGGTTGCCCGAAACCAGAATCGCGTACTGCTGCGGGTAGCGGCTCTTGTTGCGCACAAACAGCCGATGCACCAGCACGCGCGGGGTCGGCGTGTAGCGAATCGTGTAGTCAGGCTCCAGCAGGATGCCCGACTCGGCGGTCAGTTGAATCAGCGGGTCTTTGCGCACGGCGTCGCCCCACACCCAGTCCCACGCCGCCAAGTCGCCGCGCAGGTACAGCTCGAAAAACGCTGTCAGCAGGCGGCGCGTGAGTTGGAGTTGCGTTGCGCGGGGCAACGACCCGCTGTCGCAGCCGAAGATGGAGGTGTCTTGGAAGCCGCAGTGCCAGCCGCCCTGAATGACGGGCAGCAGCTTCGGCGCGAAGCCCGCGGTATACATGCGCAAGCCGTTGCTACTCAGCGGCGTGATGGTATCTGCACTGCCCGAAATCAGGCTGTGGGGCACGGTGACATTCGGCGACGCCTGAATCGCCGACGGGTTCGTCTCCGCCGCGGCGAGGTTCGCCACCACCTTGATGCGGGCATCCGCTGCTGCCGCGAGGATGCTCGCCCCGCCGCCCATCGAGTGCCCCGAAACGCCGAACTGCGCGGTCGCCACCTGCCCGAACAGCCACGAAGCAGGGTCAGCGTTCTGCGCCTCCAGATAGGTCAGGCAATAGCGCATGTCTTCCGAGTAGGCGCGGTGGTTGGGGAACAGCTCCAGCCCCGACTCGGTCGCGATGGCGAGGTAGCCCCAAGTGGCGAGGTGTTCCAGAATCGAGCGGTAGCGCTCAGGCGGCTGCAGGAAGCCGTGCCCGAACGAGACGGCAGGGTAGGGCGCGCCGCTGCCGTCGTAGGGCGTGTTGTCGCCCGTCGCCGTCGCGGGGTAGTAGAGTTGCGCGGTGAAGGTCGTGTTGTTCGGGCGGCGCACCGTCACGCGGCGTCGCCCCACGCGATAAGCTCCTGGCGCGGCATAGTCGGTTTGCATGGTAGTGTCTCCCTTCACGGGGAAGTATACATCATGTTTGCTGTTCCTGCAGGGCTTGGTAGACGCTGGCGAGGGTGTTTTCCAGCTCCTTCTGGGCGATGGTGAGGGTCAGGTCGGCGCGGGTGCGCTCCAGCACGGCGCGCAGCGCGTCGCAGGCGCGTCGCAAGCCGCTGGTAACCGCGTCGGGGTAGTCGAAGGTGACCAGCTCGTCGTAGATTTCGTCCATCACGCCCAGCAGGGTTTCGGCGTGCGCGAGTTCGCCTGCGCGCAGCAAGTCCAGCACATAGCGTCGGCACTCAGAGGCGGCTTCGGCGACGCCGTTGAGGTACGCGCCGACATCGACGCCCAGTTCGTCGGGTTCGGGCAGCGCGTCGCCCAGCACGATGGCGTACAGCGTCTCGCCTTCCACGAGTTCCTTCTCGGCGTCTTGCAGGAAGCCCGCGTGGTAGATTTGCGGGAACGGGCGCAGTTGCTCGCGGGCGTGGCTGATCTCGCGGTATGCCTGCGTCAGCAGTTCGCGGCAGGCGTCGAACTCGTGGCGGTGCAGGCTGCGGATGGCGCGGGCGCAGAGTTGGGTCGCTTTACGGCAGGCTTGGAGCCCCTGCTCACGCGCGTGGTGGCGCGCGTCCACCTGCTGGCGCAGCTGCTCGGCGATCTCGCTCCAGTGGTTCATGGCGGGATTATACCCCGCGACATTCTCAAGGGGCGCAGGTGAACGACGGCACGGGGCGTCCTTACCAAGGGCGTATAGGGGCAGACCGCAGTGCCTGCCCCGCTCCCATAACTCAGGGGGTTTAGTTGCCGCCCGCTTTGCGCTCTTCGGCGGCGGCGCCTGATGTGTCGGGCGCGGCGGGTTGCCCCATCGGGTTCGTAGTGGTGGGCGCAGCCGCCTCACCCTCGCCGCCTCCCTGATTGCCGCACGCCATCAGGTTCAGCGCGAGCGTCAGCATCGTCAGGCTCATTAGAATCCAGCGCTTCATCGGTCGCTCCTTTACGGCCAGGTCTGGTTGTCAGGCAGGTTCAGACGAGTAATCGCAGGCGAGATGGCGAAGCGCCCCTGCGGCGAGTAGAACCATTCGTAGCGCACCCACTTCGCATGCCCGTCCGCGAAAATGGCGTTCGTGCCGCCGCTGTGCCGATCGGAGATCATCAGGAACACCTCGTTCCAGTTGGTGCCGCCGGGCTCGATGTAGGGGTACAGGTCGAACGGCAAGGCAGAGGTTCCGAAGACGTTGCGCAATCGCTCGGGCACGCCCTCACTCTGCGCCCGCGACTCGGTCACCAGAATCACATCGGCGGTCGTCTCCCAGCCTGCCTCGTTATGCTCCAGTCCGCTGTAGGTCGTGCGGTTGTAGCCGTAGTTGGCGATGAACTCCTCGTTTTTGGCGTAATGCCCGTAGATGCGCGGGGCGACTTTGGAACAGCCGCGCGCGGTGATGGCAGCCGGCGCGTTCGTCGGGAAGGCGCCCACCAGCAGCGAGCCGGGGCTGTCGTCGTTCGCGCGGCAGCCGTCGGCGGCGGTATACTCCACCAAGCGCGGCTTCGGCGCAGACGACTGCGGACACACGAAGATGTCCCAGTTCTTAATGTAGGGGTAGAGCGGGATATGCCACTCCCACCACATATACACATGGTAGCCGTCGTAATCCTGGGCGTACATGCGCATCGATGTGCCGAGTTGACGCATGTTGGATAAGCACGAGGTCTGACGCGCTTTGGCGCGCGCCTGAGCAAACACGGGGAACAAGACTGCCGCCAGTATCGCGATTATCGCGATGACCACAAGCAACTCGATAAGCGTAAACCCTCGTTTGTGCATGGTTGCCTCCGCCCTACAGTATGAACTCTCGGAAGTTAAGATTGCGTTAATTTCGCCCCGAAACGCCACCAATTGCGCTATGATTTGGCGGGCGCGCCTACGGCTGGTATAATTTTCCTAATGGCGCAGCAGCCCAAGAGCCTTTCGGAGCGGTTGGCGCAAGCGTCAAGCGTGGAAGAGCAGGCGCAACTGATGCTTGAGTGGCTGGAGGAGCGTCCCGACCAGAAACTGCTGTTTCGCCTGCGGTTCCTGTACGGGCGCATGCACCGCTGGGGCACGGTGCTGTTTCTGAACTATCCGCGCGTGGCGGACTTCCTGCTGGAGTTGTGCGCGGCGGCGATACGGCTGCGCGGGGTGTGCAACCTCGCGCTGTCGGGGGGCAGCACGCCGCTGACGCTGTACCGCATCTTGGCAGGGCGTTGTATCCGCCCCACAGTGAACTGGCACAAGGTGCATCTGTTCTGGGGCGACGAGCGGTATGTGCCGCACGACGACCCGCGCAGCAACTTCGGGCAAGCATACGCAGCGTGGCTGCACAACGCGCCCATCCCGCGCGAGAACATCCACCCGATGCCGACCCACTACGCCGACCCCGACGACGCCGCGCGCGCCTACGAAGCGACCCTGCGTGCGCACTTCGGCGACGCGAAACCGTACCCCGCGTTCGACTTGGTGCTGCTGGGGCTGGGCGACGACGGGCACATCGCCTCGCTGTTTCCAGGCGACCCCGCGCTGGAAGAGACCGAGCGCTGGGTTGCGCCCAGCCGCGCGCCCGCCGAACCGCGCCAACGACTGACCCTCACCCTGCCCGCGCTGCAACCAAACCCCATCTGGTTCTTGGTCGCAGGCGAATCCAAAGCGCCCATCATCGAGCAACTGTTCGCGGGTACGCCCGACCCGACGCTGCCGATTGCCATGCTGGGCAACGATAGCCTGCACTTCTGGTGGCTCAGCGCGGAACTCTACGCACGCGCCGCACCCCACACGAAACCGTGGTGGGTGTAGGAACATGGTAAAATCTTCAGGCGTCTAATACAACAAGGAGGGACGGGATACCGTGGGGGAACTTTCTCCGTCGCTGCTGCGTAAACCTCAGTAATGGAGACGGCGATGACCCACACGGCAGTCGCACAGAGTATGGACGATCGCTTACAGCGCGAGTTTGACGAGCTGGTGTATCGCCACTACCAGCAGGCATACAACCTTGCGTACCGCCTGACGGGCAACGCCGTCGACGCGGAAGACCTGGTACAGGAGGCGTTCCTGCGCGCCTACCGATTCTTCGAACGCTACGACCGCAGCATGCCGTTTATGAACTGGTTCAGCCGCATCCTGACGAACCTGTATATCGACGAGTATCGTCGGCGCGGGCGGCTGCGCACCGTCTCCATCGACGAGGTCTACAGCGGCGAGGACGGCGAGGAGGGCACGACGATGGATCTGCCCGACACCGCGCCTAACCCGCTGGAGCTCGCCCTCAGCAACGAATACATCCACGCCATCCACGAGGGGCTCCAGTACCTCTCGCCAGAGTTCCGCATCGCCGTCGTATTGGCTGACCTGGAGGGCCACTCCTACGAGGAAATCGCCGAAATCACCAAGACCTCCATCGGCACGGTGCGCTCGCGCATCCACCGCGGGCGCAAACAACTGCGCGACCAAATCAAAAAACGCCATCCCAATCTTTTCGAGCGAGGTGACCTGAAATGAATTGCCGCTATGTGCAGTCTCGCCTTTCCGCCTATCTGGATTTTGAACTGTCGGGCGACGAGCAACAGTTGATAAGGAGCCACTTGGAGGAGTGTATCGAGTGTTCATGCGAGTTTGAAAGTTTGCGCAGAACAAAACAATTACTAAGGCAAATGCCCATCGTTAAGCCCCACACAGGTCCCGAGCAGGTGTTGGTGCGCGTGCGTCATGCGCAACCTGCCGCACCGCGTCCTGCGCGTCCTGCATGGGGGATTCGATGGCATCCGCCGCGCGCGTGGCAGTACGCAAGCGGGTTCGCGCTGGTGGCGGCAATCCTCTTTTGGGGACGCTCCGAAGACACCCAAACGCCGCCCCTAACCACCGCCAGCCCCACACCAAGTTATTTCACCCCCGTCTCCAATCCGCTCTTCCCAACTGTTGCTCCCGAACTCTCCACCGTGTACCGACCCTACGCTCCCAACCTGTTCAGACGCGCTTCCTACCCCATGAGTGAACCTCCCCTGATGCCCAGCGTCTCTTATCTGATGGATCCCATGCTGGGCTACCAACCTGTAAGCGAGTGGAACAGCATCCCCTCGCAACCGAAATTCATCGAGACGCCGCGATAGGAGGTTGAGACAATGGTGAAGCGTTGGCAACTGATTCTGGGTTTGGGTGTGCTGATTGGCGCAGCGATTACCTATGTCGCGCTGCAGGGGGGCGCGGTCGCGCAAGAGCGCGCCGTGGTCGCCTTCACCCCGCAAGAGCGCGCGACGCTGACCAGTCTGGAGTCTGCGCTCACACGCGTGGCGGAGACCGTGCAGCCGACCGTCGTGCACATTCGCGCCACGCGCCGTGTCGTGACGCGCCCGCGCGACGAGAACGACCCGATGAACGAGTTCCTGTTCGAGTTCGGACGCGGACGGTTCCAGATGCCCCAGCCGCGTGTAGAAGGGCAAGGCTCTGGGGTCATCGTTCGCAGCGACGGCTACATCGTTACGAATGACCATGTGGTGGACGGCGCGACCGATGTGGAGGTGACCTTCTACGACGGCACGAAAACGAAGGGCGAGGTGCTGCGCGCGCCCAGCGCGGACATCGCTGTCATCAAGGTAGACCGCAAGAATCTGCCCGCTGCCGTGTTGGGCGACTCGTCGACGGTCAAACCAGGACAGATTGCCTTCGCGATTGGCAGCCCGTTCGGGCTGGAGAACACACTCACGATGGGCGTGATTAGCGCGACGGGACGGCGCGAGGTCATCCCTGGCGCAGGGCGCGTCCGCACCTATCCTGACCTAATTCAGACCGACGCCGCCATCAACTCGGGCAACTCGGGCGGACCGCTGGTCAACGCACGCGGCGAGGTCATCGGCATCAACACCGCCATCGTCGCGGGCGGGTTCATAGGCGGCAATGTCGGCATCGGCTTCGCCATTCCCATCAACCGCGTGAAGACCGTCGTGCAGCAACTCATCGAGAAGGGCGCTTACCGACGCGGCTATTTGGGCGTTTGGTTCTCTGACATCCCCGCCGACATGAAGGACGAACTCCAAGCAACGCAGGGCATCCTAATCCGCTCCGTCGAGCAGGGCACACCCGCCGAAAAAGCAGGCATCGAAGCGGGCGATGTGGTCGTTGAAGTGGACGGTACACCCGTGCGCAACGAGAGCCACTTCCGCGAGATGATTGCCGACAAGGGTCCCGACGCATCCGTCACGCTCAAGATTCTGCGCGAGGGCAAGCCGATGACCGTCAAGGCGACCTTAGGCGTTCATCCCGAGGATCTGCAGGCGCAAGAGACTGCCCGCGCAGACTCGTCCCGCGCGCAGGGCGTGCTGGATCGGTTGGGCATCACGGTCGGCGAAATCCCCGCGGCGCTGCAGCGCGAACTGGGCAGCGTGCAGGGCGTCTATGTGCAGCGCGTTGCCCCCGACAGCCCCGCCGCCGACGAACTGCAAGCGGGCGATGTGATCCTTGCGGTGAACCGCACGCCCGTCAAAACCGTCGCCGAACTGGAGCGCGCACTGCAGGCGGTTCCGTCGGGACGCGCCGTGCGCATGCGCGCGCTGCGCCAAGTGGACGACCGCACGATGGAAGTTCTCGTGATGTTTCGGATGCCCTGACGGGCGCAGGGGTTGACATCCGCGCCCGCCATAGGGTATAGTTAAGATGTCGTCAGGAGGACGACCTTTGTGGAGGGTACCATAGGCCACCTCTACGAAGCATCCGGGACACGGAGGTCCCACCGCATTTTCGGGGCGAGCAGAAACGCTTGCCCCGATTTTGTTTACCGCGCCCCTGTGCCGTAGAGCCGATCCCCGAAGTCGCCTAAGCCTGGCAGGATGAATTTTCGGTCGTTCAGTCCGCGATCTATAGAGGCGGCGACGATGCGCACCTGCGGGAACCGCTCGTTGAGCAGGCGCACGCCTTCGGGCGCGGCGACCACGCACACATGCACGATGTCCTGCGCGCCCGCTTTCAGCAGCACTTCAATCGCCTGCGCCGCCGAGCCGCCCGTCGCCAGCATCGGATCCAGCAGCAGCACGCGACTTGCGCCGATGGGGGGCAGTTTACAATAGTACGCGCGGGCGACGGCGGTTGCTTCGTCGCGCTCCAGCCCGATGTAGCCAACGCGCACATCGGTGAACAGCTCCGTGATAGCTTCCAGCATGCCCAGCCCCGCCCGCAGAATCGGCACGGCGACAATAGGCTGCGCCAGCGAGTGTCCTTGGGTCGGCTCCAGCGGCGTCTGCACGGTGTGCTCGCGCACGGGCAAATCGCGCGTGGCGTCCACCGCCAGCAGCAGGGTCAACTGCCGCGCCAGCGCACGGAACTGGGCTGGCTCCGTCGAAGCGTCGCGCAGGCGCGTGAGAATGTGCTTCACCAACGGGTGCTGTACGACCTCAATCTGCATCCATGCTCACCGCCACGATTGTACCCGCTATGGCGTCTCGGCATACTGGAGGATGAGGGCAAGCGCGGCGTAGTCGTCGTAGGGTTCGGGCGGGATGCGCATGCCTTTGGGCAGCAGGCGTCGCCAGCCGCGCGGGGGATGGTACTGAAAGTAGAGTTCGCGGGCGCGCAGCGTGGTGTCGCGCTCGGCGACCGTTTCCCACGCGGCGTTCGGGAACCACTCGCGCAACTGCGCCCGCAGCCGTTTCGCGCCCGTGCCCGCGCCCACCAGCAAGCGGTCGGGCGCATAGTCGGTAAGCAGGCGCTGCAGTGTCGCGTGCAACTGCTCCAGCGCGACCACCGCGCGATACAGCACGCGCCACTCGCCGCCTGCCCGCTCGGCGAGGGCAATCCCCACCTTGTGGCTGCCGGGGTCAATCGCTAAGTATCGGATTCGGTCGTCTCACCTCGCAGCGTGCAGAAGGTCGCAGGGTCTAAAAAGGCGTCCACGACCTGCGGGTCGAACTGCTTTTCGCGTTCAGCGCGGAGCGTCTCGATGGCTTGCTCGTGCGACAGGGCGGGTCGGTAGGGGCGGTCGTTGGTCATGGCGTCGTAGGCGTCCACGACGGCGACGATGCGTCCCCAGAGGGGGATGTCTTCGCCGCGCAAGCCCTGCGGATAGCCCGCGCCGTCCCAGCGTTCGTGGTGCGTGAGGGCGATTGTGCGCGCCATCAGCACCACAGGATTCGTGCAGCCCTCCAGAATCCGCGCGCCGATTTCGGTGTGCTGCTGCATCACTGCCCACTCCTCGCGGGTAAGTGGCGCGGGCTTGCGCAAAATTGCGTCGGGCACGCCGATTTTGCCGACATCGTGCAGCGGCGCGGCATGGCGCAACTCAAACAGCCGCTCCTCGTCCAGCCCCAGCACGCGCCCAATCTGCTCGCTGAGCCGCCCGACGCGGATAATGTGCTGCCCTGTGGTGTCGTCGCGGTACTCGGCGGCGCGCGCCAGTCGCTCCAGCGTCTCCAATCGCGCCAACTCCAACTCGCGCTCGCGCGTCTGATACAAACGACGCATCTCCAAGTAGTTCCGAATGCGCAGCAACGCCTCCGTGATGTCGAACGGCTTGTTCAAAAAGTCCGACGCGCCCGCCGCCAACGCGCTGTGCCGAATCGCAGGCGCGATGTCCGCCGTCAGCACAATCACAGGGATAATCTCGTCCGCATGGGTCATGCGCAGGTGACGAATGACATTCGCGCTATCATCAGCCCCTAAATGCCAGTCCAACAGCACCAAATCAGGACGCGCCGAGTCCAGACGCAGAATCGCTTCGGCGACACTGCTTGCCGTCAACACGCGTTCGAATCCCGCCTCGCGCAACAAAACCGATAAAAACTCCAACGCGCTCGGCTCATCGTCCACGATCAAGATTATCGAGTCATGATACCGTTGACTCTTGAGCATATGCCCACCAACCCAATACTGAGCCTGCGCGCATCCTGCACTGGATTGCTCCTTGCGCTCAGTGCCCTTAATTAATTATACCGATGCCGATTCCTGCTACTTTTGGGGGGAATCGGGGGCAAAATTGGGGTATTTTCTCTCAAGAGGCGCCACGAAGCACGGACACAGACAGAATCCCAGTTAGCTCACCTCGCCCTTCGTGATTTGCATAAACACATCCTCAAGGTCAAGCGACTCCTCGCGGAAGGCGGCGATGCGGAACCCGTCGCGAATCAGCGCGGCGAGTAAGTCTGCCTGCTCTTCCAGCCCGCCCGCGAAATGCACATACAGACTGCCGTTGCGCGTTTCGACGCCATGCACATGCGATTCGCGCTCCAGCCGCTGGATGAGCGCGTCGGGCTCGCCGAGTGGTCTAATCTCCAGCACGCGGTTCGCCTGCAGCTGCGCCACAATCTCGTCCACCGCGCCCCACACAAGCAGCTCGCCCTTCTCGATGATGCCGATTTTGTTGCAGAAGTCCGCCAGTTCGGGCAGGATGTGCGAGGAGACCAGCACGATTTTGCCCATCGCGCCCAGCTCGCGGATGAGTTCCTTGATCTCGATGCGGGCGCGCGGGTCTAACCCCGACGCAGGCTCGTCCAACAGCAACAGAATCGGGTCATGCACGAGGCTCTTGGCAAGGCACAGCCGTTGCTGCATCCCCCGCGAGAGCGTCTCCACATAGGCGTCCTTTTTGACCGTCAGGTCGGTCAGCTCCAGCACATTGTCGATAATCGCCGCGCGCTGCGCTTTGGGGATTCGGTACGCCGCCGCGAAGAACTCCAGATACTCGGTCACGGTGATGCCCTCGTACAAGCCGAAGAAGTCGGGCATATAGCCCAGCAGCGGGCGCACCTCTTCGGGATGACGCACGATGTCGATGCCGTTCAGCGTCGCCGTGCCCGCCGTCGGCTCCAGCAGCGTCGCGAGCATCTTGATGGTCGTCGTCTTGCCCGCGCCGTTCGGTCCAATAAAACCGAACACATCCCCAGGATAGAGCTGGAACCGAATATCGCGCACGGCGACCAGCTCCCCATACTCCTTGCGTAGCCCTTGCACATCCAGCATAGCCAACTCCCCTACTTCCGCCAAGAGATTTTGACGCCGCGATAGGCGAATCCTGCAAATAGCGCCGCCAGCCCCAGATACATCGCGCTTTGGGCAAAGCCCCAGAGCATGTAGCGCAGCGCGTTCGCATAGGCGTCCCAGCCTTCGGCGTTCCACCACCATGCGGGAACCGCAGCCATATACTCCAGCTGTGCTGATGCATAAAAAGGATTGGCGTAGATGATGAGCGAGCCGTTCAAAAGGGAAATGACCCACGCGAGGAAGCCGTCCCTGTAGTTCTGCACCCACTCGATGGCGCTTTGCCCTGGTCCCATTTCTCCTCCGCTAAACAGCGCGTAGAGGAACGGGAACAGCATCAGCACGAACACCTGCCCCGCATACAGCGTGGCGGCGGTCGTGAGCGTGCGCTTGAGCTTGAACGAGAGCCACAGTCCAACCGACACGAGCAGCGCGCCCCAGCTAAACAGCACGATGAACGCCGCCACGATGACATAGGTCGTTGCACGGTGCGTGGTCAGCAAAAACGGCGCGAACAGCAGCGTGGTCAGCGCGACCCGCGCGAGCGCCGCGCCGTACTTGCCCCAGAAAATCTCGCGCGCCGTCAGCCGCGTGAGCGCAAGCGACTCCCAAGTCTGCTTCTCGTACTCCAGCGAGAACAGGTTGTACGCCATCAGCGGCGCAGCGATACACATTACAAACAGCGCGAGTCCCAGCGTGGTAATCATCCCCGCCTCGTTGAAAACCGTCAGCTGCAGCACGAGCAGGTACACCAGCCCTATCCCCAGCACCGCCGCGCCGTACAGCCACGGTTGGCGTCGCCAGCGGTGGCGCGTCGCGCCCAGCAGGTGATAGCGCAGCAGCGGGTTCTCGCGGAGCGTTCTCATAGCGCATCGCCCTCCAACGGCAGGTTCACGATGTAGACCACCTCCGCCGCGCGTTCGGTCGCCTCGCCCAGTTCAGGCGGCAACACAGGCTCCGACGCGCGGGCAATCAGCAGCGCGCAGGGCGCGTCCTTGCGCTCCTCCAGCATCAGTTGCGCCAGCTGGTCAGGCGACAGCGCAGCGACAAGCTCCCAGCCGTTGCCCCCGAATGCGCTGAACGGCGGGGCGGGAATCAGCGGCTCGTTGCGCAGCGTTTGTGCCCCGCGCGCCCCCAGCGAACCGATGTTCACGGAGCCATACGGGGTCAGCACCCGCGCCTCGCGCAACTCGTAAGGCAGGCGGTTGCGCACCGTGCCCGATAGTCGCCACTCCCCGTTGCGCTGCGTCAGGCGCAGGCTGCCCTCAATCTGCCCCTGCAGCTGCACCGTGCGTGTGTAGCGGAACCACTGGAAGCTCAGGTTCGACACGCGGTAGCCGTCCACGCGCTTCGGGTCGCCCTCAAGCGTGCGCACGACGGTCGTCTGCCCGAATCCCGCGCCGCGCTCGTCGGCGACGCCCGCCTCGACCATGTCGCTCTGGTCGAACTGCAGGTCAAACACCCCAGCGCGGGGGAAGAAGAAGAGCGCGCTGTTGACGGCGTAGGCGTCGGGGCTGCCCGCCTGCGCAATCAGCACGGTCTGCACCTTGCTGGAGAGCGACTTGCGGTACAGCCCGCCCGCCAACTGCCACAGCACGCCCACAAAGACCAACGCAATCAGCGGTGTGGTCAGCCACGCCCAGTCCAGCGCACGCAGCCGCTTCAGGGTCCAGTAGTTAATCGGCACGACCAGCATAAAGTACGCGCCCAGCAGCGCCACAATCAGCAGTACGCTGGGCGGGTCGATGTCGGCGTCGATGTCTATCGTTGCCTGACCCGACCATCGGTCTACGGCGTAGCCCGACTGACCCATGTGCAGGGCGGCGATGTTGAAACTGGGCGGGTAGCCCGCCGTAGCGTTCACCAGTTGCTGCCAGAATCGCACGCGGGCGTCGTAGGCGTTCATCGGTCGCTCCAGCGGGTTGAACGCCAGAAAGACCACCGCGCCCAGTCCGTAGGGGCGCACAGCAATCAGCGGCTGCCCGTCTTGCTGCAGGAGGGCGTTGCCTGCGGTTAGGCGCGCCTGCGTGAGGGTTGCGCCGCCTGTTGGGGGGCGCACGCCCAGCCAGTTGCCCAGCGCGGTCAGCTGCGCCACTTCGCGCGTGCCTTGCGGCTGGATGGGCAACAAATCGCGCAGCGCGGGCGACTGCAGGTAGACCGCGCCCGCGCCGCCCGAAGCGACCAGCGTGCCGCCCATCAGCGCCCACTGGCGCAACGCCGCCCACTGCTCCGCCCGCAGCCGCTCCGCCCCCGAAGTCAGCACAATCAGCTGCGCCCCGCTCAGCGCAATCGCCTGCTCGGGGAACAGCTCAGGCGTGCAGTAGGCGACCTCGTACACGCCCTGCATCGGGCGGTTCGTGCGAAAATCGAGCATGAACGGGTTCCTGACGCCGCGCACCTGTTTGAGCACCTGCAGCCCGCCAATCGCGTCGCCGACCACCACCGCCAGCTGATCCACATCCAGCACGCGCTCGATGGGCAGGCGCGTCTCCACGCCGACGCCGCGCGCCTCGAAGCGGATGACCGCCAAGTCGCCGTAGCGCCCCACAATCGGCGTGGCGACCACCACCTTGCGCGAGCCTGCGGGCAGGTCAATCGGATACAGGTACTCGCGCCTGCTGCCGAACCCGCCGACCGACACGCGCAGGATGCCCTGATAGTTGCCCCGCCGCGACTCAAGCTGCACAGCAATCGGGAACGCGCCGTTGGCGGCTGGCGCCCTGCCCAGCAGCGGCGTCGCCTTAATCTCCACGGGCGGTTGCCCCCACGCGCTTAGCAGCAGCGCCCCCCAAAGCCCCAAGCGAACTACCCAACGCCTCATGGCGACCGTAGTATACGCAACAGGCGAAGGGATTCCTGCTTAATTCGCGGGCGCGTCGGCGGTTCCGAAACGGCTATACAGCCACGCGACGCCAATCAGCGCAAGCCCCAGCCCCGCGAAACTCAACGCGCGGTAGGGCATCTGCAGGAAGCCCAAGTCGTACAGGAACAGCTTGCAGGTCGTCAGCGCGAGCATGCCCAGCCCCATCAGCAGCGCGCCGCCCACATAGCCCAGCGTCAGGCGACCTGCAGGCGAAAGCTGCGTCCACGCCCAGCCCAGAAAGAACGCCGTCGCCAAAAACAGCAGCGTCAGCCCCGTATAGAGCGCGACCTTGCCGCCCAGCACCCGCTCGAACGATTGCGCCTCTTCGTCCAGCGGCGTCGCTGGGGGCGGGGGCGCAAGGGACAGCTCAGGGCGGACGCGGGTCGCGGCAGTCGGTTCAGGACGAATGGGGGTCTCGGCGGTCGGTTCAGGGCGAACACGCAGGTTCGCCCCCACATCGGGTTCACGCGATTCGCGCGTCAGTTGCTCCTCCAGCGCGCGCACGCGATAGCTCAGCCGATACAGCTCCGACTTAATCGCCTCCAGCTCGCGGCGAGTCTCGTCAGTCATGATGTGCCTCCTGAATCGAGATACTGTCTGCCCGCGTCGCCTGTTGCGGGACTTAAGTCCCGATTCGGCGCACGCGCCCGCACCCCTTGACGCGCTGAACGCCGAGTAGGTATACTATGGGCGTCTAAGGACGGCGAAGGAGACGCGCATCTGTGGACGGACAGCTGAACGCGCTTTGGGTATGGACGCAGACGGGCATAGGGGCGAATATACCGCCGCCCGTTTTTTCTGTGCTATCGGGTATCGCGGCGCTCGCATTGCTGCTGGTTGCTCTCGCAGCAACCCGCAACATGCAGCGTCGTCCAGGATGGTTGCAAAACCTTGCGGAGATTACCTACGAATTCTTTGACAACCTCGCCGTCAGCGTCGTGGGCGAACACGGACGCAAGTATGTGCCGCTCGCAGGCACGATTTTCCTGTTTATCCTGTTCAGCAACCTCATGGGCTTGATTCCGCCAGGAATTGCCCCCACCGCCAGCCTGAACACCACAATCGCCCTTGCGCTGATTGTGATTGTGTATGTGCAGTATGAGGGTATTCGTGCGCGGGGGCTGGGCGGCTACTTGAAGCACTTCGCGCGCTGGGGCGAAGTGCCCGTGCTGCTGTCGCCGCTGCTGTTCGTCATCGAAATCGTCAGCGAGTTGGCGAAACCCGTCTCACTCTCGATCCGTCTGTACGCCAACATGTTCGGCAAGGAGCAGGTCACGATGGCGCTGATTACCGCGCTGGCGATGCCCCTGTTCAAGGCGACCTTCATCCCCTTGCCGATTCAGTTCCCTGTGCTGCTGTTAGGCGTTCTGGTGGCAGGCGTGCAGGCGTTTGTGTTCTCGATTCTAACGCTGATTTACCTCGCGTTGGCGACAGAGCATCATGAGGAGCATCACGGCGAGCATGCGCATGCGCACTGAGACGCTTTCCTCTGCTACAGAGGAGCCGCCGCAGGGAGTTGCGGCAATACACTAAACAAGGAGGAACACTATGGAAGTAGGTACTGGGCTGTATCTGATGGGACTGGCGTTAGCCGTCGGCTTGGGCTTGCCGCTGGCAGTCATCGGCGCGGGTCTGGGTCAAGGGCGCGCGGTCGCGGGCGCGATGGAAGGGATGGCGCGACAACCCGAAATGGCAGGGCGCATCCAGACGGGTATGATCATCGGTCTGGCGTTTATCGAGTCGCTCGTGCTGTTCTCGTTCGTCATCTTCTTCCTGCTGCAGGGTCGCTTGCCGACCGTTAGCGGGCAGTAATCACGGCGTCGGGAGGGGCAGTCCGCCTCTCCCGCAGGAGGTTCACGGACAATGCTCCAACTGTACCCGTATCTACCGAACCTGATCGGCGCGGCGGAAGGCGGCAAGGGCGGCGGACTGCTCGAGCTGCTCGGAATCGACTTCAACATCTTGATCATTCAGCTGGTCGGCTTCCTCGTGCTGCTGTGGTTTATGACGCGCTATTTCTGGAAGCCGATTAATGCGATGCTGGAGGCGCGCCGCCAAGACATCAACGCGACCTATGATAAGATTGAAGCTGACCGACGCGCGATGGAGCAGCTGCGCACGGAGTACGAGGCGCGTCTGGCGCAGATTGAGGCGGAGGCGCGTGAGCGCATCCAGCAAGCCGTCGGCGAGGCGCAGCAACTGCGCGACCAAATCGTCGCCGACGCGCGCCGCCAAGCCGACGACATCGTCGCACGCGCCCAAGAGCAGGCGAAACTGGAAAGCGAGAAACTGCGCAGCGAACTGCAAACATATGTCGCCGACCTGACGCTCGCGGCAACCGAACGGCTGCTGCGCGAGGCGATGACCGACGAACGCCACCGCCGACTGGTGCAAGAGTTCATCGAGACTGCGGAGGTGCGCTAAATGACCGACCTGCGTGTCGCTCGACGCTACGCCCGCGCCCTGTTCGAAGTCGCGCTGAAGCAGGGACAACTGCAAGCAATCGCAGACGACTTGCGCAACCTACGCGGCATCATGCGCGAATCGGATGAGCTGCGCGCCTTCTTCTACAGCCCGCTCATCCCGCGCGACCGCAAGCGCGACCGCCTGCGCGAGGCGTTCCGCGAGCGCGTCCAGCCCCACACAATGCGCATGCTCGAACTACTCGTCGAAAAGCGACGCGAAAAAATGCTCGACGCCGTCTGCGACGAGTTCCAGAAACTCCAAGAGGCGCATCAAGGCATCGCACGGGCGCATATTCAGTCGGCGACCCCGCTCACCGACGCCGAACAGAACGCGCTCGTGCAGAAACTCCAGCAAAGCACGGGCAAGACGATTATCCCGACTTTCGAGACAAACCCCGAACTGATTGGCGGCGTGCGCGTGCGCATCGGCGACTACCAAATCGACGGCACGCTGCGCGGCGCGTTAGACCGCCTGCGCGACCACATCACGCTCGAAATCGAACGGCGCGGCGCACGCGCCACCAGCACAGAGTAAGCGAGGTGCAATCATGGCTATCCGACCCGAAGAGATTACCAGCATCTTAGCGAAGGAAATAGAGACCGCCGACGGCAAGCCGACCGCCGAAAGCGTCGGCACGATACTGCAGGTCGGCGACGGTATCGCCCGCGTGTACGGGCTGCCCGACGCGCAGATGGGCGAACTGCTGGAGTTCCCGCACGAGGTGATGGGCATGGTGCTGAACCTCGAAGAGGACAGCATCGGCGTCATCGTGCTTGGCTCCGACGAGGAACTCAAGGAGGGCGACCCCGTCAAGCGCACAGGGCGCATCGCCGAAGTGCCCGTCGGCAAGGCACTCTTGGGGCGTGTGGTGGACGCGCTCGGACGACCCCTCGACGGCAAGGGTCCCATCGTCGCCGACGAGTACCGCCGAATCGAGGTGATTGCGCCTGGCGTCATCACCCGCCAGCCCGTCAAGCAGCCCCTGCAAACGGGCATCAAAGCCATCGACGCGATGATCCCCATCGGGCGCGGGCAACGCGAACTCATCATCGGCGACCGCTCCACAGGCAAAACCGCCATCATTCTGGACACCATCATCAACCAGAAATACACGCACGAGACCGAAGGCGAGAAGCCTGTGTACTGCATCTATGTCGCCGTCGGGCAGAAGATGGCGGCAGTCGCGCGATTCATCGACACGCTGGAGCGCTACGGCGCGATGCAATACACCACCGTCGTCGTGGCGTCGGCGAGCGACCCGAACAGTCTGCAGTACCTTGCGCCTTACGCAGGCTGCGCAATGGGCGAATACTTCCGCGACAACGGCATGGACGCGCTGGTGGTGTACGACGACCTGTCGAAGCACGCGCAGGCGTACCGCGCGGTGTCGCTGCTGCTGCGCCGACCGCCTGGACGCGAGGCGTATCCTGGCGATGTGTTCTACCTGCACTCGCGCCTACTGGAGCGCGCGGCGAAGATGTCCGACGCCTACGGCGGCGGCTCGCTGACCGCGCTGCCCATTATCGAGACGCAAGCGGGCGATGTGTCGGCGTACATCCCCACGAATGTCATCTCCATCACCGACGGGCAGATTTACCTTGAGCCGAGCCTGTTCTACGCGGGTATCCGCCCTGCGATTAATGTGGGCATCTCGGTCAGCCGCGTGGGGGGCGACGCTCAAATCCGCGCTATGAAGCAGGTCGCGGGACGCCTGCGCCTGGAGATGGCGCAGTTCCGCGAGGTGCAGGCGTTCGCGCAGTTCGCCTCGGACTTAGACCGCGCCACCCAGCTGCAGCTGGCGCGCGGACTGCGCCTGCAAGAGGTTCTCAAGCAGCCGCAGTTCACCCCGATGCCCGTCGAGGAGCAGGTGATGATCATCTTCGCGGGCACACAGGGCTACATGGACGACATCCCCGTCGAAAAGGTACGCGCCTTTGAGGAGGGCTTCCACCCCTACATGCGCGAGAAGTACCCTGAGCTGGGCGAGAAAATCCGCCGCGAGAAGAAGCTCGACGAGGACACCGAGCGCACGCTGCGTCAAGCGATTGAGGCGTACAAGCAACAGTTCCTGAAGGAGCACGGGCTGGCATGAGAACGCTGCGAGGCATGCGCGCGCGAATCCGCGCGGCGAAGAGCATCCAGCAAATCACGCGGGCGATGAAGTTGGTCTCGGCGGCGCGCCTGCGTCGGGCGCAAGACCGCGTGCTGGCGGCGCGCCCCTACGCCCAGCGCATGCACGAGGTGCTGCAGGAACTCGGACGCGCAGGCGAGCTGCCCGACCATCCCCTGCTGCAGAAACGCGAGCCGCGCACCGTCGGCTTCGTGCTGGCGACCTCCGATCGCGGGCTGTGCGGCTCGTACAACATGAATCTCATCCGCACGCAGCAGACCGCTATCCGCGACATGGGGCTGACCCCAGAGCAGGTGAAACTCATCTGCGTGGGGCGTCGCGGGTATCAGTTTTTCAGCAAGCGCGCCTACCCAATTGCGCTCTACCGCTCGATGCCGACCGCAGGCGCGGGGCTGGACGACGCGCGCGCCGTCGCCGACGCCGTGCAGGAGATGTTCGTCAGCGGCGAGCTGGATCGCGTGTACCTCATCTACTCGCAGTTCATCAACCCCGTGACGCAGCGTCCGACGGTGCTGCCGCTTCTGCCTATCGAACCGCCCGCGGGCGAGGACGACGGCGCACACTACGACTTTGTGTTCGAGCCGTCGGCGGAAGAGCTGCTGGCGCGCCTGCTGCCCCGCTACCTGCTGACCGAAGTGCTGCAGGCGCTACTGGAAGCCAGCGCGAGCGAACACGGCGCGCGCATGACCGCCATGTCGATGGCGAGCGACAACGCAGGCAAGATGATTCAAGAGCTGACGCTGACCATGAACCGCCTGCGCCAAGCCGCCATCACCAAAGAGATTGCCGAAGTGGTCGGCGGCGCGGAGGCGCTGAAGGGCTAATCGTCGCACAATCAGCAGGAATCGCATTGCGCCCGCCGAATCGCGGGCGCATGCGACGACGAACCACAGTGCAGGAGTGGCAGCCCAAAACGCAAGAGAAGCTGCTGATTATCCACGCCGACGATATGGGCATGTCCCACTCGGCGAACCGCGCGACCATCCGCGCCTTCGAAACGGGCGCAATCAGCAGCGCGAGCTTGATGATGCCCTGCGCATGGGTCGCGGAAGCCGCCGACTGGATTAAGCGCAACCCCACTGCCGATGTCGGACTGCACCTGACGCTTACCAGCGAGTGGGGCACGAACCGCTGGCGTCCCGTCGCGCCCGTCGACAAGGTGAAGGGGCTGCTGGATCCGCAGGGCTACATGTGGCGCAGCGTGGAGGATGTCGTGCGCCGCGCCAGCCCCCAAGAGGTGGAGACCGAAATCCGCGCCCAAATCGAACTCGCGCTGCAGATGGGGCTTAAGCCGACCCACCTCGACTCGCACATGGGCACGCTGTACGCCGACGCGCGGTTCTTCGAAGTGTTTCTGAAGGTGGCGATGGAGTACCGCATTCCGCCGATGGTGTTCAGCCCAACGCCTGAGATGATGCTGATGGCGGCGACGCGCGGACTGAACTACCGCGAGGTGTTCCAGCGCATCGAAGCGGCGGGACTGCCCCGCATCGATTACCTCAACCCGCAGTACGCGCCCGGCGAAAGCAAGGAGAAGCACCGCCAACGCCTGCACGACTACCTACGCACGCTCAAGCCCGGCGTCAACGAACTGATTGTGCATCTGGGCATGGACGACCCCGAAGGCAACGCCATCACGGGCGGCTGGCGCTACCGCGTGCAGGAACTCGAAATCCTCCAAGAGCCTGAGTTCAAGCGCGTCTTGCAAGAGCAACAAATCCGCCTCTTCACCTACCGCGAGCTGGCGAAGATGTATAATTATGGGTAGCGTTCGTGCGCAGCGTTGCCCAGATGCAACATGCCGTTCCGAGCAACAGAACACAAGAGAGTACATTTCGTCTAAAGCAGACATACAGTTCTAACAAGTAGTATTTGCAGGAGGTAAGCGTGATATGGAAGCGTATCGTGAGGGTCAAGCAGACCTTCGGCGCTACATGCGTGCGATTGCGCGTGCGCGGGAACGCATGCGTGCGGGCGGTGGGGCGGCGTCAACGCCCTGCTATACAGATGTGTGTCTGGGGCGCGATACAGAGCTGCACGCGCTCCAGCAGTGGTTCGAGACGCCCAACGCGCCGTTGCTAACGCTGGAGGGTCCGTCGGGGATTGGCAACGCGCCCCGCAATCCCGCCCCTGAGCAAAGCGCAGCGACAAGTGGTGATGGATCGATTGCGCGTTTACTACAAGAATTGCCTACAGCCCTGTACGCCACGCAGTCTGCACGGCAAGTACGCGAATGGTGCTTCCAGGAAAGGAACATGCTACAAAGCGTGTTGGACGACTTGGCGGAGCGGGGGCTGCACGCGGAACTGGCAAGCTTTGTGGAGCTGTTGACCATCGCCAACGCGCACCGCCCGCCTGCGAATCTGCTGGATTGGTGCTTAAAGTATGCCGTGCACGCAACGCACATGCCCGACGAGTCGCGCGCCGCGCTGGCACACGCCGTGTTTGTGGCGCTGGTGGACAGCGGCGAGAACGCGAAGGCGAAGCAGTTGGCGCCCATCCTGGAAGGCTCACCGCGCTATGCGCCCGTCGTGGCGCGATTTTGGCACAACATCGGCGAAGGCGACCGCGCCCGTCGGCACTACGAACAGGCGTTTATCCATGCGGAGTCCGACGGCGTGCGCGAAGAGGCTGTGCGATACGCGGCAGAACTTGCAGAGAGCGAAGCGGTCGTCGGCAACCTGCACGAAGCAGAGACTATCCTGCGGGACATCGAACGCCGCCATCCCGTCTGGCGCATGTCGGAAGCGGTGCGCAGCTGGTTTCTCTATGTGGGCGGCTACCTGAACTACCAGCGCGGGCGGTTCCGCCGCAGCCGTGAACTGTACGAGAAAAGTGCGGCGCTGGGCGTACACGCCAACAACGCCTCCCGCGAACTGAGCCGCGTCTACTTGGAACTGGGCGACTACGCCCGCGCCGAACAGTACGCCCTCGCAGGGCTCCGACATTTCGAGGGCGACCCTGAACCCGTGCAGCCCACGCTGCACGCGCTAAACGCTTGCTTGGGCGACCTGTACGCCGTGCTGGAGTGCTACGACGATGCGCTGCAACGGCGCCTGCCCGCGCTGGACTTCTGGCGCAACGAGGAGCAGCCGCGCTGGATTTGCTGGAGCCTCAACCGCGTCGCCGAAATCGAGCTGCTGGCGCGCGACGCCAATCACCCGTGGCGCTTGACGCACAGAATCGAGCGCGACGCGCATGCCCTGCTGCACGAAGCGTGGGTAGTGATTGAGCCGACCTACATGAATCTGCCCCACAAGTCGCGCACGCTGCACAATCTCGGCTGGCTCGCCTGGCACGAAGGACGCTCGGACGAGGCGGAGCAGTACCTGACCCGCGCGCTGGACATCCGTCGGGACTACGGCAACGAGTACGGCGTCGCCCGCACGCTGGAGCTACTCGCGCGGCTGCGCTTTAGTCAACACCGCTACGCCGAGGCGCGCGCCCTGTTCCAGCAAGCCAGCGACATCCGCTTGCGACTGGAGGCGAAACCCTACCCCGCCGTGAAACGCGCCAACCTCTCGGTGCATCGAAAACTGCAGACTCTCCGAGATTAGCCGCCCCAAAACGCTTAATTCCCTTTTCACTGCACCGATTCAGGGGGATATTTTGTGGACATCCTCCTGACGCGCCCCATATAATTTAGAGTGTAGCGCGTGCGGAATAGGGACTTGAAAGTTCGTTAGTGCCCCGCGACGGGCAAGTAAGTCTGGCTCTTAACAGTGGAACGGGAAAGCGACACGCAAAGCCTTATCTGCCTGCCTATATCTGCCCCTCGGGGCGTCCTGACCTCCGCCTCGAGGGGGCTTTTTTGGTTTGCCCCTGCAGGTACAATTCGCGCGTGGCGGCTCAGACCCCTGCGCTTGGCTCCCTTGCGGAACGGCTGCGCCTGCGCCAGGTAGACGCGCCCCTGCTGCTGACGACGCTGCTGCTGATTGGCGTGGGGCTGGCGATGCTGTATAGCGCGACCTACCAGTGGTCGCCTGCGGTGTTTCGCAAGCAACTGGCGCTGCTGGCGGTGGGCGCGGCGGGCGCGATTGCGCTGGCGGCGATTCCCCCGCGCGTCTGGCTGCGCTTCTCCAAGCCGCTATACGCGCTGAATGTGCTGATGCTGCTGGGCGTGCTGGCGTTCGGGGCGGAGCGCAAGGGCGCACAACGCTGGCTGGAGTTGCCCGGCGGGTTCCAGTTGCAGCCGTCGGAATTCGCGAAACTGCTGCTGATTCTGACGCTGGCGGCGTGGCTGGCTCGAAACGGCGCGGCAATTCGCACGCCGAAGGGGTTTATGCTCTCCGCGCTGCATATGGCGGTTCCCGCGCTGCTGGTGTTCAAGCAGCCCGACTTGGGCACCTCGCTGGTGTTCGCGGCGGTGTGGTTCGCGATGGTCTATTTGGCGGGGGCGCGGGCGCGTTGGCTCTGGCTCACCGTCGTGGCGGGCGCGCTCGGCTTCGCGGGGCTATGGCACTTCGACATCCTGCGCGACTACCAAAAAGCGCGACTCGTGTCGTTCCTTGACCCCGAAGCCGACCCGAAGCAGAGCGGCTACCACATCCTGCAGGCGCGAATCGCCGTCGGCAGCGGGCAACTCACAGGCAAGGGCTACCTGCACGGCACGCAGAAGAACCTGCGCTACATCCCCGAACAGCACACCGACTTCATCTTCGTGGTGGTCGCGGAGGAGTTGGGCTTTGTGGGGTCGGTCGGGCTGCTGGGGCTGTTCGGCGCGTTCCTTTACGCCGTCTGGCGGATTATGATGACCACGCGCGACGAGTACCACCGCCTGCTGGCGGGGGGCATCCTGACGCTGTTCACCTTCCACCTGCTGACGAATGTCGGCATGACGATAGGACTGTTCCCTGTGGTGGGCATCCCGCTGCCGTTTATCAGTTATGGGGGCAGCATGCTGATTACTGCGCTGGCGGCGGTCGGGCTGCTGCTGGCGATTCGGCTGCACGAGTCGCCTGTGCGCCTGTAGCGGGTATCCTTTGGCTATGGACTGGCAGGCGCGGCTGCAGGAGTACCTCGCCCCCCGAACGGCGCAAGTGAACGCGGCGCTGGAACGCTACTTGTCGGAGTCGCCCCCGCTCCCGCGCGTTCTGCCCGACGCAATGCGCTACGCGGCGCTGACGCCAGGCAAGCGGTTGCGCCCGATTCTGTGCATCGCGGCGGCGGAGACGCTCGGCGGCACGGCGGAACAGGTGATGCCCACCGCCTGCGCCCTCGAACTCATCCACGCTTTCAGCCTCGTGCATGACGACCTGCCCGCGATGGACAACGACCGCCTGCGGCGCGGGCAGCCCACCGTGTGGGTCAAGTACGGCGAGGCGATGGCGATTCTGGCAGGCGATGCGCTGTTTGCCAAAGCGTTCGAACTGCTGGCGGAGCAGGCGCGCCTCAGCCCGCCTGAGCGCGTCGTGCAGGTGATTGAGCTGGTTGCGCAGGCGTCGGGCGTGCAGGGCATGTGCGGCGGGCAGGTGGAAGACATCCTGTGCGAGGGGCAAACCGTGTCGGCGGAGCAACTGCGCTTTATCCACACCCACAAGACGGGCGCGCTGATCCGCGCCAGCGTGCTGGCGGGCGCGTTGCTGATGGGCGCAGACAAGCCGACCCGCGACGCGCTGGACGCCTACAGCCGCGCGCTGGGGCTGGCGTTCCAAATCGCCGACGACCTGTTGGACGAAACCGAGTCTACCGAGCAGATGGGCAAGCCTGCAGGCTCCGACCGCGCCCACGGCAAAGCGACCTACCCCGCGCTTTTTGGCATAGAGGCGGCGCGCGCCCACGCCCAGCACGCCATGCAGGAGGCAATCGACGCGCTGCAGCCGTTCGATACCCGCGCCGACCCGCTGCGCTGGCTGGCAACCTTCGCCGTTGAACGCAGGTGGTAGGGACGCGCGGTGGTGCGCCCCTACAACGCCAACGTGTATCGCGCCACCGCCTCTTCGTCGATGTCCACGCCCAAGCCAGGTTTGTTGGGCACGGGCAGGTAGCCCTCGTGGTCGGGCACAATCGGCTCGGTCAGGAAGTAGTCGCGCGCGCGCAAGTCCCACCCCGGCGGCTCATAGGGGAACTCCGCCCACGCGCAGTTGGGGCACGCGCCCATCAACTGCAGGTTCGCCGCCAGCCCCAGCCCGCTCGTCCAAGTGTGCGGGGCAATCTGCTTGCCGAACGCTTCGGCGAGCGCGGCAATCTTCTTGCCCAACAGGATGCCCCCCGACAGCGCGACATCGGGCTGCAGCACATCCAGCGCGTCGCGCACCAGATACTCGCGGAACTCGTGCAGGTCTTGGTTCATCTCGCCGCTGGCGAGGGGCACGGGCGATTTCTCGCGCAGGCGTCGGTAGCCCTCGTAGTCGTGCTTGTCCAGCGGCTCCTCCAGCCAGCGCACGCCCAACTCGCCCAACTCTTCGGCGACGCGCAGGGCGGTTGCCAAGTCCCACTTCGGCGCAGGCGCCATCCCCGCCACGCGCCAGCCCATGTTCGCGTCCACCATAATCTCCATGTCGGGGTACTGCTCGCGAATCGCCCGCACGACCGCCATATCCTCGCGCCAGTCCCAGTTGTGGAAGCGGATTTTGACGGCGCGGAAGCCCATCTCGCGGATGTGGGCGATGTATTCCAGCCGTGCGCTCGGCTCGCGCAACTCGCCCGTGCTGGCGTATGCCTTGACGCGCTCTTGGTAGCCGCCCAGCAGGCGGTACACGGGCTGCCCCAGCGCCTTGCCGATGATGTCCCAGAACGCCATCTCGATCCACCACAACCGCAAGCCGAGAAAGGTCGCCGAACGCGCGATTTGCACGACCTCTTCCACATTCATCGGGTCGCGCCCGAACAGAAACGGCAGCAGCAGGTCTTTCAGCCCCGCGCCCTCGCGCAGAAACGCCACGCCCGCCGCGTAGCCCTTGATGCCCTCGTCGGTCTCCAGCGTCAGCAGCAGCACGCGGTGCGCCGTCTGCGGATAGCCCGGCAGCCACGACGGGTAAAACGGCGTCTCCAGCGGGTACTCCAGCAGTCGCAGGTCAATATTAATGATGCGCATCGTTGCGTCCTCCTATTCTGCCGTGCTGTATGCTCGCACGATAGACCCTGCGCCCAGCACGGCGTTGCGCAGGCGCACATGCGGCTCGATGACCACCTCGTCATCCAGGATGCAGTCGACCAGATGGCAGCCGTCGCCGATTTGCACGCGCTCGCCCAAGATGCACCCGTGCAGGCGACTGCCGCCGCCGATTGCGCACCCTGCGCCGACGACTGTGTAGCCGCTCAGTTGCACCCGCGCTTCGATGCAGGCGTAGTCGCCGATATGGCAGCCTGCTTCGATTTCGGCGTCGGGTTCAATTTCGGTCTCCGCGCCGAGCCAGTAGCCATGTTCGGTACGGCGTCCTGCGGGGGGCAGGGCAGTTTTGACCTCGCCGCTGAGCAGGGCGCGGGTGGCGCGCAGGTACTGCGCGGGGCGACCGATGTCCAGCCAGAAGCCGCGCCCCTCTATGCCATACACCCGCTCGCCTTCTGCCAGAATCTGCGGGTAGAACTCGCGCTCAATCGAGCAGGGGCGCAACGGGATGCGGGCAATCACCTCTGGTTCCAGGATGTAGATGCCCGCGTTGATGAAGTCGCTGCCTTCCATCGGTTCGCCCCGATCGGCGGCGCGTTTCTGCTCTTCGGTGGGTTCAATAAACGCCTGCACGCGCCCGTCGTCGGCGACTTGGATGACGCCATACGGGTGCGGGCGGTTCACGCGGTACAGCGTCAGGGTGACCGCCGCGCGGTTTTCGAGGTGCTGGCGCACAATCGCGCCGATGTCGAAGTCGGTCAAGATGTCGCCGTTGAACACAATCGCGCGGTCGGGGGGCAATCCCTCAACGGCGTTGCGGATGGCGCCTGCCGTGCCCAGCGGCTCGGTCTCCACCGCATAGCGCATGCGCACCCCGAAGCGGCTCCCGTCGCCGAAGTGCGCCTCGATGCGCTCTGCCAAGTAGTTGGTCGCGAACACAATCTCGTCCGCGCCCGCCGCTTTGAGTTGGGCGACCTGATACTCCAGAAACGGGCGGTTCGCTACAGGCATCAGCGGCTTCGGACGCCGCAAGGTCAGCGGTCTCAGGCGCGTGCCAAACCCTCCTGCGATAATGACGCCTCGCAAAGTGCCTACCTCCTCTCGGTGTAGAGTGTACCCGCTAACGGGGGCGCGGGAAACTCAGCGTCGCAATCGTCTGCCCGTCGTGGCTGACCATCGTGAACTTGCCGCGCAGCGTGCCCCGCGTTAGGTTGTCGATAATCTTCAGCCCCAGCGTGTTGCTCTTGCTGGGGTCGAACTCTGGGGGCAGCGGCGCGCCGTCGTTGGACACAATCAGCGTCACCTGCCCGTCCGAGTCCTGCACCTGCACGCCGATGTGCCCCGACTCCTGCCCGCGAAAGCCGTGTTCAATCGCGTTCTGGATGAGTTCGTTCAGGATGAGCGCGACGGCGGTCGCCTGCTGCAACGGCAGCAGCACATCGTCGCCCTCCACGCGCGAGTGAATCTGCTTGCCTGGCGGGGTCAGCGCCTGCTTGGTGTTGTGCAGGATGCCCGACGCGATTTTGCGCAGGCTCACCATGTCCAAGTCCTCGCGTGAGAGCAACTCGTGAACCTGCGCAATCGCCAAGATTCGGCTCAGGCTGTCGTGGATGACCTCCTCGATGGTCTTGTAGCGCGAGTAGTGCATCTGCAAGCGCATCAGGCTGGCGATTTGCTGCAGGTTGTTTTTCACGCGGTGGTGCATCTCTTGTAGGATTGCGCTGCGCACCATGAGTTTGGCGTGGTCAATCGCGAGCGCGGCTTGGCTGGCGACCGCTTCGAGGGCGCGTAGTTCCTCGTCGCTGAACAGGTGCGGGCGGTCGGTGTAGCAGTTCAGCACGCCGATGACCTTCTCGCGCACGCGCATCGGCACGCAGACCATCGAGTGGAGTCCCTCGCGCTGGGCGAGGTCGGGGAATCGGTAGTCGGGGTGGGCGCGCACATCGGGCACGACGACGATGCGGTCTTCGGCGACGGCGCGTCCCGCGATGCTCTCGCCGATGCGCAGCGGCGGCTTCTTGCGGTACTCCTCGCTCTCGGCTTGCGTCGCCTTGACCTCCAGCACGCCGCGCTCCTCGTCCAGCAGCATCACCGTCACGATTTTGTAGCCCATCGTGCGCGCGGTCATATGCACCAACAACTGCAGCACCTCCTCCAGGTACAGGTTGCCTGTGAGCGTGCGGCTGATTTCAGAGAGCGTGGCGACCTGCGTGGCGGTGCGCTCCAGTTGCTCGATGCGGCTGAGTTGGTTCAGCGCGCCCGCCAAGTGGCTCGCAATCCCCGACAGCAGGCGGATTTCGTCCTGCTGGTACTCTTTGGGCGCGCGGGTGCGCACGCTGATTACGCCGAACACCTCGTTGCGCGCCAACAGCGGCACGGCGAGCATGCTCTCGTACTCCTCCTCGCGCAGGTCGGGATAGAGTTTGAAGCGCGGGTGTCGGTACGCTTCACGGGGGATGGCGACGGGCTTGCGCTCCTGCGCGACCCAGCCGACGATGCCCTCGCCCGGCTGGAGCCGTATCTGGTTGATGAATCGCGCGTCGTCGCCTGTGGCGGCGCGCAGCACGAGTTCGGTGCGCGTCTCGTCGTACAGGAAGATGTGGCAGATGTCGGTCTCGGTGATGCGCGTGGCGATTTCGGCGATGGACTGCAGCATGCTCTCGGAAGCGAGCGCGCTGCCCGTCGCCTCGCTGATACGGCGCAGCGCTTCAATCTCCGCTTCGCGGTCGGCGAGCCGATGCTCCAAGATGTGGATGGCGCGTCGCGCCTCCTGCAGTTCCAGTTCGCGTTGCTGGAGCGCGAGCTGGAGCGCGTTCGGGTCGTCGATATTCAGCGGCGTGCGCCGCCGCTTCCACGAGCGCAAGTATCGCATCGGTTAAAGTATAGCCGATGGGGGCGGTCTGTGTCTTTTGGGAACCTAATCCCCCTCAATCCCCCACTCAGGCACGAGGTTCTGCTCGACGCCAAGCGCCTGAAGCGTGCGGGCGACGACGGTATCCACCGCCTCTTCCAGCGTCTTGGGGCGGTTGTAGAACGACGGGTTCGCAGGCAGGATGACCGCGCCCGCCTCTGCCGCCTGCACCATGTTGCGCAGGTGAATCAGGTTGAACGGCGTCTCGCGCACGACCAGGATCAGCGGGCGTCGCTCCTTGAGGCACACATCAGCGGCGCGGGTCATCAAGTCGTCCGAGATGCCCTGCGCAATCCGCCCCAGCGCGCCCATCGAGCAGGGAATCAGCACCATCCCGTCGTGGCGGAAGCTGCCGCTGGCGGGCGGCGAGAAGTAGTCGCGTGGGTGCAGCACCTTCAGCCCCGCCCACGAGTAGCCCAGCAGCGTCTCCGCAGAAAGCGTCTCGCGCGTGACCTGTAGCCCCAACTCGGTCTGCATCACCTGAATCGCCTGCTCCGAGCAGATGAGGTAAATCTCCTGGAAGTGGCGCGTCGCCTGCTTGAGGAACCGATTCGCATATATCCCGCCGCTGGCGCCTGTGATGCCCACCACCAGCCGACCTGTGCGCGTCATGGCAGGATTCTACCTCGCGTCGGGCGACCCGCTCCGTGATTCGTATCACGCAGGCAGGAAGCGCGGGCGAGGGCGCGAATCGGCATGGTATGCAGGTCACCGATGTCTCGTTCGCGCGGTTCATCTACCCGTTCGTGTTCAAGGACGCCGACGCTTCGTCGCTGCAGGCGATTGTGCATCAGCTCAAGGAGAAGGGATGGGAGGCAGGCTCATTCCCCGAAGGCGACCTGTTGCCCCATGTGCGCGATTACCTCAACCCAGGCGACGACGGGGAAGCGACCGCGTACCTGCTGACGCTGGCGCAGGCGAATCTGGAGAGCCTTGCCCAGCAGACCCTGTGCCCCGCGCATCCAACGCTCCCGCAGTGGCAGATTGACTTACCGGACCGCTGCCTGCCTTTCGTGCTGCAGGGAGCGCAGCTGGCGATTTTTCGCGGCGGGATTGCCTTGCTCACGCTGGACGCGCGCCCCGAAAGCACCGCGCTCAGCGACTGGCTGGACTTCGTGTACCATTTTCGCGCCTTCGCAGGCGAGGCTGGCGAAACGCAAGACCTGAGCGCGCCCACCCTCCACTGCGGCGACGCCACACTCAAGGGCGTCAAGCCACTGAT
This sequence comes from Armatimonadota bacterium, assembly GCA_023511915.1. Classification (GTDB taxonomy): domain Bacteria; phylum Armatimonadota; class Fimbriimonadia; order Fimbriimonadales; family GBS-DC; genus GBS-DC. The sequence continues at coordinate 45,834 of JAIMAN010000004.1, forward strand.
TGACCATCTGCTCGAACCCGCGCACCCGCACGCCGCCGAAGACCTATTCATGCGCAACCTGATGCTGCCGTTCACCGCGCTGTATGTGGAGGGCGAGCTGTCCGAAGCCGAAAAGTATCGGCTGCTGTACCGTGTGCGCCTGTGTTTCAGCAGTCAGCACGAGCTGTGCCCGCCCTACGCCGAGTTGCGCCCCGACCATCCCTGCCTGCTGGAGTACGCGCAGGACATGTGGTTCACCTTCGCGCAGCAGGCGGCGGGCTTCGTGGCGTTCAACGCGCCGAGCGACCCCAAAAGCTTCTTTCGCGCCGACCTGCCCCGACGCCTACGCAACCGCTACTTCCTACTGTATCAGCTCGCGTTGCACCAGAAGTTTATGCTGATGCACCTGTCTGACCAAGTGTCCGAGTCGTGGCTGCGGGGCGACGAGGCGACGCGCATGGCGACCTTCACGCGCATCCGCGACGCGCTGCTGGAGTTCACGGCGCGCGGCTACTTCGCGCAGGTGATGCAACTGGAGCAGCACCACCGCTACTATTGCCGCTGGCGCGAGACGCTGCAACTGGAGACGCTCTACCAAGAGGTCAGCGACGAGGTGCGCGAGATGCACGACTACCTGCAATTGCAGCTGGAGCGTCGGCGCGTGGAGCAATCGGAGGAGTTGAACCGCACAGTGCTGCGGCTAACAGGAATCACGGTCGGGTTCGCGCTGCCCAACCTGTTCGTCAGCTTTCTGGGCGCGAATGTGAAGACGCTGGAGCAGTGGGACAACGCATGGCATCCATATTGGTGGACGGCGGGGCTGTTGGCGTTTATGCTGCTGGGCATGCTGATCGTGGCGGCGATTGTGCTTGCATTAGCGCGCACGAAACAGAGGTAATATCATCAACTCTCCGACGGGTAGCGCACGCCCCACTGCGCCCGCAGCGTGTCCAGCACACGCATAATCGCCAGCGTCTCGTCCAGCGGCATCCATGGGCTCTCGGTCAGCCCCTGACGCAGGCAGTCATGCACATGGCGGATTTCGAACTGCAGTCCGTCGCCTTCGTAGGGGTACAGCAGGTGTTCCGTTGTGCCGTCGTTGCGCACGAGGTAGGCTTCCGACGGCTTCCACCACGGGGCGGGCATGTGGATCCGCGCCAGTGTCCCGCAGATGTTCGCCTGCTTGGGCATCTCCACCTGCAGCGACGCGCTCAAGACCGCCTGCGCGCCGTTGTCGTAACGGAACAGCACGCTGCACAGCTCATCCACGCCCGTTGCGCCGAGCGTCGCGTGCGAAACGATTTGGGCGGGCGCACCCAATACCAGAAACGCCAGCGCGACAGGGTAGACGCCGACATCGAGCAGCGCGCCGCCGCCCAACTCAGGCGCGAACAGCCGACTGGCGGGGTTGAACGCTGGGCGGAAGCCGAAGTCCGCCTGCAGATAGCGGATTTCGCCCAGCTCGCCCGCTTGGATGCGCCGCACGATCTCGCGAACGACGGGGAAACAGCGCGTCCACATGCCCTCCATCACGAACTTGCCCGACGCACGCGCCGCCTGAATGACTCGCTCCGCCTGCTGCGCGTTGACCGTGAACGGCTTCTCGCACAGCACATGCTTGCCCGCCTGCAGCGCGGCAAGGGTATTCTCGGCGTGCAGGGTGTGTGGCGTGGCGACATACACGATCTCCACTTCAGGGTCGCTGGTGAGGGCGTCGTAGCTGCCGTAGCGTTTGGGCACGCCAAACTGCGCACCGAACTGGTCGGCGGTGTGCTGCTCGCGCGAGCCGACGGCGACCACCTGCGCTTCGGGCACATAGAACGCCGCCTGCATAAACCGCTTGGCGATTTTGCCCGTGCCCAGAATACCCCACTTGACTGGCATAGCGTAGAGGATACCCGTTGCTTATCCTTGCCATGCCCCCACCAGATAGAATGACCCCGTAATTAGCACGAGGTCGTCGGGTTCGGCGAGGCTGAGGGCGCGTTGGAAGGCGTCTTGTGGGTGCGCGGCGACGAGCAGCGTGCGCGGGGCGCGGGTCGGCTTGCTGGCAATCCACGCCTGCGCGCTTTGCAGCAGCGTCTCCGCCGTGTGCGTGCGCGGGTTGTCGATTGGGGTGAAGACGGCGCTATCGGCGAGCGGCAGCAGGTGGCGCAGCGTGTCGGCAGGCTCGTGCGGGGTGAGCATGCCCAGCACGAGGATCAGTCGCTGGTACTTGAACAGGCGGGGCACGGCGCGCGCCAGCACGGCGGCGGCGTCGGGGTTGTGCGCGCCGTCCAGCACCACGCGCGGCGACTCGGCGACCACCTGCAGCCGTCCGGGCAGGCGCGCCTCGCGGATACCCTGCTCAATCGCCGCGTCGGGGATGGCGTAGCCGCGCTCGCGCAGCAGCGTCGCCGTCGCCGCCGCGCATGCCGCGTTATGCCGCTGGTAGTCGCCAATCAGCGCGGGCTGCAGCGCAAGCTCCCAATCGCCCCGCCGCACGCGCACCGCCGAATCGGTCGGCGAAGGCAACGGCGTGTACACGAAGTCGTCAGCGGGCGAGTCCTTGTCAGGCTCCGCGCGTATGACCCGATAGAGCGGCGCGCCTTGCGCATCGGCAACCCGCGCAATCATCTCAATCGCGTCGGGGTGCGTCGCGCCGCTCACCACAGGACGACCTGGCTTGATAATCCCCGCCTTCTCGTAGGCAATATCGCGATGCGTTGGTCCCAAGCGGTCTTGGTGGTCTAACCCGATGCTCACGATGATGCTCGCTTCGGGCGTGATGACATTCGTGGCGTCCATGCGCCCGCCGACGCCAACCTCCAGTACGGCGATGTCTACCTGCGCCTGCGCGAACGCCCAGAACGCCAGCGCGGTCTTGATTTCGAACTCGGTGGTCTGCCCGTACTCGGTGTCCGCCAGTCGCTCAATATGGGGGCGCAAGTAGGCGACGCCTTCAGTGAACGCCTCGCGGCTAATCGGCTCGCCGTCGATGACAATGCGCTCACGGATGTCGAACACATGGGGCGAGGTGTAGGTTCCCACGCGATAGCCTGCCGTGCGCAGGATCGCGCTCATCATCGTCGTTGTGGAGCCTTTGCCGTTTGTGCCCGTGATATGGACGCAAGGATACTGCACATGGGGGGAGCCAATCTGCTCCAAGAGCGCCTCGAAACGGGCGTTGCCCAGCCGCCAGCCCTGTATCGAGAGGCTCTCGATATACCGCACCGCACTCTGGAAGTCCATCGCCGTGCCCCATGAATTATAGCGCATGTGCCATAATAGAGGCATGCGGGTCTTCGGGCTTTTGGTACTGGTGTTGTGGCTGGGGTGCGCATCGGCGCAGACGACGATTCGTTCCGTGCAGTTGGCGGGCGTGTCGGTCGCCGCGCCCGAGCAGGTCGGCGCGTCGCTGTACGCGCTGATAGGAACCGCCCCGACCGACGAGCAGTTGCGTGCGGCACTTGAGGCGGTAGAGGCATGGTATCGGCAACGCGGTTATACCCTCGCGCGGGTGGCGGACTACCGTCTGGACGAGTCGGGCGCGCTGACTGTGCAGGTTGCCGAAGGCGTGATTGAGCAGATTGAGGTGCGCGGCAACACGCGCACGCGCACGGAGGTGCTGCGCCGCTTGCTGGGCGTGCGTCCGGGCGAGGTCTACAACGAGGAGCGGCTGCAGCGCGTGCGCCAGCGCATCGGGCGGTTCCCGTTCCTGCGCGACGCCAAACTGGGCGCGGAGCCCGGCGAGCGCGTCGGCGCGACGACCCTGCTGCTGCAGGTGGAGGAGGAGCAGTCGCTCGATTTCGCGGTCGCGGCGGGCTACAGCAGCGAGCAGGGGTTTGTGGGCTACGCCGAGCTGATAGAAACAAATGTGGGCGGGCTGGGGCATCGCGCGCGGGTACAGTGGCAGCGCGAGCAGGTGCGCAACCCCGCTACCGGCGAGTACGAGGCGTTGCGCCCGTCCTACTCGCTGAGCTACGAAGCGCCCCGCGCGCTGCCTAGCGCGTTCAACTTCGGCGTCGAGCTGTACGACCGCGCGCCGTTCTACCCCGTGTTCTACGCTGACCTTGACACCGTGCGCCGCTACGAGCGACGGCGCGGGGTCGCCGCCTATATCGGCTTCGACTGGCGCGAGCTGTTCGAACTGCGCCTGCGCTTTCGCGCCGATCGGGTGGACTACGACGACGCGCCCGACGCGCTGCTGACGCCGACCCTGCGCGCCGCCAATCGCGGGCGGTTCGACGCGCTGGGCGTGCAGGTGATTTACGACACGCGCGAGGGACGCTTCCCGCGCACAGGAGTGTACGCCAGCGTGCTTGCCGAGCGCGCGTTGTCGGGCGACTTCCGCTTCACCCGCGCGGTGGGCGAGGCGCGCTACTACATCCCGCTGCGCCGCGAGCAGACGCTTGCCCTGCGCGGGGTTGCGGGCGTCGCCTCCGAAGACGCGCCGCTGAGCGAACTGTTCTGGGCGGGCGGCTACGACCTGCTGCGCGGCTACGCCCAAGATGAGTTTCGGGGCAACCGTCTCGTGGTCGGCAGCGCAGAGTACCTGTTCCCCGTGCTGGAGGCGGTGCAGGCGGCGGTGTTCGTGGATGTCGGCGCGGTCTGGAGCAGCGGCACGGAACTGTCCGATGTGCCCGTGCGGGCAGGCGTCGGCGCGGGACTGCGCTTCGCCTCGCCGATTGGACTCATCCGCTTCGACCTCGCCTACGGCAAGCGCGGGTTCGTCTACCTGAGCCTCGCAGGGGTCTACTGAAGGTACAATTGCGCTATGCAGGAGCGTCTGTGGGCGCCGTGGCGAATGCAGTATGTCAGCGAGGCGGGCAAACCGAGCGCGGAGTGCATCTTCTGCGCCAACCCTGCCGCCGACGAGGACGCCCGCACCCTCATCGTCTGGCGCGGGCAACTGTGCTTCGTGATGCTGAACCTGTACCCGTACACCAGCGGACACCTGATGATTGCGCCCTACCGCCACACGCACGACTTGGCGAGCCTGACCGACGCGGAGTGGCACGAGTTGGGCGCGCTGACGCGCCTATGCCTGCGTGCGCTGCAGCGCGAGTACCGCCCCGACGGGTTCAATGTCGGGTTCAACTTGGGGCGCGCGGCGGGCGCAGGCATCGAAGCGCACCTGCATATGCACATCGTGCCGCGCTGGCATGGCGACACAAACTTCATGGCGACCCTCGGCGAAACGCGCGTGCTGCCCGAAAGCCTGGAGCAGACCTACACGCGCATCCGCAACGCCCTGCAGGAGGTGAGCGCGTCCGATGATGGAACAGCCCGTTGAGGAACTCTTGGCGGCGGTGGAGGCGCGCGCGAAGCAGTGCGTCGCCTGCCCGCTGGCGCAGACACGCACGAATGTCGTGTTCGGCGAGGGCAACCCGCGTTCGCCGTTGGTCATCGTCGGCGAGGGTCCTGGCGAGCAGGAAGACGCGACGGGGCGTCCCTTTGTGGGCAGGGCAGGCGCGCTGCTCGACAAAGCCCTGCGCGAAGCGGGCATGCTGCGCCGCCATGTGTATATCTGCAACATCGTCAAGTGCCGCGCCTGCGTCGTCGAAAACGGGCGCGCGCGTAACCGACCCCCGACCCAAGACGAAATCCAGGCGTGCTACCCGTGGCTCGACCAGCAACTGTCGCTGATTAAGCCGCTGGTGATTGTGTGTCTGGGCGCGCCTGCGGCGTCCACGCTGATTCACAAAAACTTCAAGATTATGCAGGAGCGCGGGCTGTGGTTCAGCAACCGCTACGCGCCTGCCGTGATCGCCGCGTTGCATCCTGCGTATATTTTGCGTCAGGCGGGCGAGGCATATGAGCGTGCGTACCGTTCGCTGGTGGACGACCTGACCGCCGCGCGCGAGCGCGCCCGCGAACTGCGCCGCCTGCAAGAGCAGATGCAGCCCCTGCAGCCCGAAGGCGACGACCAACTGCGCCTGTTTTAGCCCCCGCGCTGTCCGCTTTCGCCCCGCTTTCGAGTCTTATGCATGCGGTATGCATAGGAGCAGGCTGTTTTGGGCGATTCTTGGCGCGGTAGGGGCGTTGCGCCTCGCACCTGCGCAACTGTACGACTTTAATGTCGTCGCGCCGCCGAGCGGAATCAGCGGCAACCTCGCCATCTCCGCCCGCACGCAGGGCACCCTAATCGGCAACTACGACCCCGACACCAACCCCAACGGCACGCGCACCAAGCCAGGACTGTTCGGGTCGTTCGATCCGACGGAGAATGTGCCTGTCGAGGTGAGTATCGGCGCGGCGATTGGCGGCGCCATCAACCGTCAAGCGAGCGGAACCTTCCGCGCAACAGTAGACGGCGGCAACAACACAATCACCTTCGAGAACCTGTCGCTGAACTTTCTGGCGAACGGTCCCGCCGTGCTGCCCGTGACGATTACCTTAGCGGGGCAGTCGTTCCGCACGCGCAACCCGAGCTCGACCTACATCCTGCCGTCGCAGGGGATTAGTTTCCCGATTGGCACGGTGAACCTGAGCCAGTTCACGGCGGTGCAGACGGGCGTCGGCGCGGGCGTGCTGACCCCAGCGGGCGCAGGCACCTACGACTTCACGGCGGGCGTGCTGGTGGACTTGACCCTCGCCGCCAACCTGCTGGGCAACCCGCTGGCGCAGACGATACCGTTCGTGCTGCCGTTGCAGGGGCAGGTCGTCGTGCAAGGCAACTCGGCGGTGATTACCTCGCTGCAGCCACTCAACTTCTCGCAGTCGTTCAACCCCAACTTGGACTTGCCCGCCTTCGAGTTCGGCTTGCCGACCATCCTGCCGCCTGGCTCGACAGCGAACCTCATCTTCGACCTGACGCTGGAGGAGATTGGCTTCGAGGTGGACTTGGACATCAACCTGCGCGCGGAGGGGACGCTGGTGCCTGAGCCTGCGAGCCTGAGCGCGTTGGGGCTGGGGCTGACCGCGCTGCTGCTGCGCCGTCGCCGTCGGGCGTAAAATGTAGGGGCAGACCTCTGTGCCTGCCCCCACACAGCGATTTAGCACCTGCCGAAGTTGAACAGTACCGTCAGCAAGTCCGCGTCGTCCACAATCCCGTCGCAGTTGGTATCCTCGCGGATGCCCCGCTCCGTGCTACCGAAGTTGAACAGCACCGCCAGTAGGTCGGCGTCATCGATGCAGCCATCTCGGAATAGTAGAACAGTATCGGACGCCACTGTCCCGTGGAGATGGTGTATTCCGCCATCGCGAAGGTGTTGTGCGAGAAGACCACCTTGTCTCCATCAGGGTGAATAGCAATCCCATGGGGGCGCGAAAAGCGCGAGGTCATCGTGCGCAAACAGTTCCCATCGAGGTCCAGTATATCGATACGGTTGCGCAGCACATTGCAGACCCAGATTTCGCCGCGTTCGTGGTGGATGGCGATGCCGTAGTAGAAGTCGTAGGCGATCGGCGACGGGTCGCAAATGCCCAGTGCGCCGAAATTGCCCGACGGATAGTCGTAATACAGCACGCCGCGCTCCGCGTCGCGGTCGCCAATCAGCACGCGATACTGATAGTGCTGCCCGTGCGCTACAGCAGCCCAAGCAAGCAACCCAGCGATGAGCACTCCTCTCATAGGCGATACCTCCTATATGGGCAATTTAGACAGAGCTGTAGGGCAAACTTTTCGGAACAATGCGCACGCTGGGCTAACGAGATTACTCGTGTGCCAGCCCCTGTGCGCAGTCGCTGCACTCCAGCCACTGCTCGCGCGGGAGATGCGGCAGGGCTTGCGGGGCGCGCCCCTTGCGGAACACAGGGCGATAAAGCGTCTCGCCAGGCTCGAAGTGGCGGTGGCAAATGTGGCACTCGGCGTCGTTATCGACTTCAACGGGCACGAACCCCGCAACGACCCAGCCTTCGTGCCCCAAGTGCGCTGCCAGCGACTCAACCGCTGCCCGCACCGCCAGCGACTTGTTGCCGTGATAATACTGCTCGGCGATTCGGTACAGCAGCGCAATCGTTTCGTCATCCAGCGTGAAGTTCAACCGTTTCATGGTGTGTATTATAGCATACCGAAATTATTGCCCCGCCGCTTTCGCGCCCATCTGCCGCGCGTAGGGCTTCGTCCACTCCTGCGCGGCGCGCTCCATCGTCTGGGTGAGGCTGATGGGGCGCACGCCGATCCAGAAAATCAGCGCAATCAGCGGCAGCAGCAGCGCGAGTTCCGCAGGGCGCAGGTCGGGCAGTTCGCGCCAGCGCGTCGGCGTCGGTCCGTAAAACACACGCTGGAACATCCACAGCATGTAGACCGCTGCCAGCACCGTGCCCAGCAGCCCCAGCACGACCCACCCCATCGGATACGCGCCCGCGTGCGCCGACTGGTACGCCCCCAAGAGGCACAAAAACTCGCCCACGAAGCCGTTCGTGCCAGGCAGCGCGACCGCCGCCAGCATCACCACCAGAAACAGCGCGGCAAACAGCGGCATCTGCTGTTTGAGACCGCCCAGCTCGGCAATCTGCAGGGTGCGCGTGCGCGATTCCAGCATCCCCAGCAGCAGGAACATCGCGCCCATCGTGACGCCGTGATTGACCTGCTGCAGCGCGCCGCCCACGAACCCCTGCGCCGTCAGCGAGAACAGCCCCATGACGATGAACCCCGCGTGGCTGACCACCGCATACAGCGCGAGCCGCCGAATCTCGCTCTGCATCGCCGCCACAATCGCGCCGTACACGATGGAGATTGCCCCCAGCGCGACGAAAAACTCCGCGAACGCCTGCGCCGCGTCAGGAAAGAGCGGGATTGCAAAGCGCATAAAGCCATACGCGCCCGTCTTCAGGAACACCACCAGCAGCGGCATCGGCGCCGCGCCCATCGCCTGCGGCCACCAAGTGTGCAGCGGAACCAACGGCAACTTAATCGCGAACGCCAGCGCGAAGCCCAAAAACAGCAGCGTCTCCAGATTGCCAGGCAAGCCCCGCTCCCACACGAACGCCTGCAGGCGCGGTACCTCGAAGGTCAGAACGCCCATCGCCTTCTGATGCTCGAACGCCAGCACAATCGCCGCGATGAGCATCCACAGCGAGCCGAAAAAGGTGTACAGGAAAAACTTCAGCGCAGCTGCCGCCCGATCGCGCCCGCCCCACAGACTAATCAGAAAGTACGACGGCACAAGCGTCAGCTCGAAAAACACATAGAACAGAATCACATCCAGCGCCATAAACACGCCCAGCAGCGCGCTCTCCAGCGCCAGCATCCAAATCAGGAACTCGCGCACGCGCTCTTGGATGTTGAATGACAGCGCGACGGCGAACACGCTCAGCAGCGCGGTTAGCCCCACCAGCCACAGGCTCACCCCGTCGATGCCCAGCAAGTAGCTGACGCCGTAGTCGGGCAGCCACGCGAACCGCTCCACGAACTGGTAGCCGACGATGTTGGGGTTGAAGCCCAGAAACAGCACGCCCGCCATGCCCAGCGTAATCAGCGTAATCGTGAGCGCGACCGCGCGGGCGACTAACTCCTGCCCCTTTGGAACCAGTATCAGCAGCACCGCCCCGATTAGGGGCGTCCAGAGCGTCCAGCTCAGCGCCAGCGATGTCCAATCCATGACGGGCGAATTGTACCTGACGCGCCTTAGACCTCGCCTACCTGCGCCGCGAGCGCGTTCAAGATGCGCCGACGGTAGTCCAGATAGGCGTCCTTCTCGCGCGTGTAGTAGACATGGTTGGTGAGCAGGATGACCGCCATCTCCACCTGCGGGTCGAACAGCAGCACCGTGCCCGTGAAGCCTGAGTGCCCGACGCAGCGCGCGGGGAACAGGTCGCCGCGTGGCAGCAGCGGGTTCGGGTGCGCGAACAGCGCAAGCGTGTGCATGCTGGGCGGCTGGTTGCCCACCTGCGCTTGGGGCGTCAGGAACAGCTGCACGGCATAGTACGACAGCAGGGGGCGCCCGCCGCTGAGAATCATCCGCGCGAAGCGGATAAGGTCGTCCAGCGCGCCGAACAGCCCTGCGTGCCCCGCGACGCCGCCCAGCGCATAGGCGTTCTCGTCATGCACCTCGCCGCGCAGGCGGGCGCCCGTGCGACTCTCGGAGTGCGCGGTGGGGGCAATCCGCTCGCGCCATTCGGCGGGCGGGCAGTAGGCAGTGGACTGCAGCCCCAGCGGCTCGGCAATCTTCGCGCGGAACAGCTCCGCCAGCGACCCCTCGTACACCTGCTCCAGAATCGCGCCCATGAGGATGTAGCCGAGGTCGCTGTAGGTGTAGCCCTGCGCGGGCGGGCGCGTGCGCGGGATGTTCAGCACCGCTTGCAGCACCGCCTCGCGCGTGTCGGCGTTTTTGTAGAGGGCGCGCCACGCGGGCAGTCCCGCAGTGTGCGTCAGTAGGTGCTTGACCAGCACGCCCTGCAGGTGCTTCGCGTCGGGGAAAAAGCGCGTAATCGGCGTCTCCAGCGTCAGTTTGCCCTCCTCCAGCGCGAGCAGGGCAAGCGTCGCCGTGCTAAGGGGCTTGGTCAGCGACGCGAGGTCGTACACCGTGCTGGGGCTGGCGGGGTCGTCGCGTTCGGGGTCGGGCTTGCCGAACGCGCCCTGATACTTCACGCGCCCGCCCAACAGCACGGCGCACACCGCGCTGGGGAAGATCTTCTGCTCAATCGCTTCCTGAATCACGCGCTCTACGTTTGACATAGCTCTCTTCGCTCCTTTGGGACCTGCATCAGCGCGCCGACACGCACGCGGTTCCCCTCGCGAAGCGGGGGGAACCTCAAGGAGGAGGGTAAAAAAGCTTCTGGATTCACCTCCCGCGCAATCTGTTGCAGGTAAGTTTCGCTGCCGCCGTTTTGGGTGATAGCGTCATACGAAAAGAGGCAGAATCCGCGTGCGCTTTGTTTGCGGATGGCGCGGATTTTGTTGACCGTGCTTTCGGGGCGGATGTGCCACGCGCCGACGCCGACAATCACGGGTCGCCCTTGCGCCTGCTCCACTACGCGCGCCGCCTGCGCCTGCACGACGGCGGTGTCCTTGTCATACGCCATCGGCAGCACGGTATCCAGCCAGTCGCTGCGCAGCCAGTGCAGCCAGTCCTGCAATTTGTGGCGGGCGGCGAGGTGCGGCACGGGCCAGACCGCTGCCGACAGAATCAGGTTGGGGTTGATGCGCCGCGACTGGCGGCTGAACGCCTGCACGAACGCGCTCACCTGCTCGCGTCGCCAGTCGTCCCACTCGGCGGGGAAAGCGTGTATCCACGCGAATGGGTTGCGCCCGGCGGTTTGCCTGTCCAGTTCCGCGCGGCGCGTGTCGGAAACCCGCTCCAGCATCGCTTGCCGAAACCGCGCCCGACAGCCCGCGCAGTAGCAGTAGCCCTCGTAGGGATAGCGCACATAGTCCAGGTGCAGCCCGTCCAGCGCGGGGTATCGCTCGGCGACATCGGCGAACACCTTCAGCAGGTGCGCCCGCACATTCGGGTTGCTGGGGCACAGGTAGACGCCCTCCACCTTGCCTGCGGTGGTCATCTGATAGCGGTTGCGCTGGTCGCGGGCAATCCACTGCGGGCTGCGGCTGACCACATGCCGACGGCTGCGCGGGGGCTGCGGCTGGCTCCACACATAAAACACATTCAGCCACGCATGCACTTGTAGCCCCGCGTCAGACGCGCAGCGCAGCAGGTAGCCAAGCGGGTCGAAGTCGGCGGGCTGGTCAGCCAGCGGCTCGGCGCGCGGCTCGTAGCGCGAGCGGTAGTACGCATCGCCGCGCCCGCGCACCTGCGCAAACAGCGCGTTGAAGCCGTACCGCGCCGCCAACGCCACCGCGCGTTCAATCGCCTGCGGTGAGACCATCGAAGTGCGCACCACCCACAGGGCGCGCGTCTCGTCGGGCAACCGATACCGTGCGGAAATGTGCATCGGGGGCATAGTTCGGCGCGGGGCGGGGAGGTTCCTGCTGTGGCGCCCGTCAAGACTGCGCCCACCTATCCTCACTGCGCAGTGATGCTTATGGGGATTGCCGTCCCCGCGCCGCCGCGCTGAATCGGGAGAGTCAGCCGCTCCTCATGCAGGTAGCATAGCCCCTCCTGTCCCTCGCGGCAGTGGTAGACCAGCAGGTGCAGGGTGAGCGTCGCGCGGTCGGCGGTCAGCTGCAGGGGCAGTGTGGTCTCCAGCGACTGCACGGGCGCGACGAGTTCCGTCTTGCCCTGCACGGTCGCGCCCTCCGCTGTGATGCGCAGTTGTGACTGCGCGTTCGGGTTCAGTTTGTGTCCCTGTGGCAGGCGCAGGGTGAGCGTGAGTGTGGGCGCGTCTGCGCCGACGGCGACAGGCTCCAGCCGACGGCTGGGCGGCTCGCGATGCAGCGCGGGCGGCGGCGCGCTCTCCAGACCCCGCAGCACGAGCGTCTCCACACGGCGCGCCTTCAGGTCGGCAACGCGAATCAGATGGTTGTTCGTGTCGGCGATGTAGAGCTTGCCGTGCGCGTAGGTGATTCCGCCTGGCTCGTCGAAGGTGGGGGCGTCGCCGTCGCGTGCGCCCGCCGCGCCCGTGCCGAACACGGTCTCAATCCTGCGCGTGCGAGGGTCTAACCGCTTGATTTTGTTGTTGTAGGTGTCGGCGACATAGAGCATGCCGTCCACATAGACCACGCCGAGCGGGTGCTGCAGGCGCGCCTCGCGCCCGAAGCCGTCCACATCGCCGAACTCGAACAGGTCGCCCCCAACAAGCGTCTCCAGCGCGCCGTTGGGGTCAATATCGGCGGCGCGGATGCAACTGACCTCGCTGTCGGCGAAGTAGAGCTTCTTGCCGTCGGTCGCTATGCCCGACGGTTGGGCAAGCGCGCAGGTGCGCAAGCTGCCGTCGATGCACGCCTCGCGCCCTGTGCCCGCGTGTGGCTCCGCCTCCAGCGTCTTCAGGTTCAGCCGCCAGAGCTGGTGCGAGCCTGCCATCGCGATGTAGAGCGTATCGCCGAGCAGCACCAGGTCCCACGGCGAGTTGAGCGCGACCTCGCGTCCCTTGCCCGCGCGCGGGGGATAGGCGCGACTCTGCTCGCCCGTGCCCGCGAGCGTCTCCACCGTGCGCTTACGCAAGTCCGCCTTGCGTATCGCGTGGTTGTCTGTGTCGGCGATGTAGAGCGCGTCCGCGTCGGGGTCATACGCCATCCCTTGCGGGTCGTTGAACTGCGCCGCCTCGAACGCGCCATCGCGCAAGCCTGGCGTGCCTGCGCCGATGACCATCTCCACGCGGTTGTCCTTCAGCGAGACGACCAAGATACGGTGGTGGTTCGAGTCGGCGATAAACAGTCGGTTCGTGCGCTCGTCCGCCAGCACCTTGCCAGGGAAGCGCAGGGCGGTACGCGGCTCTTTGTCGCGCTCCAGCCGAAAGTTGGGCGCGCCGCGCTTAAGCGTGCCTTTCGCCTCCGCCGTGCGAATCACGCCCTCAATCGCGCGGTCGAAAATCTCGTAGATGCCCTCGCCCGAATGGTAGCCGACAATCTTGCCGCTGGGGTCAATCAGCACGAGCGTTGGCCATGCCCGCACCGCGTACTGCTGCCACACAATCATCTGATTGTCGTTCACGACGGGGTGTTCGATGTCGTAGCGCAGAATCGCTTGGCGGATGTTCTCGGTCTCCTGCTCCGTGAAAAATTTGGCGGAGTGGACGCCGATGACCACCAGCGAGTCGGCGTACTTGCGTTCCAGCCGTTTCAGGTCGGGCAAGATGTGCATGCAGTTGATGCAGCAGTAAGTCCAGAAATCGAGCAGCACGACCTTGCCGCGCAGTTCGCGTAGGCTGAGCGGGCGGTCGGTGTTGAGCCACTGCAAGCCTTCGGGGAAGTCGGGGGCGTTGATTGTGCCTTCCATCGGTTGACCCTCCTGCGGGAGGCGCGGGTTCGTGCGCCAGAACAGTTGCCACAGCGCGAGGATAGCAATCCCTATGAACGCTATCAGCGCAACGCTGGTTTTCATAACAGCGCAATTCTACCCCAGCGAGGGGGTATCCTAATCGCGCATGTCCGAGTTGCGCTGGCATCCGCTGCTGCAGGAGTGGGTCATCACGGCGACGCACCGTCAGGAGCGCACTTTCCACCCGCCGCCTGAATATTGCCCGCTGTGCCCCACGCGCGACGACGCCTACCCGACCGAAGTGCCTGAGCCGACCTACGAGATTGTGGTGTTCGAGAACCGCTTCCCGTCGCTGGTGCGCGAGCCGCCTGCGCCTGCGGTTGCGCCGACGCCGTTCTCGCCCGTGATGCCTGCGCAAGGCGTATGTGAAGTGGTGCTGTATACGCCTGACCACCACGCCACGCTTGCCGACCTGCCGTTGGAGCGCATCGAGCAGCTCATCTATGTCTGGCGCGACCGCTACGCCGAACTGGGCGCGCGCCCCGAGGTGCAGTATGTGTTCATCTTCGAGAACAAGGGGCGCGAAATCGGCGTGACGCTGAGCCACCCACACGGGCAGATTTACGCCTACCCGTTCCTGCCGCCGAAACTGGAGCGCGAGTTGGACGCGATGCGCCGCCACTATGCCGCGACGGGCGGCAACCTGCTGCTGGAGATTCTGCAGCATGAGGTGCAGGACGGCAGGCGCATCGTGCAACGGATGGACGGCTGGGTGTCGTTCGTGCCGTTTTTCGCGCGGTATCCGTATGAGGTCTACCTCGTGCCCGAACTGCCCCGCCGCGACCTGCTGGACTTGACCGACGACGAACTCGCGGGGCTGGCGCGGATTCTCAAGGACACCCTGCAACGCTACGATCGCCTGTGGGGGTTCTCGATGCCCTACATTATGGCGCAGCACCCGCGCCCGACGGACGGCGCGCCGCACCCCTACTGGCAGTTCCACATCGAGTTCTACCCGCCCTATCGCACGCGCGACAAGTTGAAGTACCTGGCAGGCTCCGAGTCGGGCGCGGGGGTGTTCATCAACGACACCCTGCCCGAAGCAACGGCGCAGGCGTTGCGAGCGATTGAGGTCTCGTTATAGCCGCGATTACTCGCCAATCTCGGCGAACAGTTCGCTAAGGGGCAGTTGGAAGTCGGGCAGCACGGGGTCGCCCGTGAGCGTGTCGCCCTCGCGCAGCACGCGAATCGGCGCGTTCGGCTGGAACACCTCCACCGTGCGCCGCTGCGGATCCACCACCCACACCACCTGCACCCCCGCCTGCAGCCACTCGTCCACCTTGTCGCGCAACTCGGTGTAGGCGTCGTTGGGCGAGGCGATTTCGACCACGAGGTCGGGCGCGAGGTCGGCGAAGGACTGCGGCAACGGGCTGGGCAGGCGTTCCGTGCGGATGAACGCCACATCGGGGGCGCGTACCGACTCGCCCAACGCCGTGCGCAACCGAAAGCCCGTCTCGGCAGCGACGGTAATCCCGCGCCTGTACTCGGACGCGACCGTGTCGATTCGTCGCCCCAGCCGCATCGCGAGTAGTCCGTGAATCAGCCCTGCAGGCATGCGTTCCTTGACCTCCCCGCGCACGAGTTCGTAGGGCTTGCCCGCGTACTGCTGCCAGAACTCTTCTGCTGTTAGTCCGCGCTGCGTCGCTACGGCTGGCATACGCTCACCCGCCTGTAGGATACCCGCTACTCCACCGTTACGCTCTTGGCGAGGTTGCGCGGCTGGTCGATTTCGCACCCGCGCAGGCGGGCGACATGGTAGGCGAACAGTTGCAGCACGGGGATGCTCACCAGCGGCGAGAGTTCCTCCAGCGGCGGCTTGGGCACGAACACCGTGTAGTCCGCCTCTTGGGGCAGCAGGTGGTCGTCCTCGGTGGTCACGAGGAACACCGTGCCCTGTCGCGCCTTGATCTCTTTGAGGTTGCCCAGCAGTTTCTCGCGGGTGCGCTCCTGCGTGGCGACGAACACGGCAATCACGCCAGGCTCCACCAGCGCCAGCGGTCCGTGCTTCATCTCGCCTGCGGGCGGCTCTTGGGTAGGCACATAGGCGATTTCCTTGATTTTGAGGGCGCCCTCCATCGCGACATAGGCGTCCACCCCACGCCCCAAGTAGAACGCCAGCGGCGTGCGGTAGAGTTGCTCGGCAATCTGGCGCACCTGCGGCTCGGTCTCCAGGCTGCGGGCAATCAGCGAGGGCGTCTGCATCAGCCCCTTGACGCCCTCCGAGTAGGTCTGCATGGGCAGCGTGCCGTTGATTGCCGACAGGTACAGCCCCAACAGGTACAGCACGGCAATTTGCGTGCTGTATGCCTTTGTGGAGGCGACGGAGATTTCAGGTCCCGCTTGGGTGTAGATGACATGGTCGCACTCGCGGGCGATGCTGCTGCCGACCACATTCACGACGCCCAGCGTAGTGTAGCCCGCCTCGCGGCACAAGCGCAGCGCGGCGAGTGTGTCCGCCGTCTCGCCCGACTGACTGATGAACACCGCCAGCGTGTTCGGCTGCAGAATCGGGTCGCCGTAGCGGAACTCGGACGAGTAGTAGACCTCCACAGGGCGGCGCAGCCAGCGTTCCAGCGCGTGCTTGCCGATTAGCCCCGCGTGGTACGCCGTGCCGCACGCCACAATCAGAATGCGCCGAAACTTCTGCCAGTCCTCCACTTCCAGTTTCAGTTCAGGGAACTGGATGCCGCCGTTGGGCTTGAGTCTGCCGCGCAGGGTGTCGCGCACCGCTTCGGGCTGCTCCAGAATCTCCTTAATCATGAAGTGTTCGTGTCCGCCCTTTTCGGCGGCTTCAGAAGACCATGTGATTTCGACGGGCGGTCGCTCGACGGGCGCGCCGTCCAAGCGCATCAGGCGCACGGCGTCGCGCGTCACGACGCCCACATCACCGTTCTCGAGCAGAATCACGCGCCGTGTGTAGGGCAGCAGCGCGGGGATGTCGGAGGCGATAAAGTTTTCGCCTTCGCCCAGCCCAATCACCAGCGGCGAGTCGTTGCGGGCAATCACCACGCGGTCGGGGTAGTCCATAAGCAGCACGGCGATGGCATACGAGCCGCGCACGGGCTGCAAGGCGCGGCGCACCGCCTCTTCGGGCGCGTGCCCCTGCGCGAGTTGCTCCTCGATCAGGTGCGCCAGCACCTCGGTGTCGGTTTCCGAACGGAACTGGTGCCCGCGTGCAAGCAGCTCCTGCTTCAGTTCGAGGTAGTTCTCGATGATGCCGTTATGCACGACGGCGACGCGCCCTTGCTCGTCGGTATGGGGGTGGGCGTTCGGGTCATTCGGGATGCCGTGCGTTGCCCAGCGCGTGTGCGAGACTGCCAGCCCGTGCGCCTCTATGCCGTTAAGCATCTCGCTCAGGTGCTGGATTTTGCCCGCGCGCTTCATCACCTGCAGTTGCTCGCCGCCCCAGAAGGCGACGCCTGCCGAGTCGTAGCCGCGATACTCCAGCCGTTTGAGTGTATCCAGCGCGACCTCCAGCGCGGGGCGCGCACCGATGTAGCCTGTGATGCCGCACATAGCGTTCCCTCTCCTGCATCCGCGCGGCGGCGGACGCCTACAGGGGTATTATACCGCTGGGCGGGGGTCAGCCCGCGCGCTGGCTTTCCAAGTAGCTGGCGACGGCGGGCTGCACGACGCCGTAGGGCAACGCCACATCGCGCCCAACGCGCTCGAACAGGCTGGCGTAGCTTTGCCCGACCCTATGCCAGCTCAGCCCCGCCGCCTTGCGCTGCGCGACCAGCTTGTGATAGCGCATCAGCACAGGGTCGGACAGCAGCTGCAGCATCGCGTCCGCAATCGACTGCGGGTTCTGGAACTGCGCCAGCATCCCGCCGCCGTCCGCCAGCACCTCCCGTGCGTACAAATACGGCGTGGAGATGACCACGCACCCTGCCGCAATCGCATACGCCAGCGTGCCGCTGGTAATCTGGTCGGGGTTCAGGTACGGCGTGATATAGATGTCGGTCGCCCGCAGGTACAGCCGAATGTCGTCCAGCGTCAGGTAGCGGTTCTCGAAGATCACATGCTCCTGCACGCCCAGCCGCTGGGCTTCCTGCATCAGGAACTCGCGATACGCCTCGCCCTCGTGCGCGCGCACTTTGGGGTGCGTCTCACCCAGCACCAAGTAGACCAGGTTCGGGAACTGCTCCACGACGGCGGGCAGGGCGCGAATCACATCCTCGATGCCCTTGCCGCGGCTGACCAGCCCGAAGGTGCTGATGACCGTGCGCCCGCTCATGCCGATTCGCGCTTTGGCGTCCTGCGGGGCAATCGGCAGCGGCTCAGGCGCGCCGTGCGGAATCACATACACATGGCGCGTCGGGGCGTTGTAGACAGTATCCAGCAGGCGTACCGCTGTGCCCGCCATCACCACCACCGCGTCGGAGGCGCGCACAATCGCCTGCAGAATCTCGCGCATCGGCTCGCTGGGGCGCGGCACAACCGTGTGCAGGGTCGTCACCACGGGCACGCGCAAATGCTCCAGAAAAGTCAACACATGTGCGCCCATCTCGCCGCCGAAGATGCCGTACTCGTGCTGCAGGCTCACCACGCGCACATCCGATCGGTTCAGCAGGCGCGCGGCTTCGATGTAGTCGCCCTCCTCTTCGCGGCGCAACTGATACATCACGCGGGGGTCAGGATGATGCTCAAGGCGCGTCTCGTGGTCTGCCGAGACCACTACGCCGTCCCAGCCGTGCCGTTCCACCGCCTGAAGCACATCCTGCGTGAAGGTCGCCAATCCGCACTCCGTGGGCGGATAGGTACTCACGAACGCGACCTGCGGTCGGCTCTTGTGCAAACCGTTTCTTAATGTCATCATAATCACCTCCCGATCGGGTATGCGCCTTCTGCGAGAAAGCGTCAGCGTAGGCGGCGCGTCAAAAGTGCGCCAAATCGCGGATGCAACTTCGCAAAACCAGCAGGTTCAATCCAACTCGCCGTTGATGTTTCGGGCTGTGCCCAAAACCAAAGCGACACTGCTGGCTTCCTTGCCTGCGGTGTGTGGGGCTCCTCTAATCCTCTCCTCAGCCATATGATACCCGATTAAGGTTATCGGAGTCAAGTCTTTCCACACCACAGCGGCGCATGTTCATGGGGATTGTCGGCATCGGGCTGGAAATTCTTTAGGGGGTTCGGCGGCGATTATCGGCGATTGCCAGCGCAATCAGGGCAACGCCCACCCCGACTGCCCAATCGCCCCAGCGCACATACGGGGTCTGAACCGTGCGCGGGTGGACGGGCGCGTCCAGCACGGTTTCGGTGAAGGCGGGCGCGCGGGCGCGAATCGCGCCTGTTGGCGCAACGAACGCTGTAATCCCTTCGGGGGCGCACCGCGCGACCCAGCGGCGCGTCTCGATCGCCCGCAGCACGCAGAACGCCAAGTGCTGCTCCAACGCCGCCGTGCGCCCGAACCACGATTCGTTGGAACCGACTGCCAGCAGGGTCGCGCCCGCGTTTGCCAGCCCGCGCGCCACCCACGGGTAGGTGGACTCCATGCAAATCACCGCGCCGATACGCATATCCCCCGCCTGCAGGGGTTGCAGCGTATCGCCCGCGCGCAGGTCGCCCTCTACCACGCCGAAGATGCGCAGGAACGACAGCCACTCGCGATAGGGCACATGCTCGCCCAACGGCACAAGTTGCACCTTGTCGTGGTAGCGCCACTCGCCGTCGGGCAGGAACAGGAACATCGTGTTGGCGGCTTGGCGCGTGTCGGGGTCAGCGACGCGATAGCCGCCCACCAGCAGCGCGACGCCCGTCTCCCGCGCCAGCGATTGCCAGAACCGCAGCGCGTCGCGGGCGTCGGGCATCGGGTACGGCTCAATCACTTCGGGCAGCACAATCAGGTCGGGGCGCGGGGGCAGGCTGTGCGTGCGGCGCCAGTCGGGGCTAAGTGCGCTGGCGCGGCGCACTTGGTTGCCGATGCGCTCGCGAATGGGCGTCCACTCGTCGGGGGTGTAGGCGCGCGCGAGGTTCACATTCGGCTGCGCCAGCGCAATCAGGCGCGTGCGCTCGTCCAGACGCGCGTCGATGAGTTGCCACGCGCCGTAGCGGTTCGCGCTCCACGCCAGCAGCGCGCCCGCGCCCAGCACGGTCGCCAGCGCGACGCCGACCGCAGGGCGATGCCGTCGTTGCGCCGCCAGCCACGCGCCATACGCCAGCAGCCCGTTCCACAGCGCAAGCAGCAACTCCACGCCCCACGCGCCGACCAGTTCCGCGGGCTGCAGCAGCATGGGCGCAGGCGCAAGCGCGACGCTGAAGTGCCCCCACACCAGCGCGAACGGCCCCAGCCCGCGCAGGTACTGCGTCAGTGCCCACGCGCCCGCCGCGCCCAGCACCCCCAGCGGAGTGCGCCCCATCTGCGACGCCAGGATGCCGAACAGCCCCCCGAACAGCGCGCTCAGCCCCGCCGCCAGCGATAGCCCGACCACGCTCAGCGCGACGCTGCCTGTCTGCAACTCAATCAGGTACAGCAGCGGATGCCCCAGCGTGAGATAGTAGATGAAACTCCACAGCCAGCCGTAGGCGAAGCCCACTCGCGCTCGGGTCGCCAGCGTCAGCCCAAACAGCGCGGCGGGCGCACACAGAATCAGCCCCCACGCGCTCAGCGGCGGATGCGCCAACCCGCTCGCCACCGCGCTCGCACAGAGAAGCCCTACCCGCAAACCGCTTATGCGCGTCAATTGTCTGTCTCCCACACAACCAAGTTTTTGGAGTGCTGAAGCGGCAGCTTCAGCGTCGGGCAGTCGCTGCGCTTCTGCAGTCTCCCCACACCTCCGCAGAAGAGGGATAAGCCAAGCAAGCCTACGATTCACCCCCACATGCGCGTTCCCTGCCCTCCGCAGGCGGCAGGAATTCCGTGCGTCGGTGCGAATCTGTTCTGCACAGGGGGAGGTTTGTATGCGACCGTGCATTTATAGCGTGCTGTTGGGTGCGTATATGGGTGTGCCGTTGTTTGCACAGCCTGTCGAGCCGCGCAGTTTTCCCGCGCAGAAACTGAGCCGTCCGCCCGTCATCGACGGCGTCGTCAACCCTGATGAGTGGGCGGAGGCGTACCTTGTGGAGCGGTTCTGGTCGCCGTCGCGTCAGCAGTGGGGCGCATTCCCCACACGCGCCTACATCGGCTACGACTCGGAAGCGGTCTATGTCGCCTTTATTTGCGAAGACCCCGACCCCAGCCAAATCCGCGCGCAGGAGACCAAGCGCGGCGGCTCTCTGGAGAACGACGACACCGTGCTGGTGCTGCTGGAGCCGCAAGCGCGCGGGCTGGAGCCGTACAGTTTCACGGTGAACGCGCGCGGCGCACAAGCGGACGAGTTCCCCGCAGGCACGACCGAAAACATCCGCTGGCGCGGCGACTGGCAAGCGGCGACGCACTCGTTGCCGAACGGCTGGAGCGCAGAAGTGCGCATCCCGTTCCGCATCCTGCGCTACCCGCCCAAGCAGACGCGCTTCGGGGTGATTCTGGAGCGGTACATCCCGCGCCTGAACGAGATTTACACCTTCCCGAACATGGGCGCGTACTACTCCACGCGCCGTCAGAGCCTGTGGACGGGGCTGGAGTTGCCCCCGCCGCGCTACCCCGTGATCCTGCTGCCGTACTTCACGGGCGACAGCGACCCCGACCGCACGCACGGGCGCGGCGGACTCGATGTGCGCTATATCGCGGGCGACCCGCTGACCGCGCTGCTGACCGTCAAGCCCGACTTCCGCAACATCGCCGCCGATGTCGCCCGCGTGGACTTTTCGTACACCGAGAAGGTGCTGGCAGAGACGCGCCCGTTTTTCCAAGAGGGCAGCGAGTTCCTGCCAGGGCGGGCGATGTTCTACAGCGTGCGCGTGCAGGACTTGAACGCGGGGCTGAAGGCGTTCGGCGCGCTGGGCGACTGGCGCTACGGCGCGACAGTCGGCGAGTACGAACACAACGGTCGCTTGCGCCAGTTCGGGGTCGGGCGCATCCGCTACCAGTTCGCCGAGCGGTCGTTTGTGAGCCTGCTGGGGGTGCGCCTGCAGGGCGATGTGCAGGAGGATACCCTCGGCGCGCTGCTGGACACGCAACGCATCACGGGCGAGGGCGAACTGCGCCTGACCGCAGCGTACTATCGGCTCAGCGGCGACCGTGAGGGCGTCTACCAGCAATACACGCTGTATCGCAACGCGCCCGAACGCCGCCCCAACTACCTGCTGCAATACACCGACATCGAGCCGAACTACCGCCCGCGCCTGGGCTTCGCGCCCGAAACGGGCTATCGCGGCTGGCGCGTCGGCGCGCTATGGTTCGACCGACCCAACAGCGAGCGACTGCTGTATACCGAGACGCGCCTCGAAGCCACCCAGCGTACACGCTACGGCGGCGACCGACTCGACGAGGGCGTCGCGATTACCCAGCAGTGGCTGTTCACCTCGCAGAATCGGCTGACGCTGAGCGCAGACTACCTGAACCGCCCGCCGAACATCGATCGCACGCTGGGCATTGAATATGCGTGGAATGTGCTGGACATCTATCGCACGGGCGCGCTGAGCGTGCGTGTCGGCGAGCAGAACGGCGGGCGCAGCCTGTACGCGCTGCTGACACAGGCATACGAACTCGCGCCGCGCCTGCGACTCCGACTCGAACTGGAGAGCCTCGACATCGACTACCCCAGCGACCCGACCGACCGCGCTCGACAACTGATTTTCACCCTCAACTACGAGATTGACCCCGAACGCGCGGTGGGCGGCAGGCTGGTGCTGAATCGGCTGGAGTTTGGTGGTGAGACGGAGACCACGCGCAATTTCTACCTGACCTACCTGCAGCGCGTCAGGCGCGGGTTCGATCTCTATGTCATCTACGGCCTGCCGAACGCCACCCGCGCCCAGAACCGACTTGCGGTCAAAATCATCACCCCGCTGGAGTTGTGAAACGCAAAAACCACACGGCTATGTGCTATAATACAGGCTGGAGGTACACCATGCAACGGCGAAGAGGCTTTACGCTGATTGAGCTATTGGTCGTCATCGCGATTATCGCGATTCTGGCGGCGATCCTGTTCCCCGTGTTCGCCCAAGCGCGCGAGAAGGCGCGCCAGACGACCTGCACCAGCAATCTCAAGCAGATTGGCACGGCGTTTATGATGTATGTGCAGGACTATGACGAGACCTACCCGCCCTGGACGGGGATGTGCCCAGATGCGAACCTGCGCTGGGCGCTGCGCTATATGTTCCCTGGATTAGTTGACCCCTACATCAAAAACGGCGCGAATGTGCAAACAGGCGAGCTGAAGGATGTGTGGGCGTGTCCGTCCTCTAAGGCAGGGCTGGGCGCGGTGAGCAACACCTACGCTTACAACTTCTGGACTTTCGGCGGCTACAGCACCTGTATGTGTCTGCCGAATCAGGCAGCATGTACGCGCGACCCAGGCGCGTTTGCCCAGTTCGCCAGCTCGGCGTACAACACGCCCGCGCCGCAGGCAGCGATTCAGTTCCCTGCGGAGACCATCATGCTTTCCGACGGAGCGCAGCTGAGCCGACCGCCGCAGTTCGCGATTGGCTTCAACGGCGATATCTACTTCGTCGGCGTGTGGGGGGCACACCAGCGCGGCAACGGCAATGTGAACACCACCGCCACCAGCAACCAGTTCATCAAGACGCTCATCACCGGGCGGCTGACGAATGTGCTGTATGCCGACGGGCATGTGAAGACCACGCCCACCACGCGCTGGTACCACCGCAACTACGCCTCTATCGACGGCTCGTGGCGCGGCGAGGCGACCGACAATCGCTACTGGGCGCGCGAGTGGTAACCCCCCGATTCCCGTAGTTGCTTGCGGAGACCCGCTCGATCGCGCATCGAGCGGGTATACTTTATTGTCAGGCAGGACGCACTTTGTGGGCAAGGAGGACTGGCACTTTTGGAGAGCTACACCATTACGGGCGGGATGCCCCTTCGGGGCGCGATAACGATTAGCGGCAGCAAGAACGCCGCCTTGGCGCTGATGGCAGGCGCGCTGCTCATCGAAGGCGAGGTGATTCTGCACAACACGCCCCAGATTGAGGATGTGTTCACCATGCTGGCGCTGCTGGAGGGGCTGGGCGTGCAGACGCACTGGGAAGGCGCGCACACGCTGTATCTGGACACGCGCGACATTCACCACGCCGAGCCGAACCCGCAGTTGGTCAACCGCATGCGGGCGTCGTTCTACATCTTCGGACCCCTGCTGGCGCGGCTGGGCTACGCGAAGATGCCCCACCCCGGCGGATGCCAAATCGGCAGCCGTCCCGTGAACTTCCACCTCAACGGGCTGCGTGCGCTGGGGGCAAGCATCACGGAGAACGGCAGCCACACCTACACGGCGCAGACGCTGGGGCTAACAGGCGCGCGCATCTATCTGGATATGCCCAGCGCGGGCGCAACGCAACAACTGATGACCGCCGCCGTGTACGCCAGCGGCGTCACCACCATCGAGAACGCCGCAGTGGAGCCTGAGGTCGTGAACCTCGCGAACTTCCTCAACGCGGCAGGCGCACGCATCGAAGGCGCAGGCGCCAGCACGCTCTATATTCAAGGCGTGTCGGAACTGAAGCGTACAGTGGAGTACACGGTCATCCCCGACCGCTTGGAGGCGGGCACCCTCGCGCTGGCGGCGGCAATCACGCGCGGCGAAATCACGCTGCAACGGGTCATCCCCGAACACCTGCACGCGCTGCTGGCGAAACTGCGCGAGGCGGGCGTGCAAGTGCGCGAAACTGAAGACGCCGTCACCGTGCGGGCGACCGAGCGACCCAAGCCCCTCGACATCCGCACAATGCCCTATCCGGGCTTCCCGACCGATTTGCAGCAGCCGATGTGCGCCCTGCTGACGCTCGCCGACGGCGCGTCCAAAGTGCTGGAGACCATCTACGAGAACCGCACGCAGCATGTGCCCGAACTGCAGAAGATGGGCGCGGACATCGTCGCCGAGGGGCGCACAATCCTCATTCGCGGGGTGGAGCGGCTCAAGGGCGCGCGCATGCGAGCGACCGACCTGCGCGGGGGCGCAGCGTTGGTGCTGGCAGGCTTAGCCGCGCACGGCGAAACCACCATCGAGGAGATTGTCCACATCGATCGCGGCTACGAACAGCTCGAGGGTAAACTTCAGGCGTTGGGGGCGCACATCCAACGCGTCGTGCCGTACACCTACGCCGCGACGCACGCCAACGAGGAGGTATCGCAAAGCCCGTGAGCATGTTTCGGCTGCACGCAGAACTGGGCGTGGATTTGGGCACGGCGAACCTGCTGGTCTACCAACGGGGGCGCGGCATCGTGCTGCGCGAGCCGTCGGTGGTCGCCATCTCGCAGCCGACGGGCAGGGTACTCGCCGTCGGCGAAGAGGCGCGCCTGATGCTCGGACGCACGCCTGGCAACATCACAGCGGTCAAGCCCCTCGTGAACGGCGTGATCGCCGACTACACCATCACGCTGGAGATGATACGCTATGTGGTCAACAAGATTCTGGGCAAGCGGCGGCTGTTTTCGCCGCGCATGCTGGTGTGCGTGCCCTCCAGCGCAACCGATGTGGAACGGCGCGCCGTCATCCAAGCCGCCAAAGAGGCTGGCGCAGGCGAGGTTCACCTGATCGAGGAACCGATGGCAGCCGCTATCGGCGCAGGACTGCCCATCAGCCAGCCAGGGGGCAACATGGTGGTGGACATCGGCGGCGGCACAACCGATATTGCTGTCATCTCGCTGGGCGGGATTGTGATTAGCCGCAGCATTCGCGTCGCGGGCAACAAACTCGACGAAGCCATCGCCCGCCATGTGCGCCAACGCTACAACCTGATGATCGGCGAGCGCACCGCCGAGGAGATCAAAATCCGTATCGGCTCCGCCTACCCGCTGCAGCAGGAACTCACGATGGAGGTGCGCGGGCGCGAACTGGTGGAGGGGTTGCCGCGCACAGTGGTCGTCCACTCGGAGGAAATCCGAAACGCGCTGACCGAACCCGTGAACCAGATTGTGGAGAAGGTGCGCTCCGTGCTGGAGGAGACGCCCCCCGAACTCGCGTCGGACATCATCGAGCGCGGGATTGTGCTGACGGGCGGCGGCGCGCTGCTGCGCGGGTTCGACAAACTGCTCCAGCAGGCGACGGGCATCCCCGTCTACATCGCGGATGACCCGCTCTCCTGCGTGGCGATTGGCACAGGGCGCGCCCTGGAGGAGATGGACGCTATCAGCAAAGCCGCGCAGGTCTAAATACGCACGAGGGTCAACACGGCATCGTCGGCGATTGTGAGTTGGTGCGCTGCCGAGCCGCCGTTGATGGCGACCTCCAGGTAGCCGTTGCTGCCCCAGTACGCCAGCGGCTCGCCCCAGCCGACCTCGCCGAAGGTGCGCACCAGCGGCAGCTCCAGCAGCGCGCCGCTCGCGTTCTCCAGCCGCACCCGCACGGGCGCTGACTCGTCGCCCCGCCACGCCCGAAACGCCTCGTCGCGCAAGGCGAACACCACATTCCCGAAGTGGTCGGTGTGCAGCGGGCGACAGCGAATCGCCTCGTCGGTAATCTCTGGCTCAAGGTGGGGCAGGCGTTGCAGCGTGTCGGGCGGGATGGCTGCGCCTAACTGTTCCAGCGGGACGCCATTCGCCAGATGCGCGGCGCACGGGGCGAACAGGTCGCGCCCGTGGAAGGTCGCGCTCACTTCGGGCAGGTGGTAGCGCGGGTTGTCCAGCGCGACGGCTTTTTGGGGCGGGTCATCGCGCAGCGCAAGGCTCAGCAATCCGTTATCGGGCGCAAGGTAGGTGTGGCGTAGCCCCTGCACAGCAACCGCGCGGCGCGCCGTGCCCACGCCAGGGTCTACCACCGCAATCACAATCGCGCCGTCGGGCAGATAGGGCGTCGCGCTCGCCAGCAAATACGCCCCGCTGCGCACATTCTGCGGCGGAACCCCATGCGTCAAGTCCAGCACCTCGCAGGTCGGGCACATACGCAGCAGCACCGCCTTCACCTGCGCGACATAGGTATCCGCGTAGCCGTAGTCGGTCAGCAGCGCAATCAGCCGACTCATGGCTCTGGCTCCAGTATCGCCTGACAGCAGTCCACGAGGCGGATGGTTCCGATGAATTTGCCCTCGCCCAGCACGGGCAGCGTGTTCAGCCCGTGGTGCAGCATCTGCGCGACGGCTTCCTCGATGGGCGCGTGTTCGCTAATCACAGGCGGGTCGGGCGTCATCCACTGCGCGACGGGCGCGTGCTTGCGGGCGTGCGCGTAGGCGCGGAACGGCGCAAGGCGCGGCGCGGGAACCTGCTGGCTGGCGACGCGCCACTCCGCAAACAGCGCATCGAACACCTGCTGCTCGGTAATCAGCCCCACTACCGCGCCGTCCTCGTCCAGCACAGGCAGTGCAGTCGCCTTGTACAAGTCTAACTTGTCCACCGCATCCTGCAGGGTGGCGTCCACTTGCAGGTACGGCGCGTGCGTGTCGACGAACTCCTGAACGCGCATCATCGCATACTGGCGACCTCTCGGATAATCGCTAAGGTCAAGTCTACGCTTCGCGCGAGGTCGTCGATGAGGACGAATTCCTCGTGGGTGTGGATCTTCTGGTGCGCCGTGCCGACGACGCAGCAGGGGAGTCCCCGCGCGATGAAGATGTTGGCGTCCGCGCCGCCGCCTGTGGGGCGCATGGGCGCGTCCAGCCCCAACTGCTTGAGGGCGCGGCGCACCACCTGCACGGGCAGGTCGTTCTCGGTCAGCGTGTAGCCCTCGTAGTGGCGGTCGATTTCGATAATCGCCTGTCCGCCGAACTGCTGGGCGGCTTGCTCAAAGAGTTGCGTCATGTGGGCGACCTGCGCCTCCACCTTCTGGCGGTTCAGGCTGCGCGCCTCGGCGGTAAGCGCCACTTCGGGGCAGACCACATTCGTCGCCTGTCCGCCGTGGATGCTGCCGATGTTGGCGGTCGTCTCGGCGTCGATGCGTCCCAAGCGCATCCGGCTAATCGCATGCGCGGCGATTTGAATCGCGCTGACGCCCTTTTCGGGTTCCACGCCCGCGTGCGCAGGCTTGCCGAGAAGGCGCACATGCATCGTGTCGTGGGTGGGGGTCTGGGTAATCACTGTGCCGACGGGCGGTCCCGTGTCGTACACGAAGCCGAAGTCGCTGTCCACCAGCGAGAGGTCTAACGCCCGCGCCCCGCGCAAGCCAATCTCCTCGCATACCGTGAACAGCAGTTGAATCTGCCCGTGCGGAAGGTTGTTCTCCACCACGATGCGGATGGCTTCCAGAATCGCGCTCATGCCCGCCTTGTCGTCCGCGCCGAGGATGCTGGTTCCGTCCGTGCGGATGACGCCGTCTTGGATGATGATGTTCAGGTTCGGGTTCGGCTCGACGGTGTCGAAGTGTGCGCTGAAGAAGATTTTCGGCGCGCCCGTGATGTTGGCGGGCAGGGTGGCGACGAGGTTGTTCGCGTTGCCGCCGACGGCTTGCGCGGCGTTGTCCTCGCGCAGTTCCAGTCCCAGCCCGCGCAGGAAGCCTTTGACATACTCCACGACGGCGCGCTCCTCGCGCGGCGGCGAGTTGATACGACACAGCGTCGTGAACAGTTCCACCAGACGGTCGTTCTGGACGGCGATTTCGGTCATGGGGCTGACGATTCGGCGCAGCGGCGCGCGTTCCTGCATACAAGGCTTACCGCAGCGTCTCTTCCAGCGCGGTGGCGGCGTCGGTGCGGGCGTCGCGGTACTTGACAATCACGGGCGCGTAGAGGTGGATACCGTGCTGTTGGGCGAACGGCGCGCTGCTGGGGCGGCTGCCCGCGACCACGACGGCGTTTTCGGGCACAATCAGCGGTAGGTCGCCCTCCGCGCGCAGCACCCGCTCGTTCACAAGGTCATACAGGGGCGTCGCGCGGGTGAGCATCACGCCTGCGCCAATCACTGCGCCGCGCTTGACAATTACGCCCTCGAACAGCCCCGTGCAGCCGCCGACGAAGGCGTCGTCCTCCACAATCACGGGCGACGCGCCAACAGGCTCCAGCACGCCCCCAATCTGGCAGCCCGCGCTCAGATGCACCCGCGCGCCGATCTGCGCACACGAGCCGACCAACACATGGGAATCGAGCATCGTGTTCTCGCCGACATACGCGCCCACATTCACATAGGTTGGGGGCATCACCACCACGCCTGGGCGGATGCACGCCCCGCGTCGGATGCTTGTGCCCCCTGGCACAAGGCGCACGCCGTCGGCGAGCGTGAACGCGCGTGGCGGGTACAGATGCCGATCCAGAAACTCCACCCCGCCCCAGCGCATCGGCGTCAGTGTGCCCAGCCGAAAGCCGAGCAGGATGCCCTGCTTGACCCAAGCGTTCACGCGCCAGCCAGTGGGACTGCTGAGGTCGGGTTCGGCGGCGCGCGCCTGCCCACGCTCCAGCGCGTCAATCAGCGCGGCAATCAGCGACTCGTCCGCCGCGCCTGTGGCGTAAGCGTGTTCGATGCGTTCCGCAAGGTCAGGTGGCATACGGAAAGGATTCGGTCTCTTGGGCGAAGTTCCTACTGAGGGTATACCAACGGTGCGTTCGGAGATCATGAGTGACCCCCTTCGTAAGGTCCCCTTAAAGGGATAGGTTTTTGCGGGCGTGCCTGCTCTCGGCGTTGCCAAGCAGCGCATCTCTGCCGCCAAGCGAGCGAGACGCTCACGCTCCCAGCACGCGCGACGCTGGGAACGCGGGCGTCCCACCCGCCCTGCCAACCGCGCGAGAAAAAACCTACCCCTTTAAGGAACCTTAAGGTCTGTGTATTATA
>JAIMAN010000058.1 GCA_023511915.1 Armatimonadota bacterium
ACACAGGGAACAAGATCGCCGCCAAAATGGCGATGATCGCAATCACGACCAGCAACTCAATCAGCGTAAAGCCACGACGATGCATCATTATAGAGAACCTCCTTAGGATGGTGTACGATTCACTATTATACCCCCAAATCGCGGAAAAGTCAAGGGGGGTAGGCGAATTGCTCCCCCAACGCCGATAATTCCACCGATGGACGCTTACAGGCTTCGGTTAGCGCAACTCGCGCTGGAGAATCTGCCGTTCGCGCGGCATCAGACGCGCACAGTGCTGGACATCCACGCCGCCGACGGCGCAACGACGCAGTACCTGCAGTACTTTTTGCCCTACAGCACGGTGTTCGGCTTGACGACGGGCAGCCCCCGCCGCGACCTTGCCGCCTGCGGGCAGCGATACCTCGCCACGCTGCCCAACGGCTTCCAGTGCGATTGCGTCGTCGCGATTGTGGAGCCGTCCCAGCCGATGGAGCCAACGCTGGAGGCGATTCGGGGCGTTGACGCGCGCTGGGAACTTATCCTTGCCCCGTGGCAAACGGCGCAGGCGGTAGACTGGCAGTTGCTGGGCTACCAAGCGCACAACGAGATTACGGAAGAGCCTGACGACGGCGTAATCGTCGTCGCTGTGCGCGACCGCGAGGCGCAGCCCCAAGCCGACGCCACGCCGCGCGTGCTGATTGCCGCGCCCGTGCGCCAAAAGCCCGTCATCCTGCAGCACTTTCTGGACGGGCTGCAACGGCTGGACACGACGGGGCTGGAGGTCGCCTACCTGTTCGTGGACAACAACGACGACGCGCACGCCTCGCAGATGCTCCGCGCCTTCGCAGGGCAGGCGGGCGCGCCCGTGCATCGCCTGCGCGTGCCCGTCGCCGAGCCGTACCAACGCACCGAGACCGACCACCACTGGACAGAGAGCCTCATCTGGCGACTGGCAGCCATCAAAGACGGCATTCTGCACGCCGCCCTGCAGCACGGCTACGACTACGCCTTCTTGGTGGACAGCGACCTCGTGCTGCACCCGCAGACGCTGCGCCGCATGGTCGGTTGCGGGCGCGACATCCTCTCGCAGGTCTTCTGGACGGTGTGGTCGCACGATAAGCCGCCCCTGCCGAATGTGTGGTACGCCGACCACTACAACCTGTATCGCGTGCGACGCAAACAATCGTTGGCGCGTGACGAGCAGGTACGACGCACCGAGGCGTTCCTAAGTGGGCTGGCGTTCTACACGGGCGTCTACCGCGTGAGCGGGCTGGGCGCATGCACGCTGATTGCGCGCCGCGCGATTGAGGCGGGCGTCAACTTCAGCGAACTGCGCGGGAGCTTGCACGCGGGCGAGGATCGCCACCTCTGCCTGCGCGCCGAGGCGCTGGGCATTCCGCTATTCGCCGACGCGACCCTGCCCCCGCTGCACCTGTACCGCGAGTCGGAATTGCCGCGCGTTGCGGGCTACTGGAAACTGGTGGAGTCGGGCGTGCAGGGCGCGGAACTCAATCGGGCGATGTTCGAGCTGTTGCTGGGGCGCACGCTGCAGGTTGCATAGGGTCAGTCCTGCTCGCGTGGCTCGCCTGCGGCGTCGGGGTACATCTGGCGCACAATCGCGCCCAGAATGCCGTTCACGAACCGCCCCGACTCGGCAGTGCTGTATTTTTTGGCAAGCTCGATCGCGTCGTTGATGACCACCTTGTACGGCTGGTCGGGGCAGTGGCGCAGCTCATACAGCGCGAGGCGCAGCAGGTTGCGGTCAATCACCGCCATGCGGTCAATCGTCCAGCCGCGGGCGTACTGCTGAATCAGCGGGTCTAACTCGGTCGGTTGCGCGCGGGTTGTGCCCAGCACCAGTTCGCGCACGGCGTCGGCGTCGTTAGGCTCCAGCGCGGCGACGCTCAGCACCTCCTCGACGGCTTCGTCGGCGGGCTTGCCGCCGAGGTCTATTTGGTAGAGGGCGCGCAGCGCCCATTCGCGCACGGCGCGTCTGCCCGTCGGCTTGCCGTTCATCGCACGCCTCCTGCGACCCCGCCCCTAAGCAGGCGCGGCACGAACGGGGTGGACACCCTGCCCGCCCGAAACTCGTCGGTGTGCGCAATCCGCAGCAGGAAGTCGCGACAGGTCTGCACGCCCGCGATGCGCGTCTCGTGCAAGGCGCGCTGCAGACGCGCCACCGCCCCCTCGCGCGTGGGCGCATGCACGATGATTTTTGCCAGCAGCGGGTCGTAATACGGCGGGACGCTGTAGCCCGTGTAGAGATGGCTGTCGACGCGCACGCCCGGTCCGCCAGGCGGCGTCCATTCGCTGATGCGCCCTGTGGAGGGGGTGAAGTCCTGTTCGGGGATTTCGGCGGTCAGGCGCGCCTCAATCGCGTGCCCGCTGATGGCGATGTCGGCTTGCTCCAGCGGCAACGGCTCGCCCGCCGCGATGCGAATCTGCCACTGCACGATGTCAACGCCCGTAATCGCCTCCGTCACGGGATGCTCCACCTGCAGGCGCGTGTTCATCTCGATGAAGTAGAAGTTCTCGTCAGCGTCCACGAGGAACTCGATGGTGCCTGCGTTCTGATAGCCGACGGCTTGGGCGACTTTGACGGCGGCGTCGCCGAGCGCGCGTCGCGTTTCGGGGCGCAGGTTCGGCGCGGGGGCTTCCTCGATCATCTTCTGGTGGCGCGGGTTCTGAATCGAACACTCGCGCTCGAACAGGTGCAGCACTTTGCCGTGTTCATCGGCGAGGATTTGCACTTCGATATGGCGCGGTTCAGGGATGTATTTTTCGAGGTAGACTTCGGGCGAGCCGAAGGCGGCTTGCGCTTCCGATTGGGCGATGCGCAGCGCGGGCAGCAGGTCGTCCTCGCTCATCACGCGCCGAATGCCGCGTCCGCCGCCGCCCGCGGCTGCCTTAATCAGCAGCGGGAAGCCGATATGTCGCGCGGCGGCGACCGCCTCGTCCTCGCTCTGCAGTGCGCGTTCTGTGCCTGGCAGCACGGGCGCGCCCGCTTGATGCGCAATCGCACGCGCCAGCGACTTGTCGCCCATCTGGCGAATCGCGTCGGGCGGGGGACCGATGAACTTGATCCCCTGCGCCGCGCACGCCTCCGCGAAACTCGCCCGCTCCGACAGATAGCCGTAGCCGGGGTGAATCGCCTCCGACTCGGTAATCTGCGCCGCCATCAGGATGTGCGGGATGTTGAGGTAGCTCTCTGCGCTGGGCGGTGAGCCGATGCAGACCGCCTCGTCTGCCAGCTGCACATGCAGCGCGTCGCGGTCTGCCTCCGAGTAGACCGCCACGCTCTGGACGCCCAGCTCCTTGCAGGCGCGAATCACCCGCACGGCAATCTCGCCGCGATTGGCTATCAGGATTTTGCGGAACACAGCAGGGGGTATTGTACCCGCTGGCGATTAGCCGAACCGCCCGCGAATGTAGTCCTCGGTCTCTTTTTTGCTGGGGTTGGTGAAGATTTTCTCGGTGGCGTCGAACTCGTGCAGCACGCCCATCATGAAAAAGCCTGTGTAGTCCGAGATGCGCGCCGCCTGCTGCATCCCGTGCGTGACGATAACGATGGTGTACTCTTTTTTCAGCTCGGTCAGCAGCTCCTCGATATAGTAGGTGGCAGTCGGGTCTAAGGCGGAGGTCGGCTCGTCCATCAGAATCACTTCGGGGTTGACCGCCAGCACGCGGGCGATGCAGAGGCGTTGCTGCTGCCCGCCCGACAGCGCCATCCCTGACTGCTTGAGTTTGTCCTTCACTTCGTTCCACAGCGCGGCTTGGCGCAGGCTGGTCTCCACAATCTCGTCCAGGATGCGCCTGTCACGGATGCCGTGCATGCGCGGACCGTAGGCGACATTATCGTAGATGCTCATCGGGAACGGGTTCGGCTTCTGGAACACCATCCCGACGCGCTTGCGCAAGTCCACCACATCGACATCGGGGTCGTGAATGTTCTTGCCGTCCAGCGTGACCGTGCCCGTGATGCGCACGCCCTCGATGAGGTCGTTCATGCGGTTGAGGCAGCGCAAAAAAGTGCTTTTGCCGCAGCCTGAGGGACCAATCAGCGCGGTGATGCTGTTGGCGCGGATGTCCAGATTGACATCCTTGAGCGCGTGGAAGTCGCCGTAGTAGAGGTTCAGCTGACGCGCCGACATGCGCGCGGGAGGCGTCGCCTGCTGCCCTGCCGAGGTCGCCGACTGCGTGTCCAAAGTGATTCGCTCCACCACTTACAGGATACCCGCTTCGGGTGTTAAGGGCGTGTTAAGCAATCCGAAACTCTTCGGGCTTGAACTCGTACACCGCGCCTGTTTCGATGGCGGTCTTTGCGCCCAGCACACAGGTGAGCGCGGGCAGGGCGTCGGCGGCGGTGCATTTCGGTTGCTCGCCCGTGCGCACGCACTGCAGAAAGTGTTCCAGCTCGGCGTAGTAGGCGTTGCGCTGTCCCTGCTGGGCGAGTTGCTCGCCGCGTTGCGGGGCGCGGCGCGTCGGAGTCGGCTCAATCACCACTGCGCGCCGACCGTCCACCTGCACCGTGTTCGCGTCGTCTTCCCATTCGAGCTTCTCGGCGTTGCGCTCGCGGAACAGCAGCCCCGAAGTCTCGTTGGTCAGCACCATCGTGCCCTTGTCGCCGAAGAACCACTCGCCGTAGCCGTCGTAGGCGTTCGTGGTGATGCTACTATACATCACGCGCACGCCGTCAGGGTAGTTGAAGATGAGTTCCACATTATCGTACACTTCGCGCCCGTCTTTCCAGTAGTCGACGCCGCCATAGCCCATCACCGAAAGCGGCAGCGCGCCCAGAAACCAGTTGACCACATCGAGTTGGTGGCTCGCCAGCTCGGTCAGCAGCCCGTGCGAGTAGTCTTTGTAGAGGCGCCAGTTCAGCAGCCGCTCGAACTTCGGGTCGGGCACGGGGCGTCGCCAGCTATTGTTGCGATGCCACA
Source organism: Armatimonadota bacterium (assembly GCA_023511915.1). Classification (GTDB taxonomy): domain Bacteria; phylum Armatimonadota; class Fimbriimonadia; order Fimbriimonadales; family GBS-DC; genus GBS-DC. The sequence goes on from JAIMAN010000058.1 coordinate 4,920, forward strand.
GCACACGCACATGGGTGATCTTGCCAATCGCGCCCTCCTTGATGAGCCAGTACGCCTGCGTGTAGGTGTCGTTGTAGTGGCGTTGGTGCCCGATTTGCAGGAGTTTGCCCGTGCGCTGAGCGGTCTGCGCCATCTGGCGCGATTCGTCAATGCTGTAGGCGATGGCTTTCTCGCAGAACACATGCTTGCCCGCCTGCAGCGCGTCAATCGTCATCGGCGCGTGCAGGTGCAGCGGGGAGGCAATCACGACCGCCTCGATGTCCTTGCGTTCCAGCAGGGTGCGGTAGTCGCTGTAGCCCTGCGCGCGGAACTGGGTCAGCTCGACGGCGCGGATGCGGTTCGGCGCGTAGATGTCGCACACGGCGACCACCTCCGCGCTGGGCATGCCCATCAGTTGGCGCAGGAGGTTCTGTCCCTGCGCGCCTGTGCCGATGACGCCGACTTTGACCTTCTCCTGCTGGTTTGCGCGGGCAATCAGTGTGCTAAACGACGCGGCGGCTGCTGCCACTGCGCTGCGCTTCAGAAACTCGCGACGGGTCATGCTCATAACCGAATTATACCGCAGTGGCGCGCTGTGGAGGTGTGGACGCCCGACGGACCGCATCAATCGCTAAGCGAGGACGACTGGCTTTCGGGCGAGCCTGTGCTGCCTGGCTTTCGTGTACCTGTGCGGGAGCTACTGGAGTGAATCTACCGACAATCCCCATCGGTGGGCAATCGGGTATCATGTGCCCTGCCCCATCACGGAGGACACGATGATTGTTCGAGAGTGGCTCAAGAAGCTTATGGACACCAGCGAGCGCGATGTGAAGCGGCTTATGCCCATCGTGCAGAAAATCAACGCGCTGGAACCCGATTTTCAGGCGTTATCGAACGAGCAACTACGCGCGAAAACGGACGAATTTAGGAAGCGACTGCAAGACGGCGCAACGCTGGACGACATCCTGCCCGAAGCGTTCGCGGCGTGCCGCGAGGCTGCCCGACGCACGCTGAACATGCGGCACTTCGATGTGCAGCTCATCGGCGGGATTGTGCTGCACCAAGGGCGCATCGCCGAGATGAAGACGGGCGAGGGCAAGACGCTGGTCGCCACGCTGCCGCTGTACCTGAATGCGCTGCTGGGCAAGGGCGTGCATCTGGTGACGGTGAACGACTACCTCGCGCGGCGCGACGCCGTGTGGATGGCGCCCATCTACCACCTGCTGGGGCTAAGCGTCGGCGTCATTCAAGGGCAAAGCGCGGAGACCGACGAGCGCGGCGGGTCGTACATCTACGAACCCGGCTACCAGCACCCCGACCCGCGCTACCTACACCTGCGCGAGGTCACCCGCAAGGAAGCCTACGCCGCCGACATCACCTACGGCACGAACCACGAGTACGCCTTCGACTACCTGCGCGACAATATGGTCTACTCCGTCGATGACCTCTCGCAGCGCGAACTCTACTTCGCGATTATCGACGAGGTGGACAGCATTCTGATTGACGAGGCGCGCACCCCGCACATCATCTCGGGGCAGATCGAGGAAGACCTCACCATCTACACGCGCGTCGATTCGTATGTACGCCGCCTACAGGCAGGGCGCGACTACACCGTCGACGAGAAGCACCACGCCGTCACGCTCACCGAAGAGGGTACCGAGCGGCTGGAGCAGATGATGGGCGTGCCCAACCTCGCCGACGAAGTGGAGCTAATGCCCTACATCAACGCCGCGCTCAAGGCGCACGGCTACTTCAAAAAGGACATCCATTATGTGGTGCGCGGGGGCGAAATCATCATCGTCGACGAGTTCACAGGACGCCTGATGCACGGCAGACGCTTCAGCGACGGCATCCACCAAGCGCTCGAAGCCAAAGAGGGCGTGCCCATCAAGCAGGAGAGCCAAACCATCGCCGTCGTGACCTTCCAGAACTACTTCCGTCTCTATCAGAAACTCGCGGGCATGACGGGAACCGCCAAGACCGAAGAGGAGGAGTTCCGCAAAATCTACGGCATGGATGTGGTGTGCATCCCGACGCACCGCCCGATGATTCGCACCGACCACCCCGATGTCGTCTACAAGAACTTGGAGACGAAGCTGCGCGGGATTGCGCTGGAGATTCTGCGCCTCTATACGAAGCAGCAGCCCGTGCTGGTCGGCACGCGCTCGATTGAGATGTCAGAGGTGGTCTCGGCGCGATTGGCGTTCGACAAGTTGCAGCTGCTGACGCTGGTCGAGCGCGCCCGCCGCGAACTGGAGACCAACAAGAGCATCGACAAGCAGAAAAAAGAGGAGTGGCGCAAGACGCTGCTGATGCCGCTCAACACGCTCTCAATGCGCCAAATCACGCCCCTCCTGCGCGACTTGGAACTGCCCATTAGCCCGACCGACTACGCGCATGTGAAGTGGTTCCTCGAACACTGGGAGCTGCCCGAAGCGAACGCCGAGTATTTCATCGAGGCGATGGAGCATGGCATCCCGCACAATGTGCTGAACGCGAAGTACCACGAGAAGGAGGCGGCGATAATCGCCGAAGCGGGGCGCAAAGGCGCGGTGACCATCGCGACCAACATGGCGGGGCGCGGGGTGGACATCCTACTGGGCGGCTCGGTGGTCAAGCAGGAGCCGAAGCCCGAGGGCGAATCCGAACACGCTGACGCGGTGGAACACGAGGAGCTTTCGTTCCGTCGCGGGGGCAAAGTGCGCGCCGCGCCGCCCCTGCCGCTGTCCGAGCAGGAGCGTTCCGCCGCCGCCGAAGAGGTGCGCAAACTCGGCGGGCTGTTCGTGCTGGGCACGGAACGCCACGAGAGCCGACGCATCGACAACCAGCTGCGCGGACGCTCTGGGCGACAGGGCGACCCCGGCGAGTCGCGGTTCTACCTCTCGCTGGACGATGAGCTGGTGCGCCTGTTCGCCGAGAACCTGCGCAACAGCCCGCTGCTCAAAACCTGGCCCGAAGATGAGCCGCTGGAAGCCAAAATGCTCTCCAAAGCCATCGAGGGGGCGCAAAAGCGCGTCGAGCTGCACAACTTCTCGATTCGCAAGCATGTGTTGCAGTACGACGATGTGCTGAACTACCAGCGGCAGACCGTCTACCGCCTGCGCCGCCAGATTCTGGAGGGCGTCGGCACGCGCGAGGTCGCGCTGGAGTATATCCGCGAGGTGGTCGCCGACGCGGTGGACGAGTACGCCCCGCGCAACCTGCCGCCCACCGAGTGGGATATGCCCGCGCTCTACCAGCGGCTGAACACGATTTTCCCGCTGGAGTTCTTCGTCAAGCCCGACGATTTCACCTTCACGCGCCACGAGCAACTGCTCGACCAGGTACAGGAATGGGCGGAACAGGCGTATGCGATGCGCGAGGAGCAACTCGGCGCGGACATCGTGCGCGAGATGGAGCGGTACTTCATGCTGCAGGTCATCACGCGCCGCTGGGTGGAGCATCTGGCAACGATGGAGTACCTGCGCGAGGGCATCGGGCTGCGCGGCTACGGGCAGATCGACCCGCTGGTGGCGTACAAGCAGGAGTCGTCGAAGGTGTTCGCCGAGACGCTGCACGCGATTCGCAACGATGTGGTGCTGTTCCTGTTCCATGCGCAGGTCGCGCCGCCGCAGCCGCGTCAGGTGGTGCGGATTGCGGGCGACGCGAACCCTGCCGTAGCGGGCGCGCGCGGCGGGATGGGCGTCCAGAAACTCACCGACGACGCCGAACCGCTCGCCCAAGCGAGTGCGCCCCCCACAGGCAAGGTCGGGCGCAACGACCCGTGCCCGTGCGGCAGCGGCAAGAAATACAAAAAGTGCTGCTACCCGAAGTACGGCTAAGCATGCCCCCACCCCAACCCTCCCCGCGAGCGGGGAGGGGGTCGCGGCTCCTCCCCCGTCCACGGGGGAGGTTGGGAGGGGGGCAACTACGATTCGCACAGGCAGCGGCGCAGTTTCTCACGGGCGTGCTGACGGGCGCGAATGACCGCGCGGGGCGTTAGTCCCAGCGCTGCGCCAATCGCCTTATCGCACAGCGGCGCACGCTCTGCCAGCGCGCTTAGCGATTCAGGCAGCACGCCGTGCGCCTGCAACGCTTGCGCCATTTCGCCGTCCAGCGCCAGCACGAACGCCGCCGCGTGGTGCGCGGGCATCTGCTTCAAGACGGACGCCACCTGCGCCAGGAACCACGAGTCGCCCAAGCTGTCGGCGCGAGTCTCCACCTGCGGGTGTAGGCTTTCGGGCAGCGCGTCCAGCGAGGCGAGCCGTTGCCGCTCGCGCTGCGCGCGCGCATACGCCCGCTCGCACACCCGCTGCACATACTTCGTCAGCAGCGGCGCCCAGTCCACCACATGCTCAGGCAGCTTAAACCGCAGCACGGCGATGCGCACCTCGCACAGAATATCTTGCATATCGTCCCAGCACAGCGGCGTCGCGCTTTGGGCGTTGCGCCGATGGAGCCACCGTTCCGCACACTGCTCCGCAAACTGGAGCCAGCGGGTCAATTCAACCGTGTCATCCCATTCAGTTGCCATAGCTATCCCCTCTCAGGTAGCCACAGGATACGCTACGGCACTGAAAATCCACTGAAAAACGGCTTTTCAGCCGAAGAGCCGTTGAAAGGTCTCGACGGTGGTGGGGGCGAGGGCGTGTCCGAACCGTTCGCGGGCGTGCTGTTGGGTGTGCTGGAACAGGCGCGCGGCTTCGGTGCGATGCCCCTGCACGGCGTAGATTTGCAGCAGCAGGCAGAGCGCGCCCTCGTCGGTCGGGTCTACCTGTAGAATGCGCTCGCAGTCCGCCGCCGCGTCGGGGTAATCGCCGCGCACATAGTATCGCTGCGCCCGCGCGAGCAAGCACTCCACCAGCAGCACGCGCATGCGCTGGTGGGCGACGCTGCACCATGCTTCGTCGGCGAACTCGGGCAGCAGGTCGCCCGCGTACAGGCGTATCGCCTCGTTGAGCCGCTCCAGCTGCTGATCGGGTTGCGCGATGCCGAGCGCGTCGCTGGCAATCGACTCGAACTCCTGCACATCCAGTCGCCATGCGCACGGCGGCGACCAGCGGTACACGCCGTTCTCGTAGTGGATCCAGTCGCCCGCCGATTCGCCGAACGCTTTGCGCAGCGAGCGTCGCGCCGCCGAGACGGTCGTCTGCAGGTTCACCCGTGCGCGGTCGGCGTCCAGGTGCGGGAAGTGCCACTCCATCAGCGTAAAAGCGTCCACAGGCGCGCCCTCCTGCATCGCGAGCGAGGCGCACAGGGCGCGGGCGCGCGGGCTGTGCCACATCCGCGCCGCCATCGTCGCCGCGCGATAGTGCAGCGCCGTCTCGCCCAGCAGTTGCATATACAGATCCCAGCCCCGACTGCGCCGCGGCGGCGTTGCGGGCGTCTGGAGCAATCGGGTTAGCAGCGGCGCGCCGTATTCGGCGAGCAGCGCGTCGGCGCGGGCGCGGGCGTCGGCGTCGCCTGCCGCGTGCGCGTCCACAGCGTGCGTCAAGCCGCGATAGAGCGCGTGCCCCCACTCGTCGGCAATCGCCCGCGCCTGCAAGACCGACTCCCGCGCATGGTCTACCTCGTCGGCGAGCAGGTGGGCGACCGCCTGCGTGAGGCGCAGTTCGCAGTGCAGTTCGGGCGCGTCCAGTGCGCGGGCAATCGGCGTCGCCTGCTGAATCGCTTCGTGCGCTTCGGCGACGCGCTTGCTCGCCAGGTGCGCCTGCGCAATAATCAGCCACGCTTTGGCGGTGTGCCACTGGTTGCCGATTTTGAGCGCGGCGCGTCGGGCGTCGTCGGCGGCGTCTATCGCCTGCGTGTGCTGCCCCGCCTCCAGCAGCGCGAGCGCGCGGCGCGTGAGCCATTCCGCCTCGCGCTCCTGCCCCAGTGCGCGGCGCACCAGCGTCAGCGCGCGCGCCGCCACACGCATTGCCTCCGCAGGCTGACGGTACAGCAGCGTCTGGAACCATGCCTCCAGCGCGGCGGTCGGGTCGCCCGACGCCTCGCCCATCTCCAGCGCGAGCCGCGCCCGCGCCTGCTGCTCCGCCCCGCGCCCGTCGTAATACGCCAAGTCCGCCCCCATCAGGTGGTACAGCATCTGGAACCGTTCGGGGAACGCAGGCTCCAACGCCCACGACTCCACGCACTGCAGCGCGGCGTGCGCCAGCGCACGGTCGCCGAACGCCAGCGCGTACTGCAGCGTATAGCGCAGCACCCCGCCCCAGCGCATCAGCCACTCCCGATTCGCCTGCAGCCGTTCCCAGACGCGCTGGTGAATCGTGTACGCGGCGCGCAGGTCGCCCCGACACGCGCTGATGTACGCCAGGCTCAGTTCCACCATCAGCCGTTGCGATTCGCGCAGCGACGGGTCGTCCCGCAGGGGTTGCAACGCCTCCTGCGCCTCGCGGACGCGCCCCAGTTGGGCGAGTTGCCCCGCGCGGGCGCAACTGACCTGTACCCACAGTTCGCGGTCGGGGTCGGCGTCGGGGTGCGCCTCCAGCGCTGCCAACGCCTGCTGCGAGGCGTCCAGCGCGTGCAGCAGCCCGTCCTGCAACTGGAACAGCAGGTACGGGCGTTCGCACAGCAGCGCGGCGCGCGTGTTCCCGTCGCCAAGTTGCGACGCCGCGTGCAGGCAGCCGTCCACAATCTCCAGTCGCTGGCGGGGGGGCAACTGCGCTCGCAAGCGCAGGTAGGCGTCCCGCATCCGCTGCAGTCGCTCGGCGGTCGGCGGGCACTTACACCACTGGTGCAGGCGTGCGAGTTCGGGCGCGCCCGCCTGCTCCAACACCGTCGCCAATCGCTCGTGCCAACGCGCCCGCTCGTGCCCCTCCAGCGTGGAGGCGACCACCTCGCGGAAGACCCGATTGCGCCATGCGAGTTGCCCGTCGGCGCGCCGTTCGAGCCAGCCCAGCGAGATGAGCGCGTCCAGCCCCTTGGCGAACGCGCCGTCGCTGAGCCCCAGCATCGCCTGCGCGGCGTCGGGGTACAGCGCGTCGTCCATGAGGCTCAGCGCGCGCCCGATGTCCTGCGCGGGCTTGGGCAAGCCCTCAAAACGGCGCAAGACGCCCTCGCGCAGGCTCTGCGGGATCAGCGACGCAAGGCTGGCGGGGGTGTGCGCCGTATCGGTCTGCAGGCTGGTGAGGATTTCGCTCAGAAACAGCGGGTTGCCGCCCGTCAGGTCGTGCAGTGCGCCTGCGAGCGCGTCGGCGTCGGGCGGGTTGCCCAGCATCGTGCGCACGCGCTGGGCGGTCTCCTCGCGCGTGAGCATGCGCAGGCTCCACACCTCGCCTGCGGCGCGCTCGCCAATCACCTGCTCCAACTCGCGCAGGAGTTGGCTCTTGTGTGGGGTGGCGGCGGTTGTTGCCAGCCCGATAGGCTCCACGCGCAGCGCGACCAGCCAGTTCAGCACAATGCGTTGCAGGTTCTCGTGGGCGCGGTGCAGGTCGTCGATGAGCAGCAGGGTGGGCTGTCGGCGCGCCAGTTCGCGCAGGGGGTAAATCAGGCGCGACGCCAGATGCCACGCCTGCGGGTTCTGGCTCCATTTGTCCAGCGCGTCTTGCAGGGGCGCGGCGGGTTCGCCCGCGTCGTAGGCGAGGCTCTCCAGCAGGTGCATCAGGGGCAGGTGTGGCGGTTCGGCGGCGTCCCCGCGACACCAAGTCTCGGCGACCGTGACGCCCTGCGCGACGGCAGCGCGCTGCAACTCGCGCAGAATCGCGCTGCGCCCTGCGCCCTGCTCGCCCAGAATCAGCAGCGCACGCCCGCCCCGACGCGCCTCCGTCAGCCACTCCGACAGCGGCGCGCCCGCCTCACACACCGACAGAACCTTCCGCACGGTAGACCCTCGACACTCCTGTCGCTCAGGGTAGTCAATACAACCTTCGTCCCTCTCGCTCGGTGGGAATACTATACCGATTCGGGCAGGCTGGCGGTGCTTTTTGCGCTTGGTGGGTACATCGGTTCGGCGCGGCATCGCTGAGGCAGGGGCGATTTTCTCCGCGCAGGCGTGGACGGGCAGGCGCGCCTTTTTGCCCTCGCCCCCTTTGTCCCCCTCTCCCGCGAGGCGGGAGAGGGGGATTGTGGAGTGCAGAAGCGAAGCTTCCGCCCACGCTGAAGCTGACGCTTCAGCACTCCAAACAGGTCAGCGCGCGGCTCCCCTCTCCCGCCGCGTGGGAGAGGGGCTTAGGGTGAGGGCTAACACCCGCTGCCGAAGTTGAACAGCACGGTCAGCAGGTCGGCGTCGTCCACGATGCCGTCGCCGTTCACATCGGCGGGCGAGCATTCGGACGCGCCAAACGCAAACAGCACCGACAGCAGGTCGGCGTCGTCGACGCAGCCGTTGCCGTCCACATCGCCCTCGACGGGCACATAGAAGCATGCGCTGTCGATGCGCACGGGATTGATACGCGCGGCGTTATTCCCCAGCGTCTCGCGGTAGCCGATGTAGAAGCCGCCGACCCAGTCCGTCGCCGTCGTACCGCAAATGACAGTCGGGGTGTTCGGGTCGCCGTAGAAGTAGCCCTTCACGGCGCCGTTGGCGACCTCCAAGCGGAGACGATACCAGCCCGCGCTCAAGCCCGTCAGGTCAATCTCGCCGTAGATGTTCCAAGTGTTGTTCGGTCCGCTGACGCGGCTGTCGCCGCCTTTACCTGCGTCCACCAGTCGGAGTTTGACTTCAGTGGGGTGGGCAGGGTTGCTTGTCGCCGAGACGGATCGGCGGAAGACCCACCCAACGCCCGTCATCCCGTTCGCGCTGCCTGTCGTGGATGTTTCGAGGAGCAAGGGGTGGTTGTGTACCGACTCTGCGCCGCCGATGCCAATCATCCAGGTCTCTACTTGACCAGCACCGAACGCACTGTTATCAGGGTTGATGTAGACATACAGGTCGTAGCCTGCATTGCCCTCGTAAACGAAGTTCGACACGGCGACATTCCCGCCGCCTGCCCAGTCGCGCACCATCATCGCGTTGCCGCCCTGTGGCGAGGCAGGGAGCGCGTTGGGGTTGAAGGCAGTCGCCGCCGTATTGTCTGCTTGCGTGGGGTCTATCACGCGCGGCTCGCGGTACGAACCCGTGAACTCGCTGGGGCGGGCTCCGACGCTGGAGTTATCGAAGTCCAAGCACAGACGCCCCTGCAGTGCAGGGAGGTTATTCGACGCGCCTGGAGATGGGCGCATGTGCCCAAAGTCGCGTCCGTTCACATTCGTGTCCAGCCCGTCGCGCCAGCGACCAATCGTCATGAAGGCGTCATCCGTAGAACTGCCTGCCTCCAAGCTTTGATAGTTGCCCCACAAGCCGCCGCCTAACTGGGGAATGATGTCGGCAGGTACCCAGCTCGACAGAGCCGACCTGTTTGCCTCATACACCACCGCGTCCACAACCACACGCGGATCGCCCGGAATAACCAGCGCAATCCACTCGTTGTCATTCTCGATGATGCCCGCCGTGCCTGGGTCGATAGTCTGGTTCACGCATCCGCCGCAGCGCGTGTTTAGATCAGCAGTGCCGATAACATAGTACTGACCAGGCTGCAAGACAGTACCCGCGGGGATTGTGAAATCAGCGTTGTTGTCGCCTGTGAGCAAGTCGCCGCAGTCAACAACCCATCCAGAAATATCTACGGGCACAGTGTCGGCGTTGTAGAGTTCGATAAACTCGAGGTTGTCGCCGCCTGTATCGTCGTAGGCGAACTCGTTAATCACCACGCGCGGTTGCGCCAACGCCATGCCGCTCGCCAAAGCAAGCGCGAGAGTAAAGCCGAAGTATCGCTTCATCGCATCGTCCTCCTTTCTGTAGTGTGCGCGAGAGTACCTCACATCGCGTCGATTATACCTCACAAGTGCGGTTGATGCAACGGGTACACTTATGCCATGCGCGGGCTGTGCGTGGCATTACTTATCGGCGTGTGGCTGTTGCAGGGGCAGCAACCGCCGCAGGGCGGTCAAGAAATCCGCTTTGGTAGGGTGACCATCCGCTACGATGTGCTAGTCTCCACGCGCCGTTTCAAGAGCGACGCCTACGATGTGGAGGTGCGCGGCAAGCGCGGGTCGCCCGTGCGCGTCGAGTCGCCCGACCAGTATTTCACGCTGACCTGTGCGCAGTTGAAAGCGACGCTGGGAACCGACGCGCGCGGGCGCGGCGCACTGCGCACGGCGGAAGCCATAGGGCAGGTAGAGTTCGTCTACGATCGCCCACAGCCGCTGAGCAAACTCAACGGCGCGGCGCGGCGCGCCCTCTACGACGACCAGAAGCGCACCATCACACTGGAAGGCGATGTGTCGCTCGACGGCGAGGACGAGTTCTACCGCATCCGTTGGCGCGACAACGAGCGCATCGTGGTCTACCTCGAGGAAGACCTACAGCGCGTGGAAGCCAAGTCCAAAGAGCGCGACGGCGTCCCTATCGGCGCGATGACCATTGAGCCGAAGCAACGATAGCGTTCACTCGGCGCGCAGCGCGTCGTTCATCTTGCCCGACCGATAGCCCTCCAGGTCCAGCGCGACATACAGGTAGCCCAGCGACTTCATGTGCGCCACGATGTCGGGCGCGTGCTGCAGCACCCGTTCGAAGTCGCGCGGTTCCACCTCGATGCGCACAATCGTGTCGTGGTGGCGCACGCGCACCTGACGGAAGCCCAGCTCGCGCAGGAACCGCTCGGCGCGGTCTACCTGTTGCAGTCGCTCGCGCGTAATTACTGTGCCGTAGGGGAATCGGCTGGAGAGGCAAGCAAACGACGGCTTGTCCCAGATGGGCAGTTCCAGATGCTTCGCCAGTGCGCGGATGTCCGCTTTGGTGAAGCCCGCTTCCAGCAGCGGGGCGCGCACGCCATGCTCCTGCGCGGCGCGCATGCCGGGGCGGTAGTCGCCGAGGTCGTCCGCGTGTGCGCCGTCGGCAATCCACGCGATGCCCTCCTCGTCCGCGACGTCGGCCGCTGCGCTGTCGGCGGCGGTCTCGTCGGTCTCGTCGTAGTCGGGCACGTTCACTTGCCTTCCGTCACCTCCGGCCACGCCGGAGCTATCGCGCCCCCGCTCGCGGAGCGCATCGTCAATACTCCCACCCTGTGGCTGGCCACCGGGCTACTCCGATGGCGTACCGAAGATCAGGAACATCAGCCGGGCGAACCCCAGGTCGAGACCAGCCACGAAGCCCATCACCAGGGAGACGAAGACGATCACGACTGTGGTGTAGGTGAGCAGCTCCCTGCGTGTCGGCCAGATGACCTTCTGCAGCTCGGCGACCGTCTCCCGGAACCGGCGGGCCAGGCGGGCGAAGATCCCGGGCTTGGCGCTCGCGTCCTTCTTGGTCCGGTCGCGGCTGACCGTGCGCTCCCGAGTGGCGGCACCGCCCCGGGCCCGCCGCGCCGGGGCCGCCTCGTCGTCGTCGAGCTCGACTGCCTGCGCCGGGTCGTCGTCGAGGTCCGCGTCGTCCACGTCGGCGTCGTCGAGGTCCGCGTCGTCGTACGCGTCCTCGATCGGCTCGCCGGTCGAGCCGTCGTCGTCGACCGAGCGTCCGCGGTTCCTGTTGGCCACTGTCGCCCTCTCTTCGGTGCTGTTCGTGCCGGTCCGGCTCCCGCGCTCGCCGGCTCCTCGCCGGTTCGGCTCGCACGCTCGCCACTGTCCATCGCGGTTCCGGGCAGGACCAGGTGGCAGGGGCGACAGGACTCGAACCTGCAACCTGCGGTTTTGGAGACCGCTGCGCTACCAGTTGCGCCACACCCCTGTGCGGGCGAGTCGCCCGTCGCGCCGGTCACCGCAGAGTCAGCATCCGCGCACGCCGCGACAGGGGTATCACCCCACGGCCGACCAGTGTACGGGTAGGACCGCCCCAACCCCAAGCCGGGTTAGGCGACCGGGGTCGAAACGCCCGAGCCGCCGGCCAACCGTAGGGTCGCCCGCGCCTGGGTAAGCACCTTCTCGCCCCCGGACGTGACGGTCAGCTCGACCTGAGCCTGCCCATCGGTGACCGTACGAACCACGCCGGCGCCGCCGCCCCCGGGGGCCCCCGGCGGGGGGGGGGCCCCCCCC
>JAIMAN010000059.1 GCA_023511915.1 Armatimonadota bacterium
GCGAGCGTCTCGCTCGCATGGCGGCAGAGATGCGCTGCTTGGCAACGCCGTGAGCAGGCACGCCCGCAAAAAACCTATCCCCTTAAGCGTAGGTTCCCCCCGCTTCGCGAGGGGAACCGCGCCGCGCACGGGTTCGGTTCCCCCTGCGAGCAGGGGGAACCTTAAGGAAGGGGTCATCAACTGCTGTTTTTTTGTGAACTCTGGCACGGCGACCAGCGACTGGGTTTTCATCATCCTTTAGTATACTCTGTTCTGCCGCGGATGCCCCCCTTGATATTTAGCCACGCTAAAGGGTATCCTTATAGAAAATGGCGACAGGAGCCTTAGCAGAGCCGATGCGCAGGCAGGCGCACCCGAACCGCACGCCCACAGTGCTAATCGTGGGCAACCCGAATGTGGGCAAGAGCGTGCTGTTCCACAAACTGACAGGACGCTATGTGACGGTCTCCAACTATCCGGGCACGACGGTCGAAGTCGCGCGTGGGACGATGCGCTATCGCGGGCGCGAGTTCACGATTATCGATTCGCCAGGCATGTATTCGCTGACGCCGATTACGGACGAGGAGCGCGTGGCGCGGCGGATTCTGTTGCGCGACCGACCCGACTTGGTGCTGCATGTAGTAGACGCCAAAAACCTCGCCCGCATGCTGCCCCTGACCGTGCAACTGATGGAGGCGGGCGCGCCCGTGATTCTGGTGCTGAACATGATGGACGAGCTGGAGCGCGCGGGGCTGAGCATCCAAGTGGACGCCCTCCAGCAGCAGTTAGGCGCGCCCGTCGCGCCGACGGTCTGCCTCACGGGGCATGGCATCGACGCGCTGAAGGAGTTAATCTATGAGCGTCTCACCGCCGCCGACCTACCCCACCGCGATTGAGCAGGCGATTGCCGCAATCAGCGAGCATCTGCGCGGCGACTACCCGCTCAGCCAGCGCACGCTTGCCCTGCTGCTGCTGCAGGACGACCCCGAAATCTGGGACGAGGTGCAGGCGCAGGAGACGCCCCCCGCGTTGCAAGCGATTCGCGCCATCAAAGAGCAACTGGAACGCGCAGGCGAGACATCGCTGGCATGGCAAATCGAACACCACCGCCAGCAGTGGAGCCAGCAACTCGCGGCGCAGGTGACGCAAGCGACCGCCCCACCGCGCCCTAACACCCTCGCCGAGTGGGTCGGCTGGCTGTGCATGAACCCGTGGACGGGCTTTCCCATTCTCGCGCTGGTGCTGTACTTCGGGCTGTACCAGTTCGTGGGCGTGTTCGGCGCGGGCACGGTCGTCGGTCTCATCGAAGAGAACCTGTTCGGCGAGTATATCAACCCGTTCGTGGAGCGCGTCGTGCGGGCGGTAGTGCCCTGGCAGCCGATTCAGGAACTTTTCGTGGGCGAGTACGGCGTGTGGACGCTGGGCGTGACCTATGCGATTGCGCTGATTCTGCCTATTGTGACCTTCTTCTTTCTGGTGTTCGCGCTGCTGGAGGATACGGGCTACCTGCCGCGCTTGGCGATGCTGATTGACCGCGCGTTCAAGGCGTTGGGGCTGAACGGGCGGGCGGTGATCCCGATTGTGCTGGGCTTTGGGTGCGACACGATGGCGACGGTGGTCACGCGCGTGCTGGAGACGCGACGCGAGCGGGTGATTACGACGCTGCTGCTGACGCTGACGATTCCCTGTTCGGCGCAGTTGGGCGTGGTGCTGGCGTTGCTGGCGGCGTACCCGCTGGGGTTGGCGATTTGGGCGGGCGTGATTGCGGGCGTGTTCCTGCTGGCGGGCTGGCTGGCGGCGCAGGTGCTGCCCGGACGCGCGACTCCATTCTATATGGAAATCCCGCCCATGCGTTTGCCGAGCCTGTCGAATGTGCTGCTGAAGACGCTGGCGCGCCTGCAGTGGTACTTTCTGGAGGTGCTGCCGCTGTTCCTGATTGCGAGCGTGCTGATTTGGGTGGGGCAGTTGACGGGGCTGTTCGACTTGGCGTTGCGCGTGCTGACGCCGCTGACCCGCGCGTTGAGCCTACCTGCGGAGGCGAGCGTGGCGTTCCTGTTCGGCTTCTTCCGACGGGACTACGGCGCGGCGGGGCTGTACGACCTGCACGAGAAGGGACTGCTGACGGGCAACGAAATGCTGATTACGGCGGTGGTGCTGACGCTGTTTGTGCCGTGCGTGGCGCAGTTTCTGGTGACGATTCGCGAGCGGGGCTGGAAGACCGCGCTGGCGATGTTCGCGATTGCCGTCACGGTCGCCTTCGGCGCAGGGTTCCTGCTGAGCCGCGCGCTGGGCATGTGGGGGGTGAGCATCGGATGAGGTGCAGTTTCTGCGGGCGCGAGTTGACCGAGGCTGGGATTGAGAAAGCGTGTCGGGGCTGCGCAGCGTTCGGCGGCTGCCGACTGGTCAAATGCCCCCACTGTGGCTATGAGCAACCCCAAGAACCGCGATGGATCCGAAACTTAGTGAACTGGGCACGACGGAAGCGAGCGGGGGCGACGCGCGAGACGCCGTCCCCTTGACCCACCTCCCGACAGGACGCCAGGCGCGCATCGTGCGGGTCGTCCATGACCACGATGGGCACTGGCGCAAACTCAGCGCGCTGGGCATCGTGCCCGGCGCAACGGTCTACTTGCTGCAACGCTTCCCGACCTACGCTGTGCGGGTCGGTATGTCCACCATCGCTGTGGACACACAACTGGCGCAACTCATCTGGGTCGCGCCGATGTGAAGTCGCTACCACACTTCGTCTAAGGCGTCGCGGAGCAGGCTGTACGCCCCAACAACGCACGCTACAGCAAGCGCAATCGCGATTGCCGAGAACATTCCGTTCCACCTCCCCGTCTGGGCTATGAGAGATTCTGCCATTCTGGGGGGCGATTCTGTACCGTAGGGTTGCGGGATTTGGGTCAATCGGCGCGGGCGGGTATACTTTCCGCTGGCATGACAGGCTCCGAATCGTCGCCGCGCTGGCGGCGCGTGCTGATCAAACTCAGCGGGGAGGCGTTCGCAGGCGAGCAAGGCGTCGGCTTGAACCCCGACGCGATCGATTACCTCGCACGCGAGGTGATTGCCGTTCACCAGTTGGGCGTGCAGACCGCTGTGGTGGTCGGCGGTGGGAACATCGTGCGCGGCGCGACGATTGCCTCTACAGGCATCGAACACGCCACCGCCGACTACATGGGCATGCTGGCGACGGTGATTAACGCGCTCGCGCTGCAAGCCGCTATCGAACGGCGCGGGGTGGACACGCGCGTGCAGTCGGCAATCGCGATGCAGGCGGTCGCTGAGCCGTTCATCCGCCGACGCGCCATCCGCCACCTCGAAAAAGGGCGCGTCGTGATTCTGGCAGCGGGCACAGGCAACCCGTTCTTCACGACCGACACCGCCGCTGCCCTGCGCGCCGTGGAACTCAACGCCGACGCGCTGCTCAAAGCGACCAATGTGGACGGCGTCTACGACCGCGACCCGCGCAAGCACCCCGACGCCGTCAAGTTCGAGACCCTCTCGTTCGAAGATGCCCTCCAACGCCAACTGCGCGTGATGGATCTGACCGCCTTCACGCTCTGCATGGAACGCACGATGGAGGTCGTCGTCTTCAACATCTGGGAGCCAGGCAACCTGCGCCGAATCGCTTTGGGCGAACCCATCGGTACAACGGTGCGCCACACTGAACTGAAGGAGGTATGAGTATGTCCAAACACGAACCGAACACATCGATGACGCCTGACGCGCTCTTCAAAGACGCAGAGACGCGCATGAAGCACGCCATCGAACACCTCAAGCAAGACCTCGCGGGCTACCGCACAGGGCGCGCGAACCCCGCGATGGTCGAACGCATCATGGTCGACTACCACGGCACGCCGATGCAACTGCAGCACTTGGCGTCGATTACCGTGCCTGAGCCGCGCCAACTGCTGATTCAGCCGTGGGATCAGTCCGCCGTGCCCGCGATCGAGAAAGCCATCCAGCGGTCGGACTTAGGCGTGAACCCCGTCAGCGACGGGCGCACGCTGCGCATCACGCTGCCCCCGCTGACCGAAGAGCGACGCAAAGACCTCATCAAGCAGGTGCATAAACGCGCGGAAGAGGGGCGCGTCGCCATACGCAACATCCGCCGCGACCTGCACGAACACCTGCGCCAACTGCAGAAAAACAAACAAATCTCCGAAGACGACCTCAAGCGTTACGAGCAGCAGATGGAGAAACTCACCCACAAGTATATCGACGAGATTGACCGTATCCAGAAGGCGAAGGACGCCGAGTTGATGGAGGTCTGAGGGCGCGGGCATGCAGGCGACCGATTGGCGGCTGGAGGCGGCGCGGCGCGGGGTGGATCTAACCCGCCTGCCCAGACACATCGCGATGATTATGGACGGCAACGGGCGCTGGGCGCGGGCGCGCGGGCTGCACCGACTCGTGGGGCACGCGAACGGGCACAGCACCGTGCGCCGCATGGTGCTCGGCTGCGCCGAACTGGGCATCGACGCGCTCTCGCTGTATACCTTCAGCACCGAGAACTGGCGACGCCCCCAAGAGGAGGTGCAGGGACTGATGCGCCTGCTGGAGCGCTCCGCCCGCGAGGAGCTACCTGTGATGATGCGCAACGGGGTGCAAATCCGCTTCAGCGGGCGCATCGATGAACTCGCGCCTGAGTTGCAAGCGATTCTGCGCCGCGCGGAGCAACTCACGGCGCACAATCGGCGCATCATTTTGCACTTAGCCATCAACTACGGCGGGCGCGCCGAGATTGTGGACGCTGTGCGCGCGATTGCCCGCGAAGCGCAAGCGGGACGCCTTGACCCCGACGCCATCGACGAGGCGACCGTGCAGGCGTTCCTCTACCAGCCCGACCTGCCCGACCCCGACCTGCTCATCCGCACGGCGGGCGAACGGCGCACCAGCAACTTCCTGCTCTGGCAGACCGCCTACACCGAACTGTATATCACGCCCGTGCTATGGCCCGACTTCACGATGGAGCATTTGATCGAGGCGATTGTGGACTACCAGCAGCGGCAGCGCAAGTTCGGCGCGGTGCTGGAGCCTGTCAAAAGCGGGTAGGCGCGCTACCCTGCTGCCTCGCTCAGCCCCACCACCTCCGCCTCTGCAAACGCCAGTCGCTCTGCCATAATCCGTATCGCGTCGGGGTGGTTGTCAATCAGCACGAAGCGTCGCCCCAGACGCGCGGCTGCCTCGCCTGTGGCGCCGCTGCCCGCGAAAAAGTCCAGCACCCAGTCGCCCACCGCGCTATGCACGCGCACGATGCGCTCCAGCAACTTCAGCGGCTTCTGCGTCGGGTAGCCTGTCTTCTCCTTGCTGTTGGTGGGCACAATCGTCAGCCACCACACATCAGTTGGCGTCTTGCCCCGCTGCGCCTTCTCCGCGCCCACCAGACTCGGCGCCATGTACGGAATGCGGTCAATCGCCTCGTAGTTGAACACATAGTTCTCAGGGTCTTTCGCGTACCAGAAGATGGTGTCGTGCTTGGCGGGCCAGCGACGCTTGCTCCGCCCGCCGTAGTCATACGCCCAGATAATCTCGTTCATGAAACCCTCGCGCCCGAAGATGGTGTCCAGCAGCACCTTCACATAGTGCGCCTCGCGGTAGTCCAGATGCACAAAAAGCGAGCCGTCGGGGGTCAGCAGGCGGTACGCCTCGCGCAGGCGCGGCTCCAGAAAGCCCAAGTAGTCCTCGTAGGCGTCCCGATAGGCGGGCGAGTCGTAGAGTTGCACTTCGTAGCGGCGGTCGCCGAAGCCGACGCGCACGCCCTGCTCGCTGGCGACGACGCGCATGCGAGCGCGCTGCTGCACCTTGCCCGTGTTGAACGGCGGGTCGATGTAAATCAGCCGAAACGCGCCGTCGGGCAGCGTGCGCATATACCTCAGGTTCTCGGCGTACACAATCTGGTTGCGCGTCAGCGGGGTCTGCATCGGCTATGAGGATACCTGACCGAGCGCGTGCAGGAATCGGCGCATCGCGTCGCGCCAGTCGGGCATCGGCGGGACGCCCACCCACGGCAACCGCCACGAGGTGAGCGCGGAGTAGGCAGGGCGCGGCGCAGGCGTCTGCCAGTGCGCCATCGGCAACGGCGTCGGCGGCACTGATAGCCCCGCCGCCTCCAACAGCGCACAGGCGAACTCGTAGCGCGACACAGGCGGCGGGTTCGTCAGGTGGTACACGCCGTAGCAGTCGGTCTGCACCAGCCGCAGGAGCCTGTCGGCGACATCGGCGACATAGGTCGGCGAGCCGATTTGGTCGGCGATTACCGTCGGCGATTGTCCCTGCCGCGCCGCGTCCAGCACGAACTGCGGGAAGGTCTTGCGCTCCACCCCGTAGAGCCACGCAACACGCACAATATAATGCCGCGGGCACAACGCTTGCACCGCCGCCTCGCCGAGATACTTGGAACGCCCGTAGACGCTGAGCGGGTTCGGCGTGTCGTACTCGTGATAGGGCGCGCCTTTCGCGCCGTCGAACACATAGTCGGTGGAGATGTAGACGCACGCCGCGCCGACGCGCTGGCAGTGCGCAGCGATGACCTCCGCGCCGAAGGTGTTGATACGGTACGCCTCATGCGGGTCGGTCTCGCAGGCGTCTACATGGGTCATCGCGGCGCAGTGGATAACCACTTCGGGGCGGAAGGCGTCGACGGTCGCGCGTACCATGTCGGGGTCGGTGATGTCCATCGGGGCGAGGTCGCTGTCGGGCGGTGGGGTACGCGCCGTGCCCAGCGTTTCCCAGCCCGCTGCGCGGCACTGGCGCACAATCTCTGCGCCCAGCAAGCCTGTTGCGCCCGTAATCAGCACGCGCATTTCCTATCCCCAAAACACCTTGCTCAGCGTCGCCAGCCCGATCACAACACGGTAGACCACGAATGGCATCAGCGAGCGCGTGCGCAAGTAGCGGATCAGAAACGCAATACAGAGCCAGCCGACGACCATCGCCGCCGCGCCGCCCGCCAGCATCGGCGCAAGCATCTCGGCAGGCACGCCCCCCTTGAATAGGTTGCGGAACGACCAGACCGCCGCGCCAAAAGTGATTGGCGTCGCCAGCAGAAACGAGAACCGCGCCGCCGCCTCGCGCTGCAAGCCCAGCATCAGCCCCGCAATCATCGTGATGCCCGACCGCGAGAAGCCCGGAATCAGCGCGAGCGACTGCGCAACGCCAATTAGCAGCGCGTCCACGATGCCGACCGACTCCAGCGCACGCTGCTTGCGCCCCAGCCGATCCACGACCGCCATCAGCAGCCCAATCCCGATGAGCAGCCCCGCAATGACTGCGTACTGCGTGCGAAACACCTCTTCGATGACATCCTCAAACAGCGCGCCCACCAGCGCAGCAGGGATACACCCGACGACGATGCCCCACGCCAGCCGCTTGTCGATCGCGCGTTCGGGGTCGGCGCTGAACGCCGCGCCCGCGATTCGAGTCAGGTCGCGCCAGAAGTAGACCACAATCGCCGTCAGTGTGCCCACATGCAAGGCGACATCGAACACCAACTCCGTCTGCGGGTCGCCAATCTCCCAGCCGAACCAGAAGCGCATCAAAATCAGGTGCGCCGAACTGGAAATCGGCAGAAACTCGGTCAGCCCTTGCAAAATGCCCAGCCAAATCGCCTGCAGAATATCCATCTATTGACCTCCTGTCCCTGTGCGCGGCTGGGCGTCTTCGGGAAGTTCAGATACCACCAGCCGATGCACTTTGGGGCGCGTCCGTGCGCGCCGCGCCTGAGTAAGCAGCACATTCCGCACAATTACCGCCACAGGCACGCCGAAAAACATGCCCATCAGCCCGAAAAACTTGCCGCTGACCAGCAGCACGATAATCACCAGCACGGGATGCAAGTCCACGCGGTCGCCGATGATTTTCGGCATAACCATCTTGTGTTCTACCACGAACAGCGCGGTGACAAACAGCGTCAGTTGCAGTCCCAGCGGCAGCCCGCCCTGAATCAGCCCGATCAGCACAATCGGCGCGCCCGCAATCACAGGACCAATCACAGGGATAGCGCGGGCAATCCCCGCGAACATCGCCAGCGTCGCCGCATAGCGCACGCCCATCAGTTGCAGCCCGACCCAAGTCGCAATCCCTGCAATCACGCCCAGAATCAGCTGCGCCACGATGTAGCCACGCATCACGCGGTTCGTCTCCTGCATCAAGGTCAGCACAGTGCGCACATAGCGCGGCGGCGTCCAGCGCAGCGTCTCCCGCTTGAGCCGATGCGAGTCGAACAGCAGGTAGAACACAATCACGGGCACGAGAAACAACTCCACCAACAGGTTGACCAGTTGCCCCGTTTGCTGGAGCGCGCCCTGCAGAGTGGCTTGTAGGTCGTCGGTGGTGCGGCTGAGCGAGCGCAGCAGCGACTCGCGCTGATTGTCCAGCCACCCCTGCGCCTGCGGGGTGAGGCTGTCGTACCAAGCGTTGTAGGCGGCTTGCCAGTCGGCGGCGGTTGCGCGGATGCGCGCCTCATAACTGGGCAGATTGCGCAGGAAATCGCGCACCTCCATCACAAACGGCGTCAGGAACGCGACCACCGCCACCCCGACCAGCGCCAGAAAGCCCAGCGTCACGGCAAGGCTCACGACCCCGCGCCACGCCAGCGGCGCAATCCAGCGCGGACGCCAACGCGCCAGCCAGTCCACCAACGGAATCAGAAGGTACGCAATCGCCCCGCAGACGAGCATGAGCGTGATAACATGGCGCACCGCCCAGACGACATAGAGCGCGAGCGCAATCAGCGCCAGCGTCGTTAGCAGCCATAGGAAACGCGCCGCCCAATCGCCTGTCGGGGATGCCGTCCTCCGCTCCATCAGACGGCGGGATTATACCTGCAGCAACTGAAGGATTTGCACCAGCACGACCGTGACATTATCCCGTCCGCCGTTGGCAAGGGCGCGGTCTACCAGTCGCCACGCGGCGCGGGTGGGCGGCTCGTCGCGCAGAATCGCTTCAATCTCCGCGTCGTCTACCATGTCGGTCAGCCCGTCGGAGCAGAGCAGATACAGGTCGCCCGCCTGCAGCGCGAAGGTCTCGATGTCAGGCTCCAGCGGCTCGACGGGGTCGGCGACGCCCACCGCCTGGCGAATCACATTCCGCTGCGGGTGATACCTCGCCTGTTCGGGGGTCAGGATGCCCTGCTCCACCAGACGCGCCACCAGCGTATGGTCGCGCGAGAGTTGCTCGAAGACGCCCGCGCGTAGGCGGTAGCAGCGGCTGTCGCCCACATGCGCCAAGATGCCCTCGTCTTGCTTGAGAATCAGCGCGGTGAGCGTTGTGCCCATGCCGTAGCGCGAGGGGATTTTGCTTGCCATCTCGGCGATGTAGTGATGCGCCTGCAGGATGGCGTGTCGCGCCGCCTCCTGCGCCGTGCCGCCGAGATGATAGTAGGCGTGCAGGAACTGCTTGGCAGCCAGCTCGCTGGCGATTTGCCCCGCGTTATGCCCGCCCATGCCGTCGCACACCAAGTAGACGCTGCCGCGCGCCGCCAGCAGCGGCTGCTCATCAGGCTCGTAGAAGTCGAACTTGTCTTCGTTGTTTTCGCGGGCGTGCCCGATTTCGGAGCGGGCGACGAACTTGACGCGCGGCACGATGCGCAACGGCTCGTCGGGCAGTGCGCCGCCTAACTCCTCTGCGCTGAACTCGGCGGTGATCTCCTGCATCGGCGTCTCGGTTCGCGGATTGGCGTCGCTTTCCTGCCTACGCGCCCAGAATCTCTTGAATAACATCGTTCAGGTCGCCCTGCAGGCGGTTGAGCCAGTCCGCCACATCGTCCACAATCGCGTCAATCGATTGCGCCGTCTGCTGCGAGCCTGCGTTGAACTGGATGAAGAAGTAGGCAGGGTCGCTGAACAGCGGCTCGATGCGCAGGTCGCAGATGTAGGGCAGCTCCTCGAAGGTGATGCGCAGCCCCAGCCCGCGCAAGCCGGGGAAGTAGCCGCGCAGCGTGTTGGGCGGGACGGGCGTGAACGCCTCCACCGTGCGCTCGAATGCGGAGCCGTTGGCGTCCATGTGGGCAATCACCTGCAGGATCATCGGGAAGCGGTCTTCCAGCAGTAGCGTATCGCGCACCGCGCCGAGCAGGTCGTCCACGCGCGCCGCCGAGAACTGCGCGGGCATTCCGTCGCTGGTGTATTGGATCTGTGCCTCGTTGAGGAAGATTGCCTCGCGCGTCATCTGGTTCACCAGCGCGAGCGCGCCTGCAATCGGCACAGGCTGCGGGTTGAACCCCTCGCCGATGGCGTCCATAATGCGCATGCGCCGCACATCGTTCAGTGGACCGACGGGCGCGTTCAGGTTCAGTTGAATCTGCCGAAACTCTATCGTACTCATCGTTCAAGCCTCCAGAGAGATTTACACCACTTCCGCTTTTTTGAGTTTGCCCTCGTAGACGGGTTCCGCGAAGGCGAACGAGCGGCGCACTTCGCTGATTTTGACCTTGTTGATGGTCTGCATCGGCGGCTCGCTCTCCCAGAGGATGAGGTAGCCGTCTTTGGTGAAGGCGACTTTGGCGTCCTCGTCGATGGCGGAGGGCGTCAGTTGGCACTCCACGACCTGCAGCAGTTTGTAGGGCAGGTGCTGGCGCTTGAGCGTTTCGAGCGCGCCGCCCTGAATGCGGTACTCGTCGATGGGTAGGTCGGGTCGGGCGCGTGCAAACAGCCCCACTTCGAGCTGATGCTCCAGCAGGTCGATGTTGACGCCGTCCTCGCCGACGAGGTGTTCCACGACGCTGGGGTGCGCCTCGATGAGGTACGCCTCCACCTGCTCTTTGAGGGCGCGTGCGGCGAGGTCGCGTTCAATCCACAGGCTCACGGTGTCGGGCGCGGGGATGCGTCCGCGTCCGTGGCAGGTCGGGCACGGGCGCGTGAGGCTCTCGGTCACCGATTCGCCCGTGCGCTTGCGGGTCAGCTCCACCAGCCCCAGCGAGCTGATGCGCCCGATGCGGAACCGTGCGCGGTCGCGCTTGAGCGTGCGCTGCAACGCCTGCATCACCTGCCGATGGTCGCTCTTGCGCCCCATATCGATAAAGTCCACCACGATAATCCCGCCGATGTCGCGCAGGCGCAACTGGCGACACACCTCCTCCACCGCTTCGAGGTTCGTCTTCAGGATGGTCTCCGCCAGCGAGGTCTTGCCTGTGAACTTGCCCGTGTTCACATCGATGGCGGTGAAGGCTTCCGTCTCGTCGATGGTGAGGTAGCCGCCCGACTTGAGCCACACCTTGCGGCGCAGCAGGCGCTCCATCTCCTTCTCGATGTTGAACTGCTCGAACATCGGGGTCGGCTTGTCGTAGAGCATCACGCGCGTGCGCAGCGCGGGGGCAATCACCTTCAGCACATCGTGAACCTTCTCGTACTCTTCGGGGTCGTCGATCCACAGGCGATCCACTTCGGAGGAGAACACATCGCGCAGCACGCGATAGAGCAGGGTCGCATCGCGATGCACGAGCGCGGGCGCGTGCGCCTGACGGATGTTCTCGCGAATCTGCTGCCAGAGTTGGGTCAGGTACTCGATGTCCTGCCCGATCTCCTTTTCGGTCTTGCCTTCCGACTCGGTGCGCAGGATGAGTCCGAATCCGTGCGGGTGGAGTTTCTGTGCGATTTGGCGCAGGCGTTCGCGTTCGGCGCGGTCTTCGATTTTGCGCGAGATGCCCAGTCCGCCCCCGTCGGGCATCAGCACGACATAGCGCCCCGGCAGGGTGATTCGGGTGGTGACGCGCGCGCCTTTGGTGCCGCGTGGGGCTTTGACCACCTGCACCAGAATCTCCTGTCCGATTTTGAGCAGCTCGCCGATGTTGCGCTTGCGCAGTTCGGAGCGTTTCGGGGTGGGGGGTGGCTCCTCGGCGTCGCCGCCTTCGGGCAAGATGTCGCCGACATACAAAAAGGCGTTGCGCTCCAGCCCGATGTTGACGAACGCGGCGTCCATGCCGGGCAGCACATTCTGCACCAAGCCTTTGTAGATATTGCCGACGACGCGCTCGCCCCGCTCGAAGCGCAGTTCCATCAGTTGCCCGTTCTCCAGAACGGCAATTCGCGTCTCGCGGGGCGAGACATTCACCAAGATTTCACGGATTATCTTATCGTTTGCGATAGCACACCTCCCGATTTATTGTGGGCAAGGGGCACTGCTTGTGCCTCCATGTATATCGGTAGGCGCGTCGCGTTCAATCGGCGCGGCGACGATGTTGCCCCACTCCGTCCAACTGCCGTCGTAGTTGCGCACATGCGGGTAGCCCAGCAGGTACTTCAGCACGAACCAAGTGTGCGATGACCGCTCGCCGATACGGCAGTAGGCGATGACCTGCTTGTCGGGCGTGATGCCCTGCGATTCGTAGAGGGCGCGCAGCTCGTCGGGCGACTTGAAGCTGCCGTCCTCGCGCACAGCTTGCGCCCACGGGATGTTGCGC
Source organism: Armatimonadota bacterium (assembly GCA_023511915.1). Taxonomy (GTDB): domain Bacteria; phylum Armatimonadota; class Fimbriimonadia; order Fimbriimonadales; family GBS-DC; genus GBS-DC. Next base: position 12,383 of record JAIMAN010000059.1, read on the forward strand.
GCGCCGGGGATGTGCCCGCCGCGCTGCGCGGTCTCCATCATGCCGGGCGGGGCAATCAGCTCGCCCGTGTATTCCTGGGGCGAGCGCACATCGACCAGCGCAACGCCCGGCTGATTCAGGCTCTCCAGCACCTGCGGGAAGAACGCCCGCAGCGACATGTCAGGCTCTTTGGCGCGGTACTGCGTCGGCGGGTAGCTGGGCGCCTCCGTCGTGATGGGGCGTCCCTCCAGAAGCCACTTCTTGCGCCCCCCGTCCATAATGCGCACATCGTCATGCCCGTAGACCTTCAGCACCCAGAACGCATACGCCGCGAACCAGTTGTTGTTGTCGCCGTACAGCACAATCGTATGCGTGTCGCTGACGCCCAACGCGCTTAGAATCGCCTCTAATCGCTCCTTCGAGGGAATATCGCGCCGCACGGGGTCTTGCAGCTGCGTCTGCCAGTTTAAGCCAATCGCGCCGGGAATATGCCCTTGCTCATACGCCGTCGTGTCCACATCCACCTCAATCAGGCGGATGTTCGGATCGCTCATATGCTCTTGCACCCAATCTGTAGAAACAAGAACCGTTTGCATAGCATCGCCTCCAGTGTTCTTAAGTGTACCCTACTTAGCGATGCGACGGTGATGCTTCGTTATCAAAAGCGGCGTATCCGCGAACACAGATACGCCGCAGCGACTATCACGAACGCGACTGAAGTCGCTCACTTCCATCAGCCCCAGCCTACGCTGGGTTCGCTATAAGTCTGCATCTGCGGACTTTGTTTATTTGCGTGCGACTTCAGGCGCAAAGAACATCGCAGTCGCGGGTTACGCACGGCGACGGCGCAATCCAACTAACCCTGCCAGACCTGCGCCTAACGCAAGCATACTCGCTGGTTCAGGCACAACCTTATAGCGGAAGACTACCCGCATGTGGGGGAGCTGGGTCAGGGATCCAGGGATGTTAGTCCAAATACAACCCAGTGCGGGCAGAGACGCTGGAGGGCTATAGAAGTTAGGCAATCCAAACCCAGCGGATGCAGTGCCTGCGACAGGCGTAATCCACAGATTATTCCCGTTCGCGCTCGCAATCACCGTGTTCAGGGTGGCGAGATCCATCACTGGATTATTAATATTACCCCCCTGACCTGGACTATCGACATAGACGACTTGCCAGTTCGAAGAGTTTGGCAAAATGGGTGTCCATGTGTTTCCGCCGTCCGTGCTGGTGTAGCCGCCTAAACCCCACACGACCGCTTGGATATCCATCGCTGGGAGGTAGATGTAGTCGTTTACCTGCAGTGTCAGGGAATAGAAATACGGTGTAGTCCATCCCCCGTTATGGTTGGCGATGAGGCTACTCGCACTTGTGGCGTTGCCCACATACAGGTCGAAGTCATCATCGGCGGACACATACATTTGGAAGTTCACAGGCTGCGCCGAAGTCGTCATCACTGAAGCCCCCAAGCCGGACGCTATCAGCACAAGGGTCAATCCTCTCTGCGCAATGGCGCTCAAGATCGTTCGTAGATGCATAGTTAGACCTCCATTAGTGGTGAATTAAGGTTGCTTCAAAATACGAAGCAGCCCAGCTGTAAGGAAGCACAGCGATTTTCGTGCCAAACTCTCTTCGTGGCTCTAAAATCTCATAAATTTCCTGGGAGATTCCTACCGTCGCGCCATGATCGTATAGGGGGCGACGGCAGGAATACTGGCGCACCAGAGACTTCGTGGTGCGCCGCTACATTCCATCGCGCAGGCTACTGTAGGGGCAGACCTTTTTCTCTGCTTGGAGCCAATGAGGAGGAAGGCTTCACCCGTTCCTGCAGGGGGGCAGGGTATACTCACGCTATGCCTGAAGCGTTCACCTACAAGGATGCGGGCGTGGACATCGACGCGATGAACCGCGCGCTGGAGTCGATCAAGGAGAGCGTGCATCGGACTTTCACACCCGCCGTGCTGTCGCAGTTGGGGTCGTTCGGGGGGATGATGGCGCTGGATGTGAGCGGCTATCGGCAGCCCGTGCTGGTCGCGAGCATCGATGGGGTGGGCACGAAGGTGCGCGTGGCGCGGATGATGGGGCAGTACCGCGTGCTGGGGCACGACTTGGTGGCGCATGGGGTGAACGATTTGCTGGTGCAGGCAGCCAAACCGCTGTTTTTCATGGACTACCTCGCGATGTCCAAGTTGGAGCCGCAAGTGCTGCAGGAGGTGGTGGAGGGCGCGTCGGAGCTGTGCCAGCAGTTGGGGATTGCGCTGCTGGGAGGCGAGACGGCAGAGATGCCCGATGTATACCTGCCGGGCGAGGTGGATGTGGCGGGCTGTATCGTGGGGCTTGCCGAGTTCCAGCAGATTCCGACGCCCAGCCGCGTGGAGGTCGGCGACGCGGTGATTGGGATTGCCTCCAACGGGCTGCACACGAACGGCTACACGCTGGCGCGGCGCGTGTTTTTCGACCTCGCGAACATGCGCCTGGACGAGCCGCTGCCCGAAGTCGGCATGACGCTCGGCGAGGCGCTGCTGCAGCCGCACCGCCCGTACCTGAACGCCGTGATGCCCCTGCTGGAGGGCGATGTGGTGCATGGCATGGCGCACATCACGGGCGGGGGCTTCTACGACAACATCCCGCGCGCGCTGCCCAGCGATATGCGCGTGGTCATCGACCGCCGCAGTTGGGAGACGCCGCCGCTGTTTACGCTGATTCAGCAGCTCGGCAATGTACCCGACGCCGAGATGTTCCGCGTGTTCAACATGGGCATCGGCTATGTGCTGATTGTGGCGCGGGAGCGGGCGCAGGATGTGCTGACCAGCCTGCAGATTTCGGGCGAGCAGGCGTGGCTGATTGGCGAGGTGCAACGCGGTTCCCGCGAAGTGCAGGTGATTTGAGGCATAGCGAGTGGCGTAAGGTATAATCCCGCAGGTGAGCGCCGATGGCAGCCGTACAGACTTTGCTGACGCAACGCCCCCTCTCATGGGAAGAGTACCTCCAGCTCGACAAGGAACGGTACGAAATCATCGACGGCGAGGTTCACGAGATGGCAACCCCCATTCTCAAACATCAGCTGGTGGTCACGAGATTGAATCGCTCGATTGGCAACTACACCTCGGCGCACGATTTGGGCGAGATATTCACCGCCCCCTACGACATCGTGATCCGCCGTTCGCCGTTGCGCACGCGCCAGCCCGACCTGTTCTTCTTCTCCACCCAGCAACTTGCCCAAGCACCCAACCTGATGGAGGAACCCCGTACCGAAATCGCCCCTGATCTCGTGATTGAGGTTCTCTCCCCGTCCGATAGCGTGAGCGTGTGGCGCGACAAGCTCCACGACTATCATCAGATTGGCGTGCGCGAGGTGTGGGCGGTTGACCTGCACAACGAGGAGATTGAGGTGCTGGCGTGGGAAGAATGGGGGTATCGCACAGTGGGGTGGTTTCGTGGCGAAACGCCGATTGCCTCGCAGGTGCTGCCCGGACTGCAGATTGCGCCGCAGGCGTTGTTCGCGCAGAGCGCAGCAGCGACGCGCCAGACCGAGTAGGCGACGCGCGGCGAACCTACACGAAGCAGTGGAGGCTCGGAGATGCGACGCTGGAGTTGGCTACTGGGGCTGCTCATAATAGCGGTTTTGGGTGTGGTTTGGTGGACTTCGCGCAACGCCATTCGCATGGAGCCGCTGGATGCGCAACGCTTCGCCCAAATGAGCGAAACCGAGCAGGTGGAGTGGCTGATTGAGCAGATACTGGCGCGCTCTAAGCGTATAGACACCTTAACGATGCTTCGGGAAAAAATCCCGTTTCTACAAAGTGCGCAGGTTAGCCGCCCCCTGACGGCGACGGATGTTGATGTGATTGCAGCAGCCTGCATAGAGTACGACTTGATGCACTGGCTCCAACTGTGTAAGCCGTATGTGGAGTTCGAGTCTGACCGCGAGCGTCTACGAATGTATCAGGCAGTCCTGCAAGCGCGCAGAGGCAACTGGCACGCAGCGGAGCAGATTGCGCAGCGGATCGGAACAGACGCCACCCGATTACTTGCATGGGCGCACTTGGGGCGTCTGCGGGCAGAAGCGGGACAGGCGGAGGCGGCACAGCGTTATTTTGAGCAAGCGTATTCGCTACTGAGCCAACTAACCACATGGAATGAGGTTTTCGAGATCCTCACTACGCTTAGCCTGCTGGCAGAATACTCACATTTCGGCGACGATGCCGAACTGCTTATGGCCATACTTGGTGACTGTCAGCCGCTCGATGTCAGCAAT
>JAIMAN010000121.1 GCA_023511915.1 Armatimonadota bacterium
GGAGATGGTTTTAAGAGACAGTATCATTGAGGGTTCCTCCTTCATCTTAATAGTTTCAATCCACGCCTTCCGGGGGGAAGGCGACCTGCCAGAAGCCAAAACAAGGTCCCACGACTCGGCAGGTTTCAATCCACGCCTTCCGGGGGGAAGGCGACGATGCTCGCGTTTTCCCTTGCAGAACTTCAGTTCATGTGTTTCAATCCACGCCTTCCGGGGGGAAGGCGACAAGTTCGCCGTAAGCCAGGTGCCGAAAACCGTCTGTTTCAATCCACGCCTTCCGGGGGGAAGGCGACCTCGTTTACAACGCCGTCCAGGAGAGTGACCAAGTTTCAATCCACGCCTTCCGGGGGGAAGGCGACCTCGAACCTTATATACTCCCCCCCACCTGGCGAACGTTTCAATCCACGCCTTCCGGGGGGAAGGCGACCGGTGGAAGCGTTGGTATCGTCTCTCGTTTTTCTGGTTTCAATCCACGCCTTCCGGGGGGAAGGCGACATGATGTCGGATGACAATGTTGCGCGTTATTTGTGTTTCAATCCACGCCTTCCGGGGGGAAGGCGACGCTACGATGGGTTTAGGTGTGGCAAATTTTTCATGGGCGTTTCAATCCACGCCTTCCGGGGGGAAGGCGACCGTATAGTCAGATTTGTTGGAGGTCCGGAAACCAGTTTCAATCCACGCCTTCCGGGGGGAAGGCGACTCGAACCTTATATACTCCCCCCCACCTGGCGAACGTTTCAATCCACGCCTTCCGGGGGGAAGGCGACCCGTGTCCCTGAGCGCCTTGCGCACCGCAAATGCGGTTTCAATCCACGCCTTCCGGGGGGAAGGCGACGTAACATTGATATTACCTCGCATCTCCATCTCGAGTTTCAATCCACGCCTTCCGGGGGGAAGGCGACCTGGACACTTTCATGCAACTTCTTGACACGGAAAGGGTTTCAATCCACGCCTTCCGGGGGGAAGGCGACATGGTCGGCTCTTGTACCGGGGGTGCTTGACCGAGTTTCAATCCACGCCTTCCGGGGGGAAGGCGACCGGGTCCAGGTGCAGCGAGCGCTCCAGCGCAAGAGTTTCAATCCACGCCTTCCGGGGGGAAGGCGACGGGTCCAGGTGCAGCGAGCGCTCCAGCGCAAGAGTTTCAATCCACGCCTTCCGGGGGGAAGGCGACCAAGCCGCGTGCCTGCCAGACCGTACGGTATCGATGTGTTTCAATCCACGCCTTCCGGGGGGAAGGCGACATGTTACGCGCTGACTACCTTGTTGCAACGTACCCGTTTCAATCCACGCCTTCCGGGGGGAAGGCGACCTCGAGCGCCCCGTTTCCCTTTCCTCTCTCAACTGTTTCAATCCACGCCTTCCGGGGGGAAGGCGACTCGGATAAGCCGCTTCAACCTCGAGAGACTTGGGGTTTCAATCCACGCCTTCCGGGGGGAAGGCGACCTTGACGCTATCAGTAGGCGGAAAGCCTGGCTGGTTTCAATCCACGCCTTCCGGGGGGAAGGCGACTCAAAACCCCATTCTGGTATGCAACTTGCACGTCGTTTCAATCCACGCCTTCCGGGGGGAAGGCGACCCTGGCTTACATCTAATTTTCCTTCTTTGGAGTGGTTTCAATCCACGCCTTCCGGGGGGAAGGCGACCCGGCTCTTCGGGGAACAACTCTTCATCCCCTTCGTGTTTCAATCCACGCCTTCCGGGGGGAAGGCGACAAACCAATTCCGACCAAGATGCCGTCCTTATACGTTTCAATCCACGCCTTCCGGGGGGAAGGCGACTTGCCGCCTGCACCTCATATGTGTTCGCCCAGGAGTTTCAATCCACGCCTTCCGGGGGGAAGGCGACCCCTCTCCAGTTCCCCACGCCCAGTACGGATATGTTTCAATCCACGCCTTCCGGGGGGAAGGCGACGCGCTGACTACATTGTTCTAACATATCCGCGCACGGTTTCAATCCACGCCTTCCGGGGGGAAGGCGACATATTGACGGGGTTATCGTCGATAGGGTTGTGGTCAGGTTTCAATCCACGCCTTCCGGGGGGAAGGCGACGGTCGTTGCGAGTTAAGCGATACCGGAATAGAAGTGTTTCAATCCACGCCTTCCGGGGGGAAGGCGACCATATCTTCCTCAGGATTGTCAAGCATAGAGAGCAGTTTCAATC
>JAIMAN010000005.1 GCA_023511915.1 Armatimonadota bacterium
CTGGCGGAGGGTCTGGGATTCGAACCCAGGGTAGGGAGCATAACCTCCCTACAACCGCTTAGCAGGCGGCCCCTTTCGACCACTCAGGCAACCCTCCGCCTCGCAAGGTGAATTATACCATATGTGCAAGGGGCTGTCAAGTGCCCTGTTCTAATTCGGCGGCGGGGGGAAGTCCAGCACCGAGACGGGCACTTCGAAGGTGACGCCCGTGCCCGCGTCGGTGATTACCAGTCGGGTCGCGCCGCGCCGCAGCCCCGTGATACGCACAGAGTTCGCACTCAGTTTCTGCGCGGTCGCCAAATTCGCATCGCGCACCGAGAAGACGAAGTCCGCGCTCACGACGCCGTTGGTCTGCAAGTCGCGCAGGGTCGCCGCGACTGGTATCTGCTCGCCCGCCCAGACCTCAATCGTCGCGGGGTTTGTCTCGATCTGGTAGCGGCTGAGGTCGTACTGAATCGAGCCGACGGCGCCTGCCACAACCGTGAACTCCTGCGCGACGACCTGCCCGTTGCTGAGGGTGGTCTCCACGCGGATGCGGTGCGCGCCTGGGGGCAGCACAATCCGCTGCGGGTTCTCCACCAGTTGCCCGTTGAGGAACACGCGCGCGCCCGTCGGGTTGCCCGTCACGGCGAGCGAGAAGGTAGTCGTACCCCCACCGCCGCCCCCGCCGCCCGAACACGCCAGCAGGCTCAGCGCAAACAGCGCGCCGAGCAGTCCCGTCGTCCATCGCATCGTCCAAGCACGCATGTTTCGGTTCTCCATAACTTACTTGACTTGCAGGATTTTCGCAACCCCCTCCTTATGGTTCCCCCTGCCAGCAGGGGGAACCAAGCCTGCGTCCGCTTGGCTCCCCTCGCGCAGCGGCGGAACCTATCCCGCTTCTCGGTTCCCCTCGCGCAGCGGCGGAACCTGCTCCGCTTCGCGGTTCCCCTCGCGCAGCGGGGGGAACCTTAAGGAGGGGGGCAAACCACATACTTTAGACGCCCGCTAAAACTCGGCGTTTCCAGGCGTGCGCGGGAACGGAATCACATCCCGAATGTTTTTCATGCCCGTGAGGTACATCAGCATCCGCTCGAAGCCCAGCCCGAAGCCCGAATGGGGCGCGCTGCCGTAGCGACGCAGGTCTAAGTACCACCAGTAGTCCTGCTCGTTCAGCCCCATCTCGCGGATGCGTTGCAGCAGCACCTCGTAGCGTTCCTCGCGCTGGCTGCCGCCGATAATCTCGCCCACGCGCGGTACCAGCACATCCATCGCCCGCACGGTGCGCTCGTCGTCGTTCAGGCGCATATAAAACGCCTTAATCTCGCGCGGGTAGTCCGTCACAATCACGGGCTTTCTGAAATGCTCTTCGGTCAGGTAGCGCTCATGCTCGGTCTGCAGGTCGTTGCCCCACACGGGCGGGAACTCCCAATCGCGCGACGCGCCCTGCAGGATGCGAATCGCCTCCGTGTAGGTGATGCGCTCAAAGGGCGACTCGGCGACATGCTGCAGCGTCTCCAGCACGGTGTTGTCGATGCGCTCGTGGAAAAACTGCAAGTCTTCGTCGCAGTGGTCTAACACATAGCGAATGATGTATTTGAGAAACTCTTCGGCGAGGTCGGCGTTGTCGTGCAGGTCGTAGAACGCCATCTCGGGTTCGATCATCCAGAACTCGGCGAGGTGGCGCGGGGTGTTGCTGTTCTCGGCGCGGAAGGTCGGTCCGAAGGTGTAGACCTTGCCGAACGCAAGTGCGAAAATCTCCGCCTCCAGTTGCCCGCTGACGGTCAGGTAGGCGGGCTTGCCGAAAAAGTCCTGCGTGAAGTCCACCCGACCGTCGGGCGTGCGCGGCAGGTTCTCCAAGTCGAGCGTGGTGACGCGGAACATCGCGCCCGCGCCCTCGCAGTCAGAGGTAGTGATCATCGGGCTATGCACATACAAAAAGTCGCGCTCGTGGAAGAACTTGTGGATCGCGTAGGCGAGCGCGTGGCGCACACGAAACACCGCGCCAAAGGTGTTGCCCCGCACGCGCAGGTGGGCAATCTCACGCAGATACTCGAACGAGTGCCCCTTTTTCTGCATCGGGTAGGTCTCGGGGTCGGCGGTTCCGTAGATATGCACGGACTGGAGGCGCAACTCCACAGGCTGCTTGGGCGCGGGCGACTCGGTGAGGACGCCAACCGCCTCGATACACGCGCCTGTGGTGATGTGGCGCAGCGTCTCTTCGGCGATCACGCCCGCCTCCGCCACAACCTGCAGGCTCTTGAAGCGCGAGCCGTCGTTGAGTTCAATAAACGAGACGCCCTTCGAATCGCGTCGGGAGCGCACCCAGCCACGCACTTTCAGCAGGCTCCCAATCGGCTGCTCATACGCCTGCTTCACGGAGACCCACTTCGGTTCCATGACGGATATTGTACCTGAGCAGGTCAGGCACTCCGTCCCTCGCCCCGCATGACCCACAGAAAGAGCGGCGCGCCAATCAGCGCGGTGATGACGCCGACGGGCAACTCGACAGGGCGCGCCAGCGTGCGAGCGAGCGTGTCCGCCCACAGCAGCAAGATTGCGCCGCCCAGCGCGGAAAGCGGCATCAGCACGCGATGGTCGCCCCCCACCACACGGCGCAGCAGGTGTGGGGTCATCCAGCCCACGAAGCCGATGATGCCCGCAATCGCCACTGTCGCGGCAGTCGCCAACGCGCCGCCCACCAGCACCGCCCACTTGAGCCGCTCCACCTGCACGCCCAAGTGCTGCGCGGTCTCCTCACCCGCCGTGTAGAGGTTCAACGCGCGCGCCTGTAGCATCAGCATCCTGCAGCCGACCAGCGCAGGCACGCTTGCCCACCCCAAGCGCATCCAGTCGGCGTTCAGCAGCCCGCCCAGCAGCCAATACAGCACGCGCGACAGGTCCTCGCCCGCCAGCACCAGCAGGAGCGTAATCACGCCCCACAAACTTGCGCTCAGCGACACGCCCACCAGCAGGAAACTGGGAATGCGCAGTTGCCCGCCCTGCCGACTCAGCCCCAGCGCGAGCATCAGCGTCAGCAGCCCGCTGCCGAACGCCAGCAGCGCAATCGCGCCAACCCAACCGCGCAGATGCCACCCCAGCAGCACGCCGACCGCCGCGCCGACCGCCGCCCCCGACGAGACGCCCACGATGTACGGGTCTGCCAGCGAGTTGCGTAGCAGCCCCTGAAACGCGCAGCCCACGCAGCCCAGCACGCCGCCGACCAGAACCGCCGTCAGCACGCGCGGCAGGCGCAACTCCCAGAGAATCACCCGCGCTGTTTCGTCGCCGCGCCCGCGCAGCGCGTCCCACAGTTCGGCAAGGCTCAGCGGAACCGCCCCCATCAGCAGACACAGCAGCGCACTCGCGCCCAATCCGCTCAGCAGGATCACAGCCGCCAGCCACGCGCGTTGGGTGCGCACAGTCGCCCCTCAGATGCGCACATAGCGCAGCGTCGCCCACCACGCGCACAGCCCGCCCATCAGCGCGCCCAGCGTCGGCAGCCCGACCAGCACCACGAGCGGGGGCAGCCCAGGCGGCAAATCGCGCAGGAACGCCCACTGCTCGGTCATATAGTCGGACAACAGCGCGGCGGCAAGCAGGGTCAGCGTCGCCGCCAACGCGCCGCCGACCAGCCCCTGCGTCATTCCCTCCAAGATGAACGGCAGCCGTATCGAGCGCAGCGTCGCGCCGACCAGCGCCATCACGCGCACCTCGCGCTGACGCGAGAAAATCGTCAGGCGCACAGTGTTGTAAATCAGGATCAGCGCCGCCAGCAGCAGCAATCCGCCCGCGCCCAGCCCAATCCAGCGCACCAAACGCGAGAGGCTCAGCACCGTCTGCAACTCCGCGCGGCTGTCGATGACCTCGTCCACCAAGGGCGACTGCTGGATGCGCTCGGCGACGGCAGGCAACTGTTCAGGATCGCGCACACGCACGGTGAGCTTGTCGGGCAGCGGGTTCGGGATGTCCGCAAGGTTCACATCCGCCGCGAGTTTCTGCTTCTGCTCTTCCCACGCGACCTCGCGCGGGGTCAGCGTCGCCTGCGCCACCGCCTGCCACGACTCCAGCTCGGCTTTCAGCTGCAGCGCCTGCTCGCGCGTCGCGGTCATTTTGAGGAACACCTCCGCCTCGAACTGGCTGGGCAGGGCACTGGCGGCGGCGTCCAGCTTGTACAGCGCCATGCCCGCCCCGCCCAGCAGAATCAGCGCGATACACGCGGTGCTAATCGCCGCCGCCTGCATCGTCGCGTTGCGCAGCAGGCTCTCCCAAGTCTCGTGCAGCACGAAACGGATGCGGTCAATCATAGCAGCACCGAAGCGTACAGGCGATCCAGCTCCATGGGGTAGCCCCCGCGCGGCACATCGCTGAGAATCTGCCCGCGATCCATCGCCACCACCCGCTGGCAGGCGCGGTCAACAATCGTGCGGTTGTGCGTCGAGACAATCACCGTCGCGCCGCGCAGGTTGATGCGCAGCAGCAGTTCGATGATCTCCCACGAGGTGTCGGGGTCGAGGTTGGCGGTCGGCTCGTCGGCGATCAGCAGGGGTGGGTTGTTGGCGATGGCGCGGGCAATTGCCGCGCGTTGCGCCTCGCCGCCCGACAGCTGACTGGGCAGCTGACGCGCCTGCTCGTTCAGCCCCACCAGCGCCAGCACCTGCGCCACGCGCTGGCGCACCGCGCTCTCGTTGTAGCCAATCGCCCGCAAGCCGTAGGCGATGTTCTCCCACACCGTCTTGCGCGGCAGCAGCGGGTAGTCCTGCGGCACGATGCCCATCTGTCGGCGCAGAAACGGCAACTCGCGCGGCTTGAGCCGATGCACGGGCTGCCCCAGCACCCACACTTCGCCTTCTGTGGGGCGTCGCTCGCCGTACAGGAGCTTGAAGAGCGTCGACTTGCCCGCCCCTGTCGCGCCCACCAGAAACACAAACTCGCCGCGCTCCACCCGCAAATTCACACGCCGCAGCGCGCCCTGCTCGCCATACGCCACGCTCACCTGCTTCAGCTCAACCGCCATCACAAGCGCAATTCGCCTGCGCCGCGCCGATTCCTGCCACTTTTGGACTTACCCTGCGCGAACGGGTACAATACATGGCATGGTTCGCGTCCCAGAGGGCTGGGCTTGACCAGGAGCAAGCGCATGGAGACAGTAGGCGTCGGGATTATCGGGGCAGGCGGCATCGCGGCGGCGCACGCGAAGGCTTACCAAATGCTGGGCGCAAAAGCGCACCTGATTGGCGTCGCGGACATTGATGAAGACCGCGCACGCGCGTTCGCACGCCGCTACGAAATCCCCGTCTGGAGCACCGAAGACGAGGATATCCTCAAGCGCGACGATATCCAAGTCGTGAGCCTGTGCCTGCCCCATCATCTGCACGCCCCTGTCGCCATCGCCGCGCTGCAGGCAGGCAAACATGTGCTGGTCGAAAAACCACTGGCAATCAGTCTGGAAGAGGCAGATGCGATGATTCGCGCGGCGCAAAAAGCCAAGCGGCGACTCAGCGTCGTGTTCCAGCTGCGCTTCGAAAGCGATGTGCAACGCGCACGGCTGATTCTGGAGCGCGGGCTGATCGGCGCGCCGTTTTATGCAGAAGCCAGCTGCCTCTGGTGGCGGCGCCCGATGTATTACGAGAACACATGGCGCGGCAAGTGGGCAACCGAGGGCGGCGGCGCGGTCATCAATCAAGCCGTCCACCACCTCGACCTGCTGATTTATCTGCTGGGCATGCCGCAGCGCGTCTACGCCGAAATCGACACCGTCGCGCACCAAATCGAAGTGGAAGACTGGTGTCTGGCGACGCTCTACTGGGATGGGCTGAAGACGAGCTTCTGCGCGTCCACCTGCGCCGAGCTGGAGACCGACTCCAGCCGCCTCTTGATTCTGGGCGCGCACGGCTCGCTGCAGATGTTCCCGTTCCGACCCCACTCACGCCACGAGGAGCGCCACCTGCAAATCGGCGAGGCGTGCCGCGCCATCCCTGAACAGGAGACTCCTGGGCATACCGCCGAGATTCACGACTTCGTGCATAGCGTGCTGGAGAACCGCGAACCGCGCGTGTCGGCTACGGAAGGACGACGCGCTTTGGAACTCATCACCGCCATCTACCAGTCGGCGTTCACCCACGAGGTGGTGCATCTGCCCCTCGCGACCGACAGCCCCTGCTACACCACCGCAGGCAAACTGGAGATGGCGCGACGCTACACCGCGAGCCGAGCGAAGCGAAGCTAAGCGAGAGATGGAGGGAACTATGGAAACGCACAAATCCACTATCCGTGTGATGGTTGCGGAGGATGAGGAGCTGACCCGACTGATGGTGCGCACCCAGCTCGAACAGATGGGCTACGAAATCGTCGGCGAGGCAGAAACAGGCGAAGACGCTGTGCGCGTCGCGCTCCAAGCGCAGCCCGATGTCATCGTCATGGACATTCGCATGCCCCTGATGGATGGCATCGAAGCCGCGCGACAAATCGTTGAGCAGCACCCCTGCGCCATCGTGTTCCTCACTGCCTACGCCGAAGAGGAACTGGTCAACCAAGCGACTGCTGCAGGCGCATACGCCTACCTGCTCAAACCGTTCCGCAAGCAGGAACTCGCGCCCGCCATCAATGTCGCCCTGACCCGATTCCGCGAAATGCAAACCAAAGACAAAGAGGTGCGCGAACTGCAAGAAGCCTTAGAAACCCGCAAACTCATCGAACGCGCCAAAGGCATCCTGATGGATCGGCTGGGACTGAGCGAATCGGAAGCGTTCCGACGCATCCACTTTATGGCGCGCAACCAGAACAAAACGATGAAAGAAATCGCCCAAAGCATTATCACGGCGTCCGAGATCCTCTGATAATTACCAGTTTTGTCGAGCGCCCCTTGACAAAACCGCAATTGGGGTATAATAGGCTACTCCCAGGAGGGCAGCCCCGCACAGACGGGACTGCCTTCGTTTATTCTGAAGTCTGTCGGTTCGGCAGGCAGTATCGGGAGAACATCACATAGGAGGTATGTGCAGAACCATGAATCGCAAGGGCTTTACGCTGATTGAGCTGCTGGTCGTGATTGCGATTATCGCGATCTTGGCGGCTATCTTGTTCCCCGTGTTTGCGCAGGCACGCGAGAGCGCGCGCCAGACCCAATGTACCAACAACCAGAAGCAAATCGCAACCAGCGTGCTGATGTATGTGCAGGACTATGAGGAGACCTTCCCCATGAGCGCGTACTTCGGACGCAACCCGCAGGGGCAGCTGGCGCTGGTAGCGATTTACGATGTGCTGGCGCCCTACATCAAGAATGTGGACATCTTCGTCTGCCCCAGCTACCGACCTGGCATCGACTGGCCGCAGCGCGTGCAGGCGGCAGGCTCGCCCGCCCCAGCACTGGGCACCTTCCGCTATGTCGGCTACATCCCCAACCTCGGTCTGTTCGCCGAGAACTTCTGCCCCATCGCCAATAAGCGCACCCAGGTCACCAAGATCGCTGCTGTGGACGCGCCCGTCAACACCATCATGCTGTTCGACGGCTACCTGAAGAATCAGGCTGCCCTGGAATACTTCAACTTCCTGGCGTATGCACGCCACAAAGAGGGCGTCGTGATTAACTTTGCCGACGGGCACGCGAAGTGGTACCGCTGGAACGGCATCAAGAACATCGCGCCGCGCGACCAGTTCCCCACGCCCGCAACTGCCTACAACGGGCAAGCGACGCGCGTCGGGGCAGGCGGATTCTACTACAACTGGCGCGAGCGCGCTGGGGAAGGCTTAATCGCCACCGAAGCAGGACTGCAGGCAGTTCAAAGCACACCCAGCGGACCCGATGGTCCCTACAACGACCTGCACGGCGTGCCCGGCACAGGCGTGACCGACTCGGAAGACACAGGCTGCTGAACACACATCTATTCCTCTTGCCTTCGCCAAGCCTGAAATGGGCTTGGCGAAGTTTTTTTAACGCCTCGCGAAACCGCAGGAACCTGCCGACAATAATCTGCGTTAATATCCATAGACAGGGGGCATCTATGACGCAGGCTGAACGCGCCGAACTGGAACGCTGGATCGAGATGATCTACGAAAAAGCGCTGGAGATGGGCTTAGACCCGTTCCCCGTGCATTTCGAGGTCGCGCCCGCCCATGTGATTTACGAACTGGGCGCATACGCCCTGCCCGCGCGATTCTCGCACTGGACTTTCGGGCGCGACTACCATGTGCAAAAGACCATGTACGAATATGGCGTCAGCCGCATCTACGAACTGGTCTTCAACTGCGACCCCTCCCAAGCGTTCCTGCTCGATGTCAACGACATGCTGGCGCACAAGTTGGTCGTCGCCCATGTGTACGGGCACTCGGACTTTTTCAAGCACAACATCTACTTCGAGCATACCGACCGCAAGATGATTGAGCGCGCCCGCCTGCACGCCGAGCGCATCCGCCACTACGAGATGGTTCACGGACCGCTGGTGGTGGAGCAGTTCCTGGACGCCGTGCTATCGATAGAGGAACATATCGACCCTGTGCTGCCGACCTACGGCGCGCCCCCACGCAAACAAGAAACCCAAGACGCCCCACCCGCAGGCGATACCTTCGAGGATCTGTTTTACATGGCGCAGCCCAAGCCCAAGCCCGAACCCAAGCCGCGCAGAATCCCCGAAGCGCCGCAGAAAGACCTGCTGCTGTTTGTTCGCGACCACTCGCGCGTGCTGGAAGACTGGCAACGCGACATCATCAGCATGATTCGCGAGGAGATGCTTTACTTTTTACCGCAAATTAAGACAAAGATAATTAACGAGGGCTGGGCATGTGCGACAGGCGACTCGCTGCTGATTACCTCGCGCGGGATTATGCGCTTTGACGCCCTTTACGCCGAGCGTCAGTCGCCTGTGTCGGTCGCCGTCGGCGAGCCGTCGGCGTCCTGCGCTGTGCTGGATTATCACTGCCAGCCTGACACGCCCACGATACGCATCACGACGAAGCGCGGTTTCACGATTGAGGGAGCGCGCCAGCATCGGGTGCTGCTGCGCGACGGTCGCTGGGTGTATCTGCAAGATATTGCCATAGGCGATGAGGTCGCGTTAGCCGTGGGTACGGAGGTGTGGTCAGAGTCGTATCAGCCGCTGCCAACCGCACGCAGCCGTTCTGCAACCCTCGCCGATGTGGCGCGCGAGGCTGGCGTTTCGTACTACACAGTCTTGCGCCACCTGCGCGGGCGCAAGACCCTTCGCGCGGCGGCAATTGAGCAAGCCCTGAAACGCTACAACATTCAACCCACGAAACATGGGCGTGTCCTCACTACACGCCATAACCTGTGCTTGCCCGAATACTTGAATGAGGAGTTTGCCTACCTGTTGGGGTATTTCGTTGGCGACGGAAACTTCACCAAATCGGGGATCGGCTTTACGACGGGCGACGCCGAAATCGTGGAGCGGCTGACAAGCCTGCTGCGCGGCTGGGGATGCAACCCGCGCGTGAAGTATGACCTGCAAAACAACAGCGCACGCTGGCGCATCGCGGTTCACTCGCGCACGCTGCGCGAACTGCTCATCGCGATTGGGCTGTCCCCCGAACGCAAGGCGCGTCAGAAAATCGTACCGCCGATTGTGCTGCAGTCCCCGCGCGAGGTGGTTGCGGCGTTCCTGCGCGGCTACTTCGACGCCGACGCCTACGCAGGCAGCGCAGGGGTGATTCTCTCCAGCGCATCCGAGTCGCTGATTCGCACCGTGCAGACGATCCTACTCAACTTCGGCGTGCTCTCGTCGATCAGTCCGCCCCAACAAGGCGTTTACCAACTGGCGATTCGCGGCGTGTGGGCGCGCGTCTTCGCCGATAAAATCGGCTTCGGACTCAAACGCAAGGTGGAAGCCCTGCAGCGGTATGTCGAAAACCGTCGCTGGTTCTGCCAGCAAGAGCCGTTCGATCCCGTAGTCACAATCGAGCGAGGGCGCGCCGATGTGTACGACATCACTGTCGCCGACGCGCACCGCTATGTCGCCAACGGGATGATTCACCACAACTCGTTCTGGCACGAGCGCATTCTGGAAGACCTCCCCCTCACCCCCGACGAGCATGTGCAGTTCCGCAAGATGCACTCGGCGGTGATTCAGCCCGGCTCGCGCATGAACCTGAACCCCTACTATGTCGGCTACAAGGTGCTGCGCGACATCGAGCGGCGCTGGAACGGCGAGGTTGACCCCGACGAGGCGGAGACCGACTGGATGGGCTACCGCATCGAGCGCCCCGTCGGGCAGGGCATGCAGAAACTGTTCGAAGTGCGCACGCTGGAGTGCGACCAGACCTTCCTGCACAAGTACCTCACGGAGAAACTGGTGCGCGAGTTAGACCTCTACACCTACCGCGTGGAAGAGCATAACGGCGAGCTGGTGTGGGTGGTGGACGAGACCGACTGGCGCATCGTGCGCAACACGCTGGTAGACAACATGACCAACTTCGGCGCGCCTGTCATCACGGTCGAAGACGGCGACTGGGAGCATCGGGGCGAACTGTACCTGAAGCACCACTACGACGGCAAGCCGCTCGATATGCAACGCACGACGCGCTGCCTGCGCTATTTGGTGCGCCTGTGGGGACGCCCCGTGCATCTGGAGACCGTGATCGACGACGAGCAGGTGCTGCTCAGTTGCGACGGGAACGCGATTGCGCAGCGCGCGTTGTAAGGCTCAGCCGCGCGTCAGCCTGCGGTACAACGGCGCGGTCTGCTCGACGGTGTGGCGGATGTGGAACCGCTCGGCGGTCTGCAGCGCGTTGCGGGCGAACTGCTGGGCGAGGGCGCGGTCGTTGAGCAGGCGCAGCGCGGCGTTCCCCAGCGCGTCGGGGTCGTCGGGCGGAACCAGCAGCCCCGTGCGCTCGTGTTCGACCAAGCGGCGCATCGCGGGGATGTCGGTCGCCACCACGGGCAGCCCGCAGGCAATCGCCTCCATCGTCGAAAGCCCCAGCCCCGCATCGCGCGCGGGCGCGAGCAGCACATCGGCGGCGGCGTACAACTCTTCCACCGCGCTCCAGTAGCCGAAGAAGCGCACATGGTGCGGGCGACGGCAGGCGGCGATCAGTTTCACCAAGCGCGTGTTGTCGGGTCCGTCGCCCGCCAGCCACAGGTCGGCGTCGGGCAAGCACTCCCACACCCGCTCCATCGCCCGGATCGCCACATCGAAGCCCTTGTAGCGCATGAACCGCCCCACACACAGCAGAATCGGGCGGTCGGCGGGCACGAAAAACTGCTCGCGCATTGCCTCGCGGCGGGGCAGTTTTTCGAACCGCTCCAAGTCGATGCCGCCAGGCACGACCTCGATGCGTTCGCTGGGCACGCCGCCGCGCGTGAGTCCCGCCTTGACCTGCTCCGAGACGGCGGTAATGACGCGCGGGAACTTCGCAATCCAGCGCCACAGGGCGCGCACCAGCGCGCTCTTGCTGAGCAGCAGGTGATGCACCGTCCACAGCCACGGGTACTGGTCGCGGAACGCCCACGCGCAGACCCAGCCTGCCCGCACCCCATGGCAGTGGACGAACGGGAACTCGTCGGCGTAGGCGCGCAGGGTGCGCACCGCGCGCGAGTCGGCAACAACGCCCGCGCGGTCGCGAATGAAGTCGGGTCCCGTGAGCGTCGGCGCATAGCCGAACTCGGGCAGGTACTTGATGAGCCCCTGCACATGGCGCAGCATGCCGCTGCTGCTGGGGCGCACGACAATCAGCACGGGCGTGCGCTCGCGTCCGTCGCCCGAATCGTCGGGCGCGTCACGCAGTTGCGGCGGGCGTTCCAACAGCAGGCTACTCATCGCGGCACAGGCGTCGCCTCCAAAATGCTGGACAGGATACGGTCAGCGTTCAGCCCTTCCACCTCCGCTTCGGGCTTGAGGATCAGGCGATGGCGCAGCACGGGCGTCGCCATCTGCTTCACATCGTCGGGGGTCACAAACGCGCGCCCGCGAATCGCCGCCAGCGCCTTGCTCACCAGCAGCAGCGCGACGCCCGCGCGCGGGCTTGCCCCAACCAGCAAATACTCGTTCTGGCGCGTGCGGCGCACAATCTGCAGGATGTAGTCGCGCACCTCATCGGCGACTTGAATCTCGCGCACCACCGCGCGCAGCCGCTCCAGTTCCTCCGCGCTCATCACAGGCTCCAGCCCGACCTGCTCCAGTTGGTGCGTGCGGAAGCCCTCGTCGTGCAGGCGCAGAATCGCCCGCTCCTCGTCTTCGGCGGGGTAGTCCATCACCACCTTGAGCAGGAATCGGTCTAACTGCGCTTCGGGCAGCGGGTAGGTGCCCTCGTACTCGATGGGGTTCTGCGTGGCGAACACCATAAACGGGCGGGGCAGCGCGTGCGAGACGCCGTCGATGGTCACCTTGCGCTCCTCCATCGCCTCCAGCAGCGCGGACTGCGTTTTGGGCGGCGTGCGGTTCACCTCGTCCGCCAGCACGATGTTGGCGAAGATGGGTCCGTAGCGCACGCGGAACTCGCCCGACTGCGCGTCGAAAATCGTCGTGCCGATGAGGTCGGAGGGCATCAGGTCGGGCGTGAACTGCACGCGGCGAAACTGCAGTCCCAGCGTCTGGGCGATTACGCGCACCAGCAGCGTCTTGGCAATGCCCGGCACGCCCTCAATCAGGATGTGCCCATCGGCGAGCAGGGCGCACAGCGCCTGCTCGATCACGCGCTGCTGCCCGATAATCACGCGCCCGATTTGCGCCTCTACCCGCTGCAGCGAGTCGCCCACAGAGTCGATGGTAATCACGCTTGCGCCCCGTGCTGCGTGCGCCCTCGCGCACGCGGAATCATTCTACCCCACGCGGGGGCGACTCTGTCAGTAGCGCGGGTCATGGTGGAAGTGGTGGTGCGTCTCCAGCCAGCGGATGGTGCCGCTACGCGAGCGCATCACGACCGAGTGGGTGATTGCGCCCCAGCCTGTGTAGCGCACGCCGCCGAGCAGGTTGCCGCCCGTGATGCCCGTCGCGGCGAACACCACATTGCCCCACGCGAGGTCTTCCAAGGTCAGCACGCGGTCAACATCCTCTGTGCCGAGCAGTTGCTTGGCGCGCTCGCGCTCCTGCTCGTTGCGGAACACCAGTCGCGCCTGAATCTCGCCGCCCATGCACAGCGCGGCAGCCGCCGACAGCGCCCCTTCGGGCGCGCCGCCGATGCCCATCAGCACATCGATCTCGCCCTGCGGGTCTAACGCCTCCAGCGCGAGCGACAAATCGCCGTCGGACACCAAGCGGATGCGCGCCCCCGCCTGCCGAATCTCGCGAATCAGTTGCTCGTGGCGCGGGCGATCGAGCATCCCGACGGTCAGGTCTTGCACCTCCTTGCCGAGGCTCTTGGCGATGACCTTGAGGTTCATGCGTGGCGGGAGCGTGATGTCCACCGCGCCTTTGGCGGCGGGACCGACGACGAGTTTGTCCATGTAGATGTCGGGCGCGCGGAGCAGTTTGCCCTCGCCTTCCATCGCGGCGGCGACGACGCTGATTGCGCCAGGCTGCCCCGTGGCGACGAGGTTCGTGCCCTCCACAGGGTCTACGGCGATTTGCACCGCGTAGCCGTTGCCCGTGCCGAGTTCCTCGCCGATATAGAGCATCGGCGCCTCGTCGCGTTCGCCCTCGCCGATGACCACGACGCCCTTCATGTCGATGTCGCCGAGCGTGCGGCGCATCGCCTCACACGCGGCTTGGTCTACCGCGTGTCGGTCGCCCTTGCCAACCCAACGCCCCGAACTGAGCGCCGCCGCCTCAGTCGCGCGTACAAAATCCATGCCCAAATTGCGATCCATAGCCATTCTCACCTCGTGTGCAGTGTCTGCATCGACGGGGAAGATGTTCGGCGGCGGCGCGAAACTTCCTGCCGCGTGTTCTAAAAAAGCAAAAGCCCCGCCGAGTGCGGGGCGTGAGACTTATTGGTTGCAGTTGCCGGGGTTGTTGCGGTTCGGGCAGTTGCGGCAGGGTGTGCCGTTCGCGCGGCGCGCGGCGACGCCCCACAGGTTGAACTGACCCTGATACGGACCGACCTCGCCGACATCGAAGATGCGCGCCTGCTTGCCGTCCCAAGTGGTTGCCGTGCTGCCCGCGCCCTCGCGCACGCGCCCCTTGACCGTGCGGGCATGCCCGTCCACGAAGTTCGCGCCCGCCAGCCCGTTATGGCGCGCCTGCAGGTACGACTGAATCGTCGTGGGCGGTCCCAGCGTGCCGTCGTACAGCATCGAGGTCTCCACAGGGAACTCAATCTGCGCAATCGAGACCACAGGGTTGCCCGCCAGCAATCCCGGCACAACGCCGTCCTCGAACACGCACCAGTTGAAGATGTAGCCCGTGTAGCGGAAGTTCGGCAGCGCGCACACGGGCACCCCGAACGCGCCGAAGCTGCCCACAACATCGAACGCCTGACGATCCGACGGGCATAACAGCACATCAGTATTCTTAATGTAGGGGTACATCGCGTTGTACAGGGTGAAGATACACGGCTGGTTGTTCTGGGTCGTCAGGTAGATGCTCATCGGGAACCGCTCGTCGTAGTCTTGGATGTATTGCAGCACGGCGAGCGCGTTCTGCTTCATGTTGTTCGTACACTGGGTCTGTCGCGCCTTCTCACGCGCCTGCGCAAACACAGGGAACAGAATCGCCGCGAGAATCGCGATGATCGCAATCACGACCAGCAACTCGATCAGGGTGAAGCCATGTCGTCGCATAATAGACATTAGATTCGGCAAGGGCTATTTTTGTTCCTGCCAGTTTTAATGCGAGTTTCACAATCTTTGCGGGGTTTCTATCCGCGCAGTTGTTGCGCCACGAGTTGGGGCGTTTGCGCCAGCGCGTCGGCGAGGTGTTCGGGGTGTTTGCCGCCCGCTTGGGCGAAGTCGGGTCGCCCGCCGCCAGAGCCGCCGACCGCCTGCGCAATCTGGCGGATGAGGTTGCCCGCGTGGATGCCCCGCTCGATCCACTGAGGCGCGACCTTGACCACCAGCGCGACCTTGCCGTCGTGCGCTGTGCCCAGCGCGGCGACGCCGACCCCGCGCTGTATCAGCCGATCGGCGACCGCGCCCAGCGACTTGGCGTCCACGCCCTGTACCGCTTGCGCCACCACAGGCACGCCGTCCACTTCGATGGGCGTGAGGCTCTCCACCGCTTGGCTGGCGGCGCGCTGCTTGAGTTGCTCCAGTTCGGTCTGCAGCGCGTCCAGTTGGCGTTGCAGGCGTTCTACGGCGGCGGGCAGTTCGGGCACGGGCGTCTGCATGCGTTCGGCGGCGGCGCGGATGGCATGCTCGCGCTCGCGCAGCCACTGATAAAGCGCGCGTCCCGTCAGCGCCTCGATACGCCGCACCCCTGCCGCGACGCTGCCCTCATGCACGATTTTGAACAGCCCCGCCTCCACCGTGCTGCGCAAGTGCGTGCCGCCGCACAACTCCAGCGAGAAGCCCGGAATCTCTACCATGCGCACGCGCTCGCCGTACTTCTCGCCGAACAGCATCATCGCGCCGCGCCGACGCGCCTCGTCGATGGGCACATCGGGATACACGCGCACCTCCAACGCCTGCAGCAGTTTTTCGTTCACCAGCGATTCGATGCGCTCCAGTTCGTCGGGGGTCACGGCGCGCGGGTGCGTGAAGTCGAAGCGCAGTCGGTCGGGGGCGACCAGCGACCCCGCCTGCGCGACATGGGTTCCCAGCACTTGGCGCAGTGCGGCGTGCAGCAGGTGCGTGGCGGTGTGGTTGCGCTGGATGTCAAGCCTGCGCTCGGCGTCCACTTGCGCCTGCACGGTCTCGCCCAAGCGCAGCGCGCCCTCAAGGATCCGCGCGTGGTGGAAGTAGTAGTCGTTCGCTTTTTGGGTGTCCAGCACCTGCGCGCGTCCGCCCTGCCACTCGATAACGCCCGTGTCGCCGACCTGTCCGCCCGACTCGGCGTAAAACGGCGTGCGGTTCAGCACAATCTCGACGGTCTCGCCCGCGTGCGCTTCGGGAATCAAGTCGCCCCCGCGCACGAGTCCGACCACCTGCGCCTCGCATGCGAGTTGCTCGTAGCCGACGAACGCGGTGGGCGGGGCGTGTTGCGCCAGTTCCGCCAGCGCCGCGCCCGTCTGCACGAACAGTTTCTCGGAGATGCCGCTTGCTTCGCGGGCGCGTTGGCGTTGCGCCGCCATCGCCCGCTCGAAGCCCTGCATATCGACGGCAATCCCGCGCTCGGCGGCGATTTCCTGCGTCAACTCCACAGGGAAGCCGAAGGTGTCGTACAGGGTGAACACGCGCGCGCCCGCCAGCGTGCGGGTCTGTTGCGTCTCGGCGTCCGTCAGCATCTCCTCCAGCCGCGCCAGCCCCGCCTGCACCGTGTGGCGGAAGCGTTGCTCCTCGTAGCGCAGGGTGGTCGTGATGTAGTCCTGCCGTTGGGCGAGTTCGGGGTACTGCTCGTCCAGCGCGTCGACGACGGCGGGCGCAAGGTCGGCGAAAAACGGCGCTTCGATGCGCAGCACGCGCTGCCCGCGCAGAATCGCGCGACGGATGATGCGCCGCAGCACATAGCCGCGCCCCTCGTTCTGCGGGATGACGCCGTCGGCAATTGTGACGGTCGCCGCGCGGATGTGGTCGGCAATCAGGCGAATGGCGGTGTCGGTCGGCTCGCCCTGCTTGTAGCGCACGCCCGCGATTTGCTCGATGCGCCGCACAATCGGCTCGAACACATCGGTCTCGAACGGGCTTTCCAGCCCCATCAGCACGGCGGCGGTGCGCTCCAGCCCCATGCCTGTGTCGATGTTCTGCTTCGGCAGCGGGGTCAGTTTCGGTTTGCCGTTCTCCTCGCTGCGCTCGTACTGCATAAACACAAGGTTCCAAATCTCCAGCCAGCGCCCACAATCGCACGCGGGACCGCAGTTGGGGTTATTGCATCCGGTGTCGATGCGTGTGTCGTAGAAAATCTCGGAACAGGGACCGCAGGGACCGTTGGGACCCTCGGTGATGGCGTTGGCGGGCCAGAAGTTGGTCTTCTCGCCCAGTCGCCAGATGCGGTTTTCGGGGATGCCCACCTCGCGATGCCAGATGGTGAACGCCTCGTCGTCGTCTTGGAACACGGTGAACTGCAGGCGGTCGGTGTCTACCTTCAGCCGCTCGGTCAGGAACTCCCACGCGAACAGGATTGCCTCGCGCTTGAAGTAGTCGCCGAAGCTGAAGTTGCCCAGCATCTCAAAAAAGGTCAGGTGCGACAGGTCGCCGACCGATTCGATGTCGGTGGTGCGCAGGCATTTCTGCACGGTGGTCACGCGCGGGGCAGGAGGCTGCGCCGCGCCCAGAAAGTAGGGCTTGAACTGCACCATGCCCGCGCTGGTGAACAGCAGCGACGGGTCTTTCGGCACGAGGCTGTCCGAGGGCAGCAGCAAGTGCCCCTTGTCCTGAAAGTAGCCCAAAAATGCCCGTCGCAGCGCGCTCGCGTTCCAGTGCATCGCTCCCTCCGCTGTTGCGCAGGATAGTATACCTAAGCGTGAGTGAGCCGCCTGCCTATTTTGCGCGGGATTGACGCAGGGCGAGCGCGCTGAGCAGCAGGCTCACCAGCCACGCGCCGACGGCGACGCTGAGGATGCCCGCCTGAAAGTCGCCCGTAAGCGCGACCAGCGTGCCTGGAATGAACGAGCCGCCGACCCCGCCCAGCAGCACGGTCGTCCCGTTGTATAGCCCCGTGCCCGCGCCGACGCGCTCTGCGGGCAGCATCCCCTGCAAGGTCGCAAACTCCTGCGCGTTGAAACTGCTCTGCAGGAACACCCCCAGCGCCAGCAGCGCAATCACCATCGCGTTGGCGTCTACATACGCCGTTAGCAGCACACACAGCCCTGCCAGCAGCAGCCCCGCACTGGCGAACGGCACACGCCTGCCCGTGCGGTCGCCCCAGTACGCCCAGAAAAACACGCCCGCAGTCCCCGCGATGAACACCCCGAACAGCGGCAGGCTCAACTCGCCGAACGGGATGCCGCGCGTGCGGTTCAGATAACTGGGCAGCCAGTTCAGGATGCCGAACACGCAGAAGGCGTTGCACACGCCCGCCGCAAGGTACAGCCAGAACGCCAGCGGATCGCGTGCGCCGTATGCCCGCAGCGCGTCGGCGAGATGCAGGCGCGCGCCCGAACCCTGCGACGGCTGCCAATCGGGCGGCTGGTCGCTGATGCAGCGCACCACCAACGGTAGACTAACTGCCATCCCCGCCGCGCCCAGCAGTAGAAAGGTCGCCCGCCAGCCGAACCGCTCCGCCAGCGGCACCACAATCAGCGGCGCAACCGCCAGCGCGACCAAGATGCCCGCCACATAGATCGAGTTTGCCCGCCCGCGCTCGTGCGGGGCGAACCACCGCCCGACCAGCGCGCTGTTCATCGGCATATGCACGCTCTCCGCCGCGCCCAAGAGCAGGCGCAGCGCAATCAGCGCGCCCAGCGAGCCACCCAACGGGTAAAACAGCATCGTGCAGACCGAAAAGCCCACCACCGACGCCATCAGGCTGCGCTTGACGCCCCACCGCTCCGCCAGCGGGCTAAGGATCACCTGCGCTACGCCGAAGGTCAGGTAGAACGCGCCCAGCAGCAGGTTGCCGTAATGCCCGATTTGGCGGTCGTCCCAGCCGAACTCGCGTGCAACCTGCGGCAGCACAATCGCCAAGTTGTTGCGATCCAAGTAATGCACGAACACCGTGACCGCCAGCACCAGCGGGATTGTCCATCGGTTGCGCGTCATGGTGGGGGAGTATACCTACCGCCTCCGAATCAGTCGCCAAAACAGATAACTCGCCAGCGCGCCGCCGACCAGCCCGCCCAGCAGCGACGCCAGCAGCGGGGGCAGCTGCATCTGCCCAAACAGCCACGCCAGCGGCAGCGAGAGGAGAACAATCAGCCCCAGCGTGTTGAGCAGCGCGCGGCGCGCTGTGCGCTGGGCGGCGCGCTCCAGCCGAAGCATTGCCTCGAAGTCCGCCGCGCCGTGCTGCAGGTACTCGTTCAAGCCGCGCAACTCCGCCACAATCAGGTCGGCGTCCTGCGCGCTGAGCGTGCGCACCGAGCGCGGGAAGTCGAAGGTCACATCGACCAGCGTCTGCGCGCCCCACGGCTGCACCTTCGCATCCACGATGATGGGCAACTGGCGCGGCGACATCGTGAGCAGGGCTTTCCACAGGCTTCCCCGCGCCCAGCGCAACTCCGACGGCAAAGTCCGATAGCCCACCGCGCCGAAGTAGTCGTTCAGCCGCGCGGTAGCGGTCTGCGCATCGCACGCCGTCGCGCCCGACCAGCGGAACTTCATGGCGTCTCCCCTGCGCGTCGGATACCCCGCAGCAGCCGCTTGCGATAGGCAGGCGGTACGCGGCGCACCTGATGGCAGTTGCGGCAGCGCGCCTCGTAGTGGTCGTCCGCGCCGACCAGAATCGTCGGCTCGTCCCACGCGGCAGGGCGACCGTCCACCAGCCGCTGCGTGTGGCTCGCAGGGCGACCGCACTGCACGCAAATCGCGCGGAGCTTAATCACCTCGTCCGCGTGCGCCATCAGCAACGGCATAATCCCGAACGGCTGGCGACGGAAGTCCTGATCCAGCCCCGCCACGATGACCGTCTTGCCCGCATCCGCCAGCTCCACGCACAGGCGCACCAACTCCTCGTCGAAAAACTGCGCCTCCTCGATGGCGACGACCTCCGTGTCGGCGTCCAGATGGCACAGCAACTCGCGCGTGTTGCGCACGGGGATGGCTTCCCACTGCACGCCGTTGTGCGTCGCGACGGCAGTGTGCGCGAAGCGGTCATCCAGCGCGTGTTTGAACACCTGCACCTTCTTGCGGGCATACATCGCGCGGCGCACAAGGCGTATCAGCTCCTCCGACTTGCCCGCGAACATACTGCCGCAAATCACGGTTAGTTGACCCAGCGGTTTCATGCGTGCACCTTCGAATTCCCGAACCCACACGCAATTCCTGCAGGGCATGGGTACAATACTGCGGGAGGATACCGACGATGCGATTGCCGTTCAAGAAAATCCTTGCGCCGACGGACTTCAGCGAGCCGTCCTACTATGCGCTCGATATGGCAGTGGAGCTGGCGGAGCATTTCAACGCCGAGTTGCACCTGCTGCATGTGGTGCCGCCGTTGCATGTGGTGCCCGTGCCCGTGAATGTGGAGATTCCGCTGTACGAAAGCGAGATGCGCGAGGCGGCGGAGCGCTCGATGGAAGAACTGATGGAGCAGCGCATCCCCAAGTCGCTGACCGTGTTCGCCAGCGTGATTTGGGGCGACCCCGCCGACGAGATTATCGCCTACCAGAAGGAGAAGGGGATTGACCTCATCGTAATCGCCACGCACGGGCGCAGCGGTTGGAAGCGATGGGTCTTCGGCTCTGTCACCGAGAAGGTCGTGCGCATCCCGACCTGCCCCGTGCTGACCATCAACGCGCCACAGGAGGGCTAAGCCATGCGGTTCTGGGACGGCAAGCGCCCGCAGATTTGGGCGCATCGCGGCGCGAGCATGCACGCCCCCGAAAACACGCTGTCCGCGTTCCGCCTCGCGCTGGAGATGGGCGCGGACTGCCTCGAACTGGACATCACCCCCAGCGCAGACGGCGCGCCGATGGTGATTCACGACCCCAACTTGGAGCGCACGACCAACGGCGCAGGCGATGTGCGCCAACTCAGCGCGGCGGAAATCCAACGCTACGACGCGGGCGTCAAGTTCGGCGCGAAATTCGCGGGCGAGCGCATCCCCACCCTCAACGAGGTCTTCGAGGCGTTCGGCAACCGCACACGCTACAACATCGACATGAAGACCTTCTACCCCGAAGACCGCCCGATTGTGCGCACCGTGCTGGCGCTCATCGAAGAGTACCGCCTGATGCCGAATGTAATCATCTCGTCGTTCAGTTTGGACACGCTGCGCTGGTTTACGGAAGAGTCGCGCCGCATCCGCTTGGGCGTGCTGATTAGCCAATATACGCCCCACATGCTGTTGGAGGATGGGCGACGGTGGCAGGTGCGCTACGAGGCATTGCATCCCGAACACACGCTGGTAGACCCAGAGGCGATGCGCCGCGCCCGCCAACAGCGCAAAAAGATGGTCGTCTGGACGGTGAACGACGCGGAGCGCAAGCGCGAACTCGCCCAACTCGGCGTGGACGCCATTATCACGGATGACCCTGTGCGGTAGGTGGGACTATCCCCCCTCGCGCCGACCTGCCTGCACGCCCTGCCAGACAATCTCCATCGGCTCGCCGTCGGGCGTGCAGTTGTAGACCGAGAAGTCCGTGACGCCCGCCTCGCGCAGCAGGTCTTCGTCGATCCACGCTTTGCCCGTGCAGGTGTGCGGCTCGCGGCGCACCAACTCGTACACGGCGTCCGCCATAATGTCCGCCTTGCGCCACTGCTGGGGCGTGCCCAGCCCCCACGCAATCGTCGCTTGGCTCTCAATCAGCGTGCGGGGCCACAGCGCGTTCACCGCGATATTATGCTCGCGCACCTCCTCCGCCAGCCCCAACGCCAGCATCGTCATCCCGAACTTGGAAATCATATAAGCGACCTTGCCGGGCAGCACGCTGAGGTCTATCGGTGGTGACATGTTGATAATGTGCCCCCAGCGCTGCTGAATCATCGTGGGCAGCACGAGTTGGGAGGCGACGAAACTCGCCCGCAGGTTCACCTGCATCACGAGGTCGAAGCGTTTGGGCGGCGTCTCCAGCGCGGGGTACCACCACAGCGCGCCCGCGTTGTTGACCAAGATGTCGATGCGCCCGAAGGTCTCCAGCGTGGCGTCCACCATGCGCTGCAGGGCGTTCTCGTCGCGCACATCGACTTGGAGGGGCAGCGCACGCCCGCCCAGCGCGGCGACCTCCTCCGCGACGGTGTAGATGGTGCCGGGCAGGCGCGGGTCAGGCTCGGCGGTCTTGGCAGCGATGACCACCGCGACGCCCTCCTTCGCCAAGCGCAGCGCAATCGCGCGCCCAATCCCGCGACTCGCGCCCGTGATAATCGCCACGCGCCCCTGCAAATCGGTGTAGGTCGGCATAGCAATAGCATACCCCGTTCGGGTACACTGTATGCCGACTCTGGAGGCTGGCATGAAGACGACCAAACGCGCGAAGACCGCCACGAACTCGAAATCGGCGCAGCGGGCATACACCCCGACCACGCAAGAGATTGTCGATTTGTATAAGCAGATGCTGTTTATCCGTCGCTTCGAGGAACACTGCGACAAGGCGTACCGCCAAGACAAAATCGGCGGCTATTTGCACCTGTATATTGGGCAGGAGGCGCTCGCGCTGGGCTTTATCCACC
Organism: Armatimonadota bacterium; assembly: GCA_023511915.1. Taxonomy (GTDB): domain Bacteria; phylum Armatimonadota; class Fimbriimonadia; order Fimbriimonadales; family GBS-DC; genus GBS-DC. Next base: position 22,226 of record JAIMAN010000005.1, read on the forward strand.
ACCTGCGCCCTGAAGACCGCGTGCTGGGGCACTATCGCGACCACGCCTATGTGCTGGCGCTGGGCAGCGACCCGCGCGCGGTGATGGCGGAACTGTACGGCAAGGTCACGGGGCTGTGTCGCGGCAAGGGCGGCTCGATGCACCTGTACGACAAGGCGAAGAACTTCCTCGGCGGCTACGGCATTGTGGGCGATGTGACGGGCATCGCTACAGGCGTCGCCTTCGCCCAGAAGTACGAGGAGACAGGGGGCATCACGCTCTGCTTCTTCGGCGACGGCGGCATGAACGCGGGACTGCTCCACGAATCGCTCAACATGGCGGGGCTGTGGAAACTGCCCGTGATTTACATCGTCGAGAACAACAAGTACGCCATGGGCACGCCCGTCGAACTGCACTCCGCTGTGCCGAACCTCGCGCAACGCGCCAGCGTCTACGGCTTCCCCAGCAAGCAGATCGACGGGATGGACATGTTTAATGTGCTGGACGAGGCGAAGGCGATTATCGACCATGTGCGCACGCACCAAGAGCCGTACTTCGTGGAGGCGATTGTGTACCGTTTTGTGGGGCACGGCGCGGCGGACATCACGGACCCCGGCTCGTACCGCACGCGCGAGGAGGTCGACGAGTGGCGCAAGCGCGACCCGCTCACCAATCTCCAGCAGTACCTGTTAGCGCACAACTTGGCGACGGAGGCGGACTTGAAAGTCTGGGACGAGCAGGCGCGTGAGCAGGTCGCCGACGCCGCCCGCTTCGCCGACGAAAGCCCCGACCCCGACCCCAGCGAACTCTCCATGCATGTGCTGGCGGATTAGGGCATCCTCTGCCGCGTAATCGGCAGGAATCGCTGTCGGGGGCAGGAATCATGTATCTTCCCCCGAACCGAAACGCTATCTGGGGCGCAAGAACAGGGAGGTTATCTCGATGCGCGATTCACTGAAAGACATGCCGTTGTCCACCGCGCTGCTGGTGGTCGTCACGCTGTTCGTGCTGGCGGGCAGCGTCCACCATGTGGCGTACACTTTTAGCACCTTAGAGGGCGGCAACCTGATTTGGGGCTATGTGCAGGCGTTAGGGATTGACTTGGGTATTCTGGGGCTGGCGTATGGCATCCAGTTGCGCAAGCGGCAGGGGCGCCCGACGCTGCCCTTGTGGGGCGTGCTGATTCTGGTGACCTTCATCAGCGCGTATGCGAACTACCTGTACGGGATTATGCACCAGCAGCCGCTGCAGACCGCCAGCGCGTTCGACCAGATGGTGGTGTTCCTGCGTCCGTTCCTGCTGTCGGTGACGCTGCCGATTATTATGTTCGCGCTCATCGAAATCATCGGCGAGGATCGCAACTACGCGCTGAAGGTGCAGGCGCAGTCGGAGTCCGCGCCTACGGAGCCGCCGCCCCAGCCTGAAGCGTCCGAGACTGCGCCGCGCGAGCCAGAGCCTGTGTACGCGCTGGTGCAGCCGATGGAGCGCAACGGCAACGGGCACGCCAGAGAAGCCACGATGGAGCAACTGCTGTGGCTGCTGTATGAGCAGCCGAACTTGCCGCGCACCAAACTCGCCGAGACGCTCGGTTGCTCGCGCCAGACGCTGTATAACTACCTGCAGGAACTCGAATCGCGCGGCTACATCCGACGCACCACCCACGGCTACGAGACCGTCGTGACCCCGCTGCCCCGCAACGGCGCACGCAACGGAACCCGCACTTCTGCCAGTTTTCGCGACTCACGCGATTCGACTTGACACACGCGCCTACCCAGCGGGTATAATCCCTTTACTACCAAAGGAGGTCTATGCCGATGGACACGAGACTGACGGAGCGTGAGCGGAACATTCTGCATCTGTTTGCGCAGGGGCATGACGCCGAAGCGATTGCTGACCAGTTGGGGATTACCACGGAACAGGTTGAACAAGCCTCACTGAATGTCCTGTATAAGCTCTTTGGCAGCTCGCTCAACTGTACGCTGGAGCCCGAAAGCGTCGCCGAGGAGCGCGAACTCGTCGGAGTATCGTAGACAAGGAAAATACCTGTACCCGTCGCCAGCGGACGCCCCTGAGACTTCAGGGGCGTTTGGCTTACTTGAAGTAGACAATCTGTCGCTGCGCCATCTCGTTGGACGGGTCGCGCCGTAGCACCTCCTCCAGCTCGCGCTTGGCTTCTGGCTCGTAGCCCAGCATCGAGTAGGTCAGCGCCAAGTCCAAGCGCGGTTGAATCGCTTCGGGGTTTAGCCGCACGGAGGTCTCCAGCTCCTGGATTGACTCGTCAAACAGCCCCGTGAAGCAGTAGACCAGCCCCAGCAGGTGGTGCGCCTCTGCCGAGTGCGGATTGCGCTGCAGCGCCTGCTTCAGCAGTTGCTCTGCTTCCTCGTAGCGCCCTTCGTTTTTGAGCGCGAACGCTTGCTCAATCAGTTGTTTCAGGTCGCCCATGTCTCGTGCCTACCTCCATAGGATGCGATAATCACCGATAAGAGCTCCTTTGTTGCACGAGCGGCGCAAGTACCGTCGCCGTATTATACCCCAATTCGCGATTGTGTATACGCCGCCCAATCGCCGATTCCTGCCGATTCAGGGCGGCGACTTCGTGAAACCCGTATGAAAAACGGGTACACTATCGGGCGCATGCTGCGAATCTATCTGGTGCGACACGGGCAGACCGCGTGGAACCAAGTGGGACGCATTCAGGGACACTCCGACACTCCGTTAGACGCGGTGGGGCAGCGTCAGGCGCAGCAGGCGGCGCAGTGGCTATCCGTGCGCATCCAGAAACCCGTCGCCGTCTACAGCAGCGACCTGCAGCGGGCGTGGCGCACCGCGCAGGCGATTGCCGACGCACTGGGCGCGCCGCTGCACCCTGAACCCGCCCTGCGCGAGCGACACTGGGGACTGTGGGAAGGCTTGACCAGCGACGAAATCCAGCAGCGCTTCCCCGACCACCACTTCACCTACCTGTACGACCCGATGATGGGCACGCCCCCCGAAGCCGAGCCGATGCAGGCGTTCTGGCAGCGTGTGCGCGCGTTCGGACACCGCCTGCTGGAACAGCACCCCAGCGGCGAGGTGGTCGTCGTCGGGCACGGCGGCAGCCTGCGCATCCTGCTCTGCGAGGCGCTGTCAGGCGACATCCAGACCTATCGGCGCATCCGACTGGACAACACGGGCGTCTCCGTCGTCGAGCGGGCAGGGGAGCGGCTCTATGTGAGCCTGCTGAACTACACCGACCACCTGAACGACCCCTCAGTGGACGGGTTCTGATAAGGTATACTACCCCGCGGTTTTAGGCTTAGGCGACGCAGGTCGCCACACGCAACGAAGGAGGAGCGACGAACTTGAGTAAGATAGGCGTAGGCTTTATCGGAGCAGGCGGAATCGCGCAAGGGCAGCATATGCCCAGCTATGCGAAACTCTCCGACCGCGTGGAGTTGGTAGCCGTTGCCGATGTGAATGAAGCGGGCGCACGCGCTGCCGCCGAGCGGTTCCATATCCCCCATGTCTATACCGACTATCGCGAGATGATCCAGCGCGACGACATCCAGGTTGTGGTCGTGGCGACGCCCAACTTCCTGCACAGGGATACGACCATCGCCGCGCTGGAGGCGGGCAAGCATGTACATTGCGAGAAGCCGCTGGCGCGCAACGCGCACGAGGCGCGCGAGATGGTGCAAACCGCGCGGCGCGTGGGCAAGCTACTCCATGTGTCGCTGCAGTGGCGGTTTTCGGGCGTCGCGCAGTTCCTGCACAAATACATCGTGCAGGAGGGCAATCTCGGCGAGGTCTATTACGCACGCGCCCACGCGCTGCGCCGACGCGGAATCCCAGGCTGGGGCGTGTTCATCGACAAGCAGAAGCAAGGCGGCGGACCGCTGATTGATATTGGCGTGCATATTCTGGACACGACCCTGTGGCTGATGGGCTACCCCAAGCCCGTAGCGGCGTTCGGCGCGACCTACACCAAGTTCGGCAACCGTCCCGATGTCGTCGGGCTGATGGGACAGTGGGATCACACCAAGTTCACCGTGGAGGACTTCGCCGTCGGGCTAATCCGACTTGAAAACGGCGCGACCGTGACGCTGGAGTCGAGCTTCTGCGCGAATATCGAGCGCGACGAGTTCAACACGCTGCTGCTGGGCGACAAGGGCGGCGTGTTCGCTGACCCGATGAGCGAGCGTCCTGTGCGTATCGCGACCGAGCAGAACCGCACGCTGTATAATGTGGAGCCTGCGAACCTGCCGAATGTCAACTCGTATCAGGCGAATGTGGAGGCGTTCGTGGACGCGGTGCTGCACAACACGCCCGCGCCCATTCCGGGCGAGCATGGCTACTACCTGAACGCGATTATGGACGCGATTTACGAGTCGTCGGCGACGGGGCGCGAGGCGCGCATCGATGTCGGGTTAGACTGAGCGGCGGGCGCGCCCTTTGCGGATTGTGAAGTCGCTCTCGGCGTTCTGGGCGCTGGTGGTGATGGCGGGCTTCGCCGAGCTGGGCTATGTGACGCTCAACATCTCGGCGATGCCCGTCTATTTGCGGGAAGTGGTCGGGCTGGGCGAGTCGACCATTACGGTGGTCGGCTCGGCGTTCCTGCTTATGGAGGCGATTTTCCGCGCGCCGATGGGGATGCTGAGCGACCATATCGGCAGGCGTCGGCTGATCGTGCTGGGACCGCTGCTGACGGTGTTCACCTCGATGGCGACGCTTGTCGCAAGCCACCCACTGCAATTTATTGCGCTGCGCGCGCTGGACGGTCTGGGCGCGGCGATGCTCTGGCCCGCCGTCTACGCCGCGATCGGCGACTCCGTGCCCCTTCACAAGCGGGCATGGGCGATGAGCTTTCTGAACATGACCTACATGTCGGGCATCGCGCTGGGACCGCTGGCAGGCGGGCTGGTGAACGACCTCACGGGCGCGAAGCAAGCCTCGTTCTATCTCACCGCGTGCCTATTCACCGCAGCGACGCTGATTGCGTGGCGGTTCTACCCGCGCGATGGGCGCGCGCCCAACAGCGCGGACGGCGAATCGGGCGAGAAACTCTCGCTACGGGCGTTCCTGAACGCGCTGCGGATTGCGCCTGGGCACATGCTGCTGGCGTTCGTGGTGTTCTTCGGCATCGGGCTGATTATGCTGCTGGTCAAGCTCTACGCGATGGATGAGTTCGGGGTGAGCGAGACTTTGTTTGGGGTGGGGTTAGTCGCGCCTGCGCTGGCGATTGCCGCGCTGAGCCTGCCGCTGGGACGGCTCGCTGATCGGCTGGGACGCACGCGCAGCATCCGTCTTGGGCTGACGCTGGCGGCGGGCGTGGTGTGGAGCGTGGTCGCGCCCTCGCAACCGCCGCTGGCATGGGTGCTGGTCGCCGCCGCGCTGGGCGCGATTAGCTTCGTGCTGACTTTCGCCGCATGGATGGCGGAGCTAAGCGAGATTGACCCCGAACGGCGCGGGGTGATGCTGGGCGCAGCAGGCACGGCGCAGGGCGTCGGCAGCATCCTCGGCGCGCTGCTCGGCGGGTTTTTGTACGAGCATGTGCCCCTGACGCTGGGCGACATTGCTATCCCCGCGCACCGCACGCCATTTATTGGCTGCGCCCTGATGCTCACGCTCGGCGCCGCGCTCAGCTGGCTCGTGCTGAAACGCGAGCGTGCGACCAGTATCGGCGGGTAGAATTGTGTTATGGCAGCACGGAAGCGCGCCGCCCAACGCAAACGGCATGACCAAGACAGCCCGTGGAAGGAACTGATTCGTCTCTTCTTCCCGCAGCTGATTGAGATGATCCACCCAGAACTCCACGGGCTGATAGACTGGCAGCGCGGGTACGAATTTCTGGACGCGGAACTACAGCGCATCGCGCGTCAAAGCCGCACAGGACGCCAGACGGTTGATAAACTTGTGCGGGTCTATTTCACAGATGGGATGGAACAGTGGATTTTGATACACATTGAAGTGCAGTCGCGTCCAGATCGCCTGTTCCCTGAACGCACTTACACCTATGACGCTGCGCTATGGCTGTATTATCGCCGTCCCATCGTCACGATAGCGATTTTAGCAGACAAGAATCCGCACTGGCGTCCAACGAAGTACGAGCGTTCGCTGGCAGGTTGTCGCCTGGAGTTCGAGTTTTACACCGTGAAGCTCCTCGAGTGGGACGAGGCGGAACTGCTGGCGAACCCCAATCCGTGCGCGTTGCTGTTTGTGGCGTTTCGTCGGGCGCAGGCGTCGTCCGATGCGGAGTTCATGCTGCAGTCGCGGCTGGAGCTGGTGCGTCTGGCGTTGGATCGAGGGTATACTGAAGAGCAGGTTGGAGAGCTGATACGCTTACTGGAGTGGGTTATGGTGCTACCGGAGTTATTTGAGGAGCGCTACGAGCAGCTGCTGGAAGAGGTGAAGCGCGAGAAGGGCACGCCGTACCTGTCTGTTTCGGAGCGGAAGGCGCTGCGCGACGGCTTACAGCAGGGCTTACAGCAGGGCTTGGAACAAGGCATCGAGCGCGGCTTGGAACGCGGTTTACAGGATGGCTTGCTGAAGATCCTGCGGGGGCTGTACGGCGATGTGCCTGAGTCGTTGGAGGCGCAGGTGCGCTCGGTTCACGATGTGGCGCAGCTAAACGCGCTGTACGATGTCGCGCTGTCGGCAGGCAATCTGCAGGCGTTCGCCGAGCGGTTGAGCCGCCTATTGGAAGAGCAGGTGTAGGGGCAAGGAGCGCGCCCCCTGCCCCCTGTACGCCCTACCCGCGCTCGAAGGCGGCGTCGAACGCCACGCGCGACGGCTCGAAATCGATGTGGCGCACGAACTGACACGCCTCACGCGCGCCGTGCTCGCGATCCATCCCGCTGTCTTCCCACTCCACGGAGAGCGGTCCCTGATAGCCGATTTCGTTCAGCGCGCGAATGATCTCCTCGAAGTCCACCGAGCCGCGCCCCGGCGAGCGGAAGTCCCAGTACCGACGCGAGTCGCCGAAGTTCAGATGCCCGCCAAACACGCCCGACAGGCGCGGCGTCTCTGACCACCAGACATCTTTCACATGCATGTGGAAGATGCGGTCGCGGAAGCGGCGGATGAACGCCACATAGTCCACGCCCTGATAGCCCAAGTGGCTGGGGTCGTAGTTGAAGCCGAAGCGCGGGTGTCCATCGACCGCCTCAATCGCGCGTTCCGCCGTGACGATGTCGTAGGCGATTTCCGTTGGGTGTACCTCCAGCGCGAAGTAGACATCCTCTTGCGCGAACACATCCAAAATCGGCTTCCAGCGCGCGGCGAAGTCGGCGAAGCCCTTCTCCACCAAGTCGGGCGGGTTTGGCGGGAACGAGTAGAGATACTGCCAGATGCTGCTGCCCGTGAAGCCGTTGACCACCACGCGCGTGAGTTGGCGTTTGACTTCGTCGGGGGCGCAGTTGAAGAGCCTGCGGGCGGCGCGGGCGGTGTTTTTCATCTCCTCGGCGGCGCGTTGACGCACGCCTTCGGGGTCGCCGTCGCCCCACACCCGCGCAGGCAAAATCGCCTTGTGTCGTTCGTCAATCAGGTCGCATACCGCCTGCCCCACAAGGTGGTTGCTAATCGCGAAGCACTTCAAGCCGTATCGCCCCAGAATCTCCCAGCGCGATTCGCAGTAGCCGTCGTGCGTAAGGGCTTTCTCGACATCGAAGTGGTCGCCCCAGCACGCCAACTCCAGCCCGTCGTAGCCGAACTCGCGTGCTTTTTGCGCCATCGTTTCAAGGGGCAGGTCTGCCCACTGTCCTGTGAATAAGGTCACTGGTCGCGCCATCGTCGTCGTACCTCCGCCGTTGGATTTCCCCGCGCGGCGCGAGTTTCCTGCCGACCGACTTGAATTCTGCGCCCGCATGGTATAATAGGTTCGTGGAGGCGATGATGAAACGGTACCTATTACCCGTGGCACTGTTAGGCTTAGCCGTGTTTCTGTACGCGACGATGCCGTCGGGTGCGCAGCTGCGCGTCGGGCAGAAGATGCCTGAGATGACCTTCAAGGACCTCAACGGCAAGGAGGTCAAACTCGGCGGCAAGCAGGACAAGGTGTACTTGGTGGACTTCTGGGCGACTTGGTGCGGACCGTGCCGCGCGGCGATACCCTATCTGCAGGAGCTGCACGACAAATATAGCAGTCGCGGGCTGGTCGTGGTGGGCGTCGCCCTCGACTCGGGTACGCCCGACGAAGTACGCGCGTTTGTCGAGCAGAACAAGATGACCTATCCCATCGTGATCCCGCCGAACGAGCAGGAAGTGATGCGTCGTGCCCGTGTGAAAGCCTTCCCCACGATGTATATCGTGGACAAGAAGGGCGTCATCCGCTACGCCGAGGAGGGCTTCGCGCCCGAAGTGATGGAGGACATTCTGCGCGTGCTCGGTCAGACGCTGATTGAGTAGACCAACAAAGCGAGGGTGAGGGAGCCATTCAGAAGGAACTGAGGATCAACAACCGAATCCGCGCCCGCGAGGTGCGCGTCATCGATTCGGACGGGAAGCAGTTGGGCGTGATGCCCACGCGTCGCGCCGTGAGAATTGCCCAAGAGCAGGGCTTAGACCTGGTGGAAGTCGCGCCGACCGCGAACCCGCCCGTGTGCAAGATCTTAGACTACGGGCGGTACCGCTATGAGCAGGAGAAGCTGGCGAAGGAAGCCAAAAAGAAGCAAAAAGGCGGCGACATCAAAACCATCCGCCTGCGCCCTGCCATCGGCGCACACGACATCGAAACCAAGATTCGCAACGCGATCGAGTTTTTGCAGGAAGGCGATAAGGTAAAATTCGTGGTCATCTTCCGCAGTCGCGAGTTCGGACGCCCCCAAATCGCCGAATCGCTGCTACGGAAGATTGCCGAAACGGTGCAGGACTACGGCGTCGTCGAAAAGCCGCCAGGCATGGAGGGCAGACAGATGATTATGGTCGTCGCGCCCGCCAAAAAGCCTGCAGCGAAGCCGAAAGCGCCGCCTGCAGAAGGAGGTTCTACCGATGCCAAAAATGAAGACGAGCAAGACAGCCGCCAAGCGCTTCAAGCGCACAGCGACGGGCAAACTGATGCACAAGAAAGCCGGGAACAGCCACCTGTTCCTGAGTAAATCGCCCGCACGCAAACGCCGACTCGACCAAGAAGGCGCACTCTTCGAGGGCGAGTATCGGCGCGTCAATCGCCTATTAGCAGGCAAGTAAGGAGGAGATGCTATGGCACGAGTGAAAGGCGGTACGGTGACCCGCCGTCGCCATAAGAAGGTGCTGAAACTCGCGGAAGGCTACTACGGCGCAAAAAGCCGCCTGTTCCGCAAGGCGAACGAGCAGGTGATGAAGTCCCTGCAGTACGCCTATCGCGATAGGCGACAACGCAAGCGCGACTTCCGACGCCTGTGGATCACCCGCATCAACGCCGCATGCCGCATGCACGGCATGCGCTACCACGAGTTCATCCACGCGCTGACCGAGCGCGGCATCGAAGTGAACCGCAAGCAACTCGCGGAGATGGCAGTGCGCGACCCCGAAGCGTTCGAGATGCTGGTGCAGTCGGTACGCCCCAGCCCGTAAGCGTCGCCGTGGAGAGCATCCAGCCGATTCTGGACGAGGCGGAACGCGCGATTGCGCAGGCGGCGTCCCTTGGTGACCTGCAGGCGGTGGAGACGCACTACTTGGGGCGCAAGGGCGTCGTCGGGCAACTGCTGCGCCAACTGGGCGCCCTGCCCCCCGAACAGCGACCCCAGTTCGGGCAGCAGGTGAACGCCGCCCGCGAACACTTGGAGCGACTCTTCGCCGAGCGACGCGCCGCGCTGGAGCAGGCGGAACTCGCCCAGCGCATTGAAGCCGAGCGACTGGACATCACGCTGCCTGGCGCGCCCCTGCGCCCCGCACGCCTGCACCCGCTGACGCTGACCATGCAGCGGGTCAAACGCGCCCTGACGGGGCTGGGCTTTGAATTCGTGGACGGATACGACTTGGAGCGGTTCGACTACAACTTCGGCGCACTGAACTACCCCGACGACCACCCCGCGATGGACGAGCAGAACTCGTTCCACATCGCGCCAGGCTACCTGCTGCGCACGCAGACCACCTCGATTCAGGGGCGTGTCTTCGAGCAACTGCAGCGCGGCGAGCGTCGCCTGCCCATCCGCATCGCCATCATCGGGCGATGCTATCGCTACGAGAATGTGGACGCCACCCACTCGCACACCTTCCACCAAGTGGACGCCTTCATGGTGGACGAAGGGGTGAGCATGGCGCACCTGAAAGGCGTGCTGACGCAGTTCGCGCAACTGATGTTCGGCGCGGAAGTGCGCGTGCGCTTCCGACCCGACTACTTCCCGTTTGTGGAGCCAGGAGTGGACTTCGCGATTTCGTGGAAGGGCGGCTGGCTCGAACTCGGCGGCGCTGGGCTGATTCACCCCAACATTCTGGAACGCTACGGCATCGACACGGAGCGCTACAGCGGCTTCGCGTTCGGGCTGGGCATCGAGCGCATCCCGATGCTGCAGTACGGCGTGGACGACCTGCGCCTGTTTCTGGAAAACGACTTGCGCTTTCTGGAGCAGTTTCCGCTGTTGTAAGCGTCGGGCGCACCCGACGCATACGGGGCGTTCGCCGAACGCCCTTACATAGGGAGGCAAACACGATGAAGGTAGGAATCGTTGGCGGCGGCGGGCGCGTCGGCTCGAACGCCGCGTTCACACTACAACTTATCGGCGCGGTCTCGGAAGTGCTGCTGCTGGATGTGAACCGCGACGCCGCCGAAGGCGAAGCGTTAGACCTGCGGCACGGCGCAGCCTACTCGCAGCCCATCCGATTCCGCGCGGGCGACTACGCCGACCTCAACGGCGCGCACATGGTCATCATCACCGCAGGCTTGCGCCGACGCCCCGACGAGAGCCGACTGGAACTCATCAACCGCAATGTCGGGCTGTTCCGCGAGATTCTGGGCAACCTCAAAGGCGTCGCGCTTGCCGACGACGCGATTATCCTGGTCGTTTCGAACCCTGTGGACATCCTGACCTACTTGGCGGTCAAGGAATCGGGGCTGCCCGCCGAGCGCGTGATCGGGCTGGGCACGGTGCTGGACACCTGCCGCTTCCGTTCGTTTCTGGCGGAGCATTTCGGCGTGGCGGCGACCGATGTGGACGCGCTGATTCTGGGCGAACACGGCGATTCGATGGTGCCCGCGTGGAGTTGCGCGACGATTGCGGGCGTGCCCCTCAAGGACTATCCTGGCTACAGCACGGAGGCGATGGACGCCGTCTTTGAGCGCACGAAAAATTCGGGCGCGGAGGCGATTCGCCTCAAAGGGGGCGCAGGCTACGCCGTGGGCGTCTCCATCGCGCAGGTCGTGAACGCGATTGCGCTGGACACGCGCCAAGTGCTGCCTGTGTCCACCCTGCAGACGGGCGCGTTGGGCATCAGCGAGGTGTGCTTCTCGTTGCCGACGCGCGTCGGACGCAAGGGCGTCGAAGCGGTCATCGAAATCGGCGTCTCGGATGAGGAGCGCGCCGCCCTGCAAACTTCGGCAAGCGTTCTCAAGGAGACGCTGCAGAAGGTGATGAGCTGATGCCACTCTACGAGTATCGCTGCCTGAAGTGTCGGAAGCGGTTCTCGAGGTTGCTGGCGATTGCGCAGCGGGATGCGCCGCAGGCATGCCCCGCCTGTGGCGCGACGGAGTCGAAGCGGCTCGTCTCGCGCGTGGCGCGCCTGCGCTCGGAAGACCAGATGCTCGACGACCTTGCCGACAGCCTGGAGTTCGCGGGCGACCCCGACGACCCGCAGACAATGCGCCGCTTCATGCGCGAGATGAGCGCGGCGATGGACGAAGACCCCTACGAGATGGAGGAAATCTTCGAGGAGGAACTCGCCGCCGAGTCGGCAGGGGACGACGAATGAACCTATCGCCCACCGAGCAGGCGTTGGTGCAGGCGGCGCGGGCGGCGCGGGCGCACGCCTACGCGCCCTACTCGAGCTACGCCGTCGGCGCGGCGGTGCTGACCGACGACGGGCGCGTCTTCGCGGGCTGCAATGTGGAGAACGCCAGCTACGGCTTGAGCCTCTGCGCCGAGCGCGTCGCGGTCTTCAGTGCAGTGGCTTCGGGCGCACGGCGACTCGTGGCGGCGGCGGTCTGCACGCCCGATGGCGGAACCCCCTGCGGCGCGTGCCGACAGGTGCTGCTGGAGTTCGCCGACGCGCCCGAATCGTTCGCCGTGTGGGTCGTCTCGCCCGACCGCGTGATTGCCCGCTACACGCTTGCCGACCTGATTCCGCACGGCTTTCGGCTGGCGCCCGAAGGCGGTTAGCCGTCCCGTAGGGGTTCGCCGAGTTCCGTGCCGTCGGGCAGGATGCGCAGGTAGCCCAACTGCACCCAGCGCACAGGGTCTACCGAGCGCACAGGCGACAGCAGCCCCAGCGTGCGCGCCTTGAAGTCCAGCGATTCAATCAGCCCCAGCCCGTAGCACCGCCCCGTGTAGTCGATCAGCCCCACCAGCAGGTTGTGATACGCCGACTGGGGCAGCATCACCAGTTTGTCGACGCTTGCGAGCGTCATCAGCGTTTCGATTTGCGCGTCGCTGAGCGGCTGGCGCACGATGAGGTGCAGCGAGTCGCCGACCATCTCGGCGTGCAGCAGTTCGGCGCGCACTTGGTCGGCGAGGTAGCGTCGTCGCGCGTCGGAAATCGGCTGCCCCCCGCCCAGCCGCCTGCCGATGAAACTGAACTGCTCGAGCGGGAGCGTGTGCGACTGCGCCCGTTCGAAGTAGCGGGCGAAGGCGGCGCGCCGATGTTGGGCACGGAACGGCGGCGACTTGCGCAAAATCGCCTGTGGCACAGGCAACTCGTGCAGGTTCCAGTCGGCGCGGCGGCGCAAGGCGTCCAAAATCGGCGTGAGTTCGTCCTTGCGCTGCAGCGCGACAATCACCTGCGGGCGCAACAGGTCAATCAGCATCAGTTTGTAGGCGCGTCCGTGCCAGCCGCCGATGTAGCCGTCGGTGTCAATCACCAGGCTGTCGGGCTGGAGCAGCGTCAGGTCGTCCAGCACGCGCCGCGCCCCCGCCAGCGCAAGCGCCCCATGGCGCACGGGCGACACATCGCCCAGAAACGCCAAACTGTCGGGCGTCAGGTCTTGCAGCAACTCATAGGGCTTGCGTATTACCACGCTGCTGAACGCGGCGGGCGGTCCGACCGTCGTCTGACCCGCATCCAAGTCCACAAAGCCCACCTGCATCCCCGCCTGATGCTTGAGCTTAAGGAGCAACGAGCAGAAGGTGGTTTTGCCCGAATCGATACCGCCCAGCACCAGCACGGTCTCACGGCTGGCGACCAGTTCGTCCACCGCCTGCTGCCATTCGGGGTAGAGTTCGCGCCAGCGCATGGCTAAAACTCCAGGTGCATCGGCAGGATGGGCGCGGAGTGGGTAATCGCGCCGACGGAGATGTAGTCCACGCCCATTTCGGCGACCGCGCGGACGGTCTCCAGCGTGACGCCGCCCGACGCCTCCAGAAAGCGCACGCGCCCTTTGGCAAGGCGCACTGCCTCGCGCAGCGTTTCGGGGGGCATGTTGTCGAGCAGGATGCCGTCCGCGCCTGCGGCGACGGCTTGCTCAACCTGTGTGAGCGTCGTGCATTCCACCTCGACGGCGAGCAGGTGATGCGCATGCTGGCGTGCGCGGCGCACGGCTTCGGCGATGTCGCCCCCCAGCGCGGCGAGGTGGTTGTCCTTGATGAGGATGCCGTCGTACAGCCCAACGCGGTGATTGCGCCCGCCGCCGATGCGCACGGCGTACTTCTCCAGCAGGCGCAGGGCGGGGGTCGTCTTGCGCGTGTCCACAATCTGCGCGCCTGTGCCCGCGACGGCGTCCACGAACTGGCGTGTGCGCGTGGCGATGCCTGACAGGTGCTGCAAAAAGTTCAGCGCGGTGCGTTCCGCCTTCAGGATCGCGCGCGTGTTGCCCTCAAGCGTCAGCACGGGCGTATCGGGCGCGAGGCGCGCGCCGTCTGTCAGCGCGTTAGGGAAGCGCGCTTCAGAGTCCAGCCGCTGGAACACACGCTTGGCAATCTCCACCCCGCACAAAATGCCCTCTGCCTGGGCAAAGATGGCGCATCGGGTCTGGTGGTCAGGGGGAATCAGGCTGTCGGTTGTCCAGTCGCCCGCGCCGAGGTCTTCCTGCAGGGCGAGTTCGATGAGCGTCTCCACTGCGCGCACATCCAGCGTCATGCAGCCGAAGTATACCCCAGTAGGCGGCGTCAATACTCGCGATACTGCATTTGAAACAGCAGCAGCGCGACGCCGTGCGCGTGCAGCCCGCTTACGGGGCGGAAGTAGACCGCGTCCTCGCCTTCCAGGTAGCCGAACAGCGCGTCCCACGGGTGGCGCAACAGCGCCTCTTCAGGCAGCCACGGCTTGGGCATTTGGGGCGGGACATAGTTCTCCAGCAACTCATGGGCTTGCGGTGAAGACACCAAGCTCCACGATACTTCGCGAGGCGTTTGCGGGCGGTCTTGAGGCGTCAGCACTGCCAGTGGCACAAGCCGTCCCTGTGCGTCTGCCAGCCACGCTTGCCCATCCTGCCACGCGATGGCGTGATAGCGCACTATGCAGGGCATCTCGCGCGGGGCAAACGGGTCGAGCCGCTGCTGGATGTAGCGTTCCAGCAGGGGCTGCCACTCGGTGTGGGCGTGCTGAAGCGCCTGCGCCGTTAGTGCGCCGCGCGGCTCGTTCAGCGGCTGCGCGTCGTAAATCTTGACGCGCTTGGGCGCGTAGCCAGGGTAGACCCCCACGCGCGTCGCCAGAAACGGCGCGGGACGGCGCGGTTTGAACGCCTGCGCCTCGCGCCCGCCTGTGTGCAGTGGGGCAATCTTCATCTCGCGCAGCAACTCGCCCGAATCGAGGTCAATCAGCGTGCTGATGTCCAGTCGGAAGCCCGTCGCCAGCTTGATGTTCTCGTAGGCAAGCTCCATCAGGCGCAGGTTCTCGCGGATGGCGAAGTCCTTGTCGCGCCAAGTGCGCCCAAGCATCTCTTCCAGTTGCTCTTCGGGCAGGGGGCGTCGCTCGGCGAAATGCTCCTCGATGGCGCGCGCCGTGACCCACAAGTCCAGAAAGGCGCGGGTGTAGTCCTGCTCGGAGAGGGGGTTCTCGCGCGAGGCTTCGATCAGGCGCACGAGGTTGCGGATGCGCTGTTGCAGGCGGCGGGTCTTGAGGGACGCGAGATTCTCTGCGCTGTCGAGCAGTTGCTTGAGGAACGCTTCCTGCACGCCCGTTGCGCCGCGTTCGGCGAGTTCTTGGGCGAGGCGGAGCGTCTGCTCGAGGGCTTGCGTCTGCAGGTCAGCGCGTTCGGCGGTCGCTTTGGCGGCGCGTTTGCCCCCGCGTTTGGGCGCGGCGGGCGGGGTCTCCACCAGCGTCTGCTGCCCGTAGGCGAACCGTTCAGGCGACTGCGCCCACACAATCAGCACGGCAATCGCGTGCTTGCAGAACTTGTTGAAGCGTGCGGCGGGGCAGGTGCATTTCGCGCTCGGCGCGCCGTCCTTGAACTCGATGCGCACCGTGTAGGGCTTGGAGCCTTGCACCTGCGCGTACAGCGTCGTGTCCGAGCGCGCCAAGTGCAGCAACTGGTCGCCTGCCGCAATCTGCTCGGCGTTGCGGTAGGTCGCCATATCGCACAGCGCGCGCACCTCGTCCAGCGTCATCGGCGTCATTCAGCGGCGCACCCCCTTCAGAATCTGCTCCATCAGTTCCAGCAGTTTGTTGGGCGTGGCGGCGACGGTCGGGATGTCGAGCGCGGCGACCTGTCGCGCCAGCGTCTTGTGGTACACAGGCTTGTCGTCCTCCAGCGCGAGCAGGCACAGCACCTGTACCTTGCTCTCGCGCAGGGCGCGCAGGCGCGTCAGCAGCGCGGCTTCGTCGCCCCCCTCATAAAGGTCGGTAATCAGCACGAAGATGCACTTTTCGGGGCGCTTGACCAGATTCGCGCCGTAGGCAACCGCCTGCGCGATGTCCGTGCCTCCGCCCAACTGCAGGCTGAACAGCAACTCCACAGGGTCGCCGCTCAGGTACGGCGTCAAGTCCACGATGCTGGTGTCGAACACCACCAAGTGCGTCTCCAGCACCTGCAGCGAGGCGAAGATGCACGCCATCAGGCTCGCGTAAATCGCCGAGTTCGCCATGCTGCTGCTCTGGTCAACGAGAATGATAATCTGCCAGTCGCGGTAGCGCTTCTCGTTCGCCCAGAAGTAGAGCCGTTCGGGGATAATCGTCTTGCGTTCGGGCAGGTAGTTCTTGAGGTTGCTTTTGAGGGTGCGTCGCCAGTCGAGGTTGCGTGCGCTGCGGATGGGCGAGTAGCGGTTGCGTTGCAGCGCGCCGATGACGGTCTGCACGATTTGCGTCTCCAGTTTGCGGCGCAGTTCGTCGACCACTTGGCGAATCAGGTCGCGGGCGGTTTGTTTCACCTCGTCGGGGATCTGCTCCTTGAAGCTCAGGATGGTTGCGGCAAGGCGCACATCGGGTTGCAAGCGCGGCGCGATTTCGGGCTGCAGCAGTAGTTCCGCCAGCCCTGTGCGCTCGAAGGCGTCGCGCTGCACCATCGCCAGCGTGGACTGGTTGAACAGCGCACGCATCTGCTCCAGCCACTGGGGGACATACGGCGCGGAGTCGCCCGTGCCGCCGAGGCGTTCGTTGCTGTCGTACACGAAGCTCAGCGCGCGATCCAGCGCGGTCAGCCCCATCCCTGCGGGTAGGGCGCGTTGCAGGGGGGCGTCGCCCGATTCACTCGGCTCGTCCTTGCCCCCAAGGCGGAACGCGGGGTTCGCCTGCTCCGCCCGCTGCCCCAGAATCAGCCGCCAGCGCGTCAGCGCGTCGTCGTGTGTGGACATGTGAGAGGAGTATACCTGCTATCGTTTTTGATCGCGTTCGATGCACTCTAAAGCGCACCTGCGGGGATAACGGAGGCGGCGTCCAACGATTTTGTGTGGGCATCCCAGCGCGCTAACACAACTTTCCTCTCGGCACGGCGCGCGGGGGCGTCATAGACCAGAATATCTGTGCGACCAAAGACCTGGATAAGTGCCCTCAGTCTTCTGTAGGATGAGGATGAATTCGTGAACCTTATTCACGCGGAACACTGCGGGATAGCCTAACGGACGCAAGTTGTTATACTCATGACGCCGATCCCAGATAATCAGGTCGTCATAGATGAAGCCAATTTCCTCAAGGCTGTTGGCTAAATCGCTGTGGAAGGGGTAGAAGCGACTCTTTTTGCGAATGTCCATGACTACAACGCAGCAGTAAGCGTCAGGCTTCATCACGGCGTGAACTTTTCGGAAGATTGATTGTAGCGCGCCGAGAAACAGACGATAATCGCGGATTTTGCCAAGGTCTTTCTCTTCGTCGCCGTAGTGGCGTATCGGTTTGTAGTCCGCCGTGCGCTTTTCGAGCAGGATGTCCCAGTAGGGCGGCGAGGTGACAACAAGATCGACGCTCTCAGGGGCGACAAATTGGTCAATATCATTCGCGTCGGCTACATAGACGCGGCTCGTTGTGGCGCAAGAGTCGTCTGCCCACTCCTGTTCAAGGGTGAGGGTATTCAAGCGTTGCTCAGCGATTTGCGCGTATTCGGGGTTCAGTTCAACGCCTATGCCGTGCCTGCCCAACCGTTTCGCTGCCAGCAGAGTGCTGCCTACACCCATAAACGGATCCAGCACGGTCATTCCCCTGCGCGTGA
Organism: Armatimonadota bacterium; assembly: GCA_023511915.1. Classification (GTDB taxonomy): domain Bacteria; phylum Armatimonadota; class Fimbriimonadia; order Fimbriimonadales; family GBS-DC; genus GBS-DC. The sequence continues at coordinate 39,885 of JAIMAN010000005.1, forward strand.
AGCATTCAATCAGGCGTGCGGGCAGCGCCATCGGGAACATCGCAGGATGCTTCAGCGCCGCTTCTTCGGGGGTCTTGCGCAGGTCGCTCCAAATAGAGATCGAGTAGCGCGTCCAAGTCGCCCCGTCGAGGTCATTCGCGCGTTTCGTCGCGTACAGTGTGGAGGCTTCCGCGACCTGCTCTGCGTACAGCGGTTCAAGGTCTGCGGGCACAAGCGTCTCCTCCAGAGGGTACAGAGAGTCTTGCATAGAGTTGATTATACCTGCACACGGAAGGGGGATGTCAGTACGCTCCTGTCTCGTTGGGCAGCAGGAGGTGCAGCCGAATGTCGCGGCTGCCCAGCATGCGCTCGTGTTGGCGCGGCTTTTGGCGCACCCGCGCGATGACCACCTGCGCGCGGTAGGCGGTGAGTTTGCCCTTCTGCACCAGCGCCCACGCATCCTCGTCGACGCCGATCCCGACGAGGCTTGGATGCTCCAGTAGGGCGCACAGCAGGCGCGGCAGCCGCTGCCGCTTGAGGAAGTGCTGGTCGACGATAGCGTTCGGCAGTACGCCGATTGCGGGCGCGGTGGGGCTTGCGCCGACTTTGAGGTCGCCGTCGGGCGCGTGGTCGCCTGTGGGCATGCGCGCGCCCATCAGCGACGCGCCCGCGCTCGTGCCGCCCACCACCCCGCCCCGCGCCACGACGCCCCGAATCGCTTCCAGCAACGCCGTCGCACTGCCCAACCGCTCCGTGAAGCGGTTCTGGTCGCCGCCGGGGATCCAAACGCCCCGCGCCGACTGCACCAGCGCAACCAGTTCGCCCGCGTCCAGCGTATCGGGCGCGACGACATCCTGTGCGCCGTTCTCGGCGAAAAACGCGGCGGATCGCTGCCCGCCCCGCGCGACATCCGCCTGCGTATGCGCCAAGATGACAATCCGCGCGTTCGCGCCGCCCGCCAGCCGCAGCATCGTCTGGGGCACTTCGGGCGGTGTGCTGCCCCCGCCCGCCACGATGACCGCGCCGCTCATAGCCACTCCAGCAACGGGCGCAGGTCGCGCAGGTCGGGCACGCCGCTGGCAGGGTCGGGGTGCGGCTCGCCCTCGCGGTTCACCCACGCCGCGCGCCAGCCCACATTCCGCGCGCCCTGCACATCGTGCGCCCACGAGTTGCCCACAAACAGAATCTGCTCGCTGGGCAGCCCCAGTTCGCGCTGCACCCCCTCGAAAATCGGCGCGTGCGGCTTGCCGACGCCTACCTCGCCCTCAATCGCAACGATATCGAGCAGCCCCTCCAGCCCCAGCACCTGCAACTCGCGCCGCTGCTCGTAGGCGGGACCGTTCGTGATGACAAACAGCGGGTAGCGTCCCCGCAGCGCGTGCAGTACCTCCAGCGTCTCCGCGTGCAGGTGGAGCATCTGCTCGCGCAGGGCGGCGTACTCCTCGCTGATGCGCTCCGCCAGCCCGTCGGCGTCGAGGTTCAGGCTTCGTAGCAGGCGGCGGAAGGTCTCCGTGCGCGTCGCGCGCCCCTCTCGCAGATACAGCGGATACCACCGCTCCGTGTGCAGTTCCTCCAGCACGCTGTGGAACGCCCGCTTGTAGTGCTGATCGAGTGTCTCAATCGGCAGTCCCGTCTGGGGCGCGAGGTAGCGCTCCATCATCGCCCGACGCGCCTGCACCGCAACGGGCATGTAGACGCACAGCGTGTCGTCCAAGTCGAAGCCGACCGCCCGCACCTGACCGAAGGGCGTCTCTCTCATGGCGATAGCACCCGCGCGAGGGGCGTCTGCCCGCCGTAGACCTGCGCGCCCGTGTGCGTGAGAATCTCCACCGCCCGCGAGAAGATTACAAGGTCTACCTGACTGCCGCGCTCGATGAACGAGAGTTTCTGCGCAGGCTTGACGCACTGCCCCTCGTGCACATAGGTCGTGATTTTGTTGACGAACTTGTCGGCGATTTCCACCATCGCGAGGCGCACCTGCTCGCCCTCGATAAAAATCGTCTGCCGCTCGTTCTGCAGGTGATACCGTTTGCCCAGCAGGTCAACCGCGCGGCGCAGCCACGCCATGCTCACATACTCCCACAAGTCCACCATCGGCAGGTTGGCGCGGGCGGGCGTGTAGACGATGCGCCGTATCGTGCCCGCAATCGGCGCGTAGTTGTAATGCACATCGAGCGGACTCATGTAGACGCCAATCAGCCAGCCTTCGGGCGCGACACCTTCCCAGTCGGCGCGGGTGATTTCGGTGATGGGGATGGCGCGCCCCAGTTTCTCGGCGAAGACCGTGCCGTCCGCGCTGACGGGGCGGATGTAGACCACCTTGCCGTCGCACGGCGCGAGGATCAGGTTCGGGTCGGGCGGCGGGATGCGCAACGGGTCGCGGTAGAACCACACCTTGCGCAGAAACCAGTTCGCGCCCGCGACCGCCGCGCCGACGCCTGCGGCCACTTTCAGCCATGCTGGGATACGCACGCGGTATAGTGTACCCGTTGTGAACAGGAACCCGCCCCCGCGCGTCGAACCATGCCTGTGATGAGACCAAGCCTTGTGTTATGCATCGGGCTGTTGGCGGTCGCTGCGGCGTGTGCGCAGGAGTCGCTGAGTCTGGACGACGCGCTGCGCTTGGCGTTGCAGAACAACGGGCTGGCGCGCGCCGCGCTCGCCGAGACCGACGCCGCCGACGCCCGCCTCGCCGCCGCACGCGCGAACCTGTACCCCAGCATCGACCTCAGCAGCAGCACGACCCGCACGCGCATCGAAGGCGGGGGCGCAACCGCCGACACGACCCAGCGCCAGAACGGCTTCGGGCTGGAGTGGCTGCTGCTGGACAACGGGCAGCGCGAGGTGCGCATCCGCCAGAGTTCGCGCACCGCACAAGCCACGCGCCAAAACACGCGCGAGACTCTGCGCCGCGTGCTGTTCCAGACCGCACGCGCCTACTACGAGGTACTGCGCCGCAAGGAGTTGCTGCAGGTCGCCGACACTGCCGTGCGCCGCGCTGAGACGCTGCTGGAGGTCGCCAAAGCGCAGGCGGAGGTCGGCGCCGCGCCCCAGAAAGATGTGCTGCAAGCCGAAGCCGACCTTGCCAACGCCCGCGTGCAGCAGATTCAGGCGCGCAACGCCCTGCGCCTGGCGGAGACCGACCTCAAGCGGCTCATCGGCTGGGAGGCGCAGAAACCCCTGCCCGACCTGACCGCGCCCGACGCGCCGCCGACGCCCGACCCCGCGCTCAGCGTCGAGCAACTGTGGCAGCGCGCCCGCCTGCAACGCCCCGACCTGCGCGACGCCGAACTGCGCCTGCAGATCAGCCGACTGGGGCTGGACGCCGCGCGGCTCAACAGCCTGCTGCGCCTGCAAATCAGCGTGCGCGGCTTCCGCGAATATGAGCCGAATAGCCGCACGCAAGGCAGCATCAGCATCATCGCCTCGTACCCGCTGTTCGACGGCGGGCTGACCCGCGCGAGCCTGCGCGAGGCGGAAGCGAGCCTGCAGAGTGCGCAGTTCCGCCTGCAGCAAGCCGAGCGCGACGCCTACGCCGAAGTGGAGAGCGCGCTGCTGAGCATACGCGAGGCGTCCGAGCGGCTGGAGGCGTCCCGGATCGCTGTCGCCGCCGCGCAGCGCAACTTTGACGCCGCGCAAGAGTCGCTGCGCGAGGGCGTCGGCACGATTGTGGAGGTGCTGACCGCGCAACTCGCGCTGATTACCGCCGAGACGAACCTCGTGCAGGCGACCTACGACGCCGCCGTCGCCGAACTGCAACTGCGCCTCGCTACGGGCGAGCGGCTGCCTGTGGAGCCATGACGGGGAACTTTTCGGGACTGTGCGCTGTCCAAAAACTGGTGTATAATACCGATTGAAGGAGGCACACTGATGAGACGATTGCTGATTGTAGCAGGCGTGCTGGCGACTGTAGGTCAACTATTCGCGCAGGATAACTCGTGGAAACCGCTCGGCGGGTGGCGACTCATCGAGCGACTGGACGATGTGCAGGTGGTGAAGGTGCTGCGCGCCAGCGACCTTACGCTCGCGATTTTCCCGCCCAAGCCGACTTGGCAGCCTGATGACGGCGACTTTTTCCCCGCTTCCGATGTGCTGCTGTACCGACGCATGCCCACCTCCACAGGACAGCAGCAATACTACGCCTACGAGAGCTACAACATCGTGCTGGACGATGCGAACATTCGGCGCGTGTACGACCCTGCAGGCGTGGGGCGGTTCCGCATCGGGCGCGTGGAGATTGCGGTTTACTTTCCGTTCGCTGGATTCTATAGGATTCAGGGCTTTTGGACAGGTTCTGACGACGACCTGCCGCCCTTCCCGACCAGCGATCCGCCGAATACCTTTCTGCGCAGCAATCAGGGACCACACACCCTGTTTGTGCCGCAGGCGGGTGTATGGCGGCTTGCCACGGATACGGATGCCGACCAGTTCAACGAGGTGTTCACCGTGCAGTGTGGTGTGCTGGATGCTTCGCTCGACCCCCAGCAGCGATTCAATTGTTATGTGGGGATTCAAGTGGAGCCGCCAGGCGCGTGGGTGTGCGGCGCCCTTCCAGGTACAGACCTGAATCTGAACTACTTCCTCGAGCACGACAGCAGTGGCTACGAAGCGTACCAGTTGCAAGGCGGCATACCTGCGACCTTCGCGCTACAGTTGGGCGGCAACGCGACGCCGTCGCTGTACGGCAGGATCACGATAGCAGGCTACACGGGTAGCTTGGAGGGCAAGGTCGCCACTATCCGCGTGAAGCAGGGAACCCAGACCCGCACCTACACCGCGACGCTTGCCGCCAACGGGCAATATAGCGTGCCCATCGATCTGTCGGGCAACATCGAGGTGCTGGCGCAGGTCGCACCAGGATTGGCGCGGAAGGTCAACCTCAGCAATGTGTCGGGTCCCGTGCAGCAGAACTTTCTCGATCTCACCAACGGCGATGTGAACGGCGATAATGTGGTCGACGACGCCGACCTGCTGCAGGTGCTGTTCAACTTCGGCGGTTCCGACTCCGCCAGCGATGTGAACGGCGACAGCACGGTGGATGACGCTGACCTGTTGATTGTGCTGTTCAACTTCGGCAGTGCAGGCGATAGCTTCTGACGCGCGGCGGGTCTACGCGCTGGTGCGCCAGATTCCGCACGGCAAGGTGATGAGCTACGGGCAGGTCGCATGCGCCTGCCCGCCGCTTACCCCACGCCAAGTGGGACGCCTGATGGCTGCCGCGCTGGACGACGACATCCCGTGGTGGCGCGTGGTGGGCAGCGACGGCAGCCTGCGCATCCACAAGCGCGACCCCATGCTCGCCCAGCTCCAACAATCGCTCCTGCAGCAGGAAGGCGTGCCCTTCACCCCCAACGGGCGCGTACCCATGACCCCCGAATATGTCGCCGAGCCTGCAACCTTCGAGGTACAATTGCGGTAGTATCATGGTGAGGAGGTCTTATCCGAATGGCACGCCGTTATGACGACGAGTTCGAATTGCCCGAGACGCAAATCCGCGCTCTGGCGATTCTGGAAGAGATTATGCGACTCGCGCCCCGCGACGACCTGCGCCTGCGCCAGATGCTCCGCCTGCTGCAACACCAACTGGAAGTCGACGAGCAGCAGATGCAGGAGGCAATCCAGGCGATTCAGGAGTACGAGGAGGCGTATCAGAAACTGACCAGCCCCGCCAACCGAATCGGCGTCTTTCTGGGTCAGCCAGACGAGGGCGTCGCGATGGTCGCGCTGGGCGACAGCGAATACTATGCTAATATTGACCCCAAGTTAGAGAACCCCGACTTCAAAGTGGGCACGCGCGTGAAGGTCAACGAAGCGTTTGCCGTCATCGGCGACCTGGGCTATCACCCTGCGGGACCGATTGTCAAGGTGCAAGAGGTGCTGGAGGGGGATCGCCTGCGCGTCGGGTCGGACCCGCAAGGGATGACCTCGCGCATCGTGTTCCGCTCGACCGACCTGTCGGAGGTTCTCATCAAGCCTGGCGACGAGGTGCGCCTCGAACCCAACTACAAGGTCGCCATCGAACACATCCCCCACCAAGAGGTGCGCGACTACTACTTCGAAGAGGTTCCGCCCATCGAGTGGAGCCAAATCGGCGGGCAGGAAGAGGCGATTCGGCTCATCCGCGAGACCATCGAACTGCCCCTGCTACACCCCGAAGTGTTCAAGCGCTTTGAGAAGCAGCCGCTCAAGGGCATCCTGCTCTACGGACCGCCAGGCTGCGGCAAGACGCTCATCGGCAAGGCGACCGCCTACAACCTCACGCGCCAGTATTCCGAACGGATGGGCAAGCCCGTGAAGGAATACTTCATGTATATCAGCGGTCCCAAGATTCTGAACATGTGGCTGGGCGAGACGGAGCGCATGGTGCGCGAAATCTTCTCGATTGCCCGCGAAAAAGCGCGCGAGGGCTACCTCGTGTTCATCTTCATCGACGAGGCGGAGTCGATTCTGCGCACGCGCAGTTCGGGCAGGTGGCTCAACATCTCCAACACCGTCGTGCCGCAGTTCTGCGCCGAGATGGACGGGCTGGTGAGCCTCGAGAATGTGGTGGTGATGCTCACCTCCAACCGCCCCGACTATATCGACCCCGCGATTCTGCGTCCGGGGCGCATCGACCGCAAGGTGAAGGTGCGCCGTCCCGACCGCGACGCCACGCGCGAGATTTTCGGGATTTACCTCACGCCGACGCTGCCGCTGGATCCCGAATTCGTGCGCGAGTACGACACGCCCGCCGAAGCGCGCGAGTGCCTGATTGAGCAGGGGGTGCAGTACCTCTGGCGCAAGGCGCCCGACACCGAGTTCCTGCAGGTGTATCTGCGCAACGGCGGCGTCGAGACGCTCCACTGGCGCGATATGGTCAGCGGCGCGCTCATCAAGTCGGTCGTGGATCGCGCGAAAGAGTTCGCTATCCGCCGCGCGATTGAGGAGCCGAGCGTCGAACACGGCATCCGCCCCGACGACCTCAAGCGCGCCATCGAGATGGAGTACCGCGAGAACGAAATCTTCCCCAAGTCGGATGTAATGGAGGACTGGCTCAAACTCATCGACTACGAGCCTGAGTATGTCGCCAGCGTCAAGCCCATCCGTCCGGGCGCAACGGGCGAAGACTTGCGGCGCACGGTCATCTAAGCCGTCGTCGGTCATGGTATACTCTCCCGCGACGGAGAGAGACCATGGCTGGATACGCCCCTGAATTGATTGCCGCGCTTCAGGCGAAAGCGAGCCTTCTGCGCATCCACTCGATACGCACGACTACCCGCGCGGGGTCGGGACACCCGACGACCTGTATGTCGGCGGCGGATTTGGTCGCTGGGCTGTTTTTCCATGCGCTGCGGGCGGATGTACGGAACCCGCGCCACCCGCTGAACGACCGCGTGATTTTCTCTAAGGGGCACGCCGCGCCGTTGTTGTATGCAGCGTGGGCGGAGGCGGGCGCGTTCCCGATTGAGCATCTGGACACCCTGCGCGAGTTCACGAGCGATTTGGAGGGGCACCCGACGCCGCATTTTCAGTGGTACGGCGCAGCCACAGGCTCGCTGGGGCAGGGGCTGTCGATTGCGGCGGGGATGGCGCTCGCGCTCAAGCGGGACGGGCTGCCCCCGCGCGTCTACTGCCTGATGGGTGACGGTGAGACCGCCGAAGGCGCGGTGTGGGAAGCCGCCGCCTTCGCCAGCCACTACGCGCTCAACAACCTGATTGCGCTGGTGGACATCAACCGTCAGGGACAGAGCCAGCCCACGATGCTGCAGCACGACCTGCAGACCTACCGCGCCCGCTTCGAGGCGTTCGGCTGGCAGACGGCAGTCATTGACGGGCACGACATGACCGCGATTCTGGACGCGCTCACCGCAGCGCAATCGGCGGAGCGTCCGTTCGCGATACTGGCGCGCACGCTCAAGGGCAAGGGCGCGTCCGCTGTGGAGGACAAGGAGGGCTGGCACGGCAAGCCGCTGCCGTCCGACCTCGCGGAGCAGGCGATTGCGGAACTCACCCCGCCAGCCGCCCTGCAGGCGGCTGCGGCGCAGTTGCGTGTGCTGCCCCCCTACGACGCGCCGCTGCCCGAACCCGTCGCGCCCAAGTCGCCCAGCCTGCCCACCTACACGCTGGGACAAGAGGTCGCCACGCGCGAGGCATACGGCGACGCGCTCGTCGCGCTCGGCAACGCCGACCCGCGAATCTATGCCCTCGACGGCGATGTGAAAAACTCCACCTTCGCCGAGAAGTTCCTCAAGGCACACCCTGACCGCTTCGTGGAGTGCTTCATTGCTGAGCAGAACATGGCGGGCGCGGCGGTCGGCGTCGCCGAGTGCGGCAAAATCCCCTTCGCCTCCAGTTTCGCCTGCTTCCTCACCCGCGCCTACGACTTCATCCGCATGGCAGCGATTGGCAGGGCGAATGTGAAGTTCTGCGGCTCGCACGCGGGCGTCTCCATCGGCGAGGACGGCCCGTCGCAGATGGGGCTGGAAGACCTCGCGATGTTCCGCGTCATCCCCGAGGCGGTGGTGCTGTACCCCAGCGACGCGGTCTCCACCGTGAAACTTGTGGCGGAGGCGGCGCGGTATCACGGCATCGCCTACATCCGCACCACGCGCCCCAAAACGCCCGCGATTTACCCCAACGACGAGCCGTTCCCCATCGGCGGGTGCAAAATCGTGCGCCAGTCGCCCAGCGATGTGGCGACCGTCGTCGCAGCGGGCATCACGCTGCACGAGGCGCTCAAGGCGCACCAAATCCTGCAGCAAGAGGGCATTAGCATCCGCGTGATTGACCTCTACAGCGTCAAGCCGCTGGACGCCGAGACGCTGATTCGCTGCGCCCACGAGACGAACGGCGTGATCATCACGGTGGAAGACCACTACCCCGAAGGCGGGCTTGGCGAGGCGGTTGCGGCGGCGGTGAACGGGCACGGGGTGCGCGTCCATCGGCTGGCGGTGCGCGAGATCCCGCGCTCAGGCAAGCCCGACACGCTGCTGGAGGCGTATGGGATTAACGCCCGCGCGATTGTGGAAGCGGTGCGGGCTGTGGCGCAAGGGGTGGCTTAGCCCGCGTTGAGGCGCGCGGTACCAGCTCCGCGATCCAGCCGCACTTGAACCGCTAAGTGGAGCCCGTTCCGTTTATGCTCCACCCGCACGATTCGACAGCTTACCTGTTTTGCCCTCGAACAAAGCCAGCTGCGTCTTTTGACCCCACTGAAGGCTAGTCTGGATGCTCCAGATCTCGTCCAAGTTAGTCGTGAAGCGGTAGTAGGCGCGTAGGGGGAGAATTGCGTCTGCCTCGCGCTGAGCCGCCAAGCGATGCTTTATCATCGCGACATTTTCGGGGTCTATCTCGATTGCGACGCAGTGGCGTCTTAGTTGCGTTGCAACAACGGCGGTTGTACCCGTGCCTGCAAACGGGTCTAAGACCCAGTCCTCAGGCAAACTCGCTGCAAGCAGAATGCGCAGGAGCAACGCGATTGGCGATTGCTGCTTGTGGAACCGTTCGCCTGTCGGTGTGCGCAACGCCTCCGCGCCTGCAAAGTAGCCTGAAGTCAGCTCGCGGATGTCGTCCCACACATCCGTGAGGAACATACCGTTTTCTCGGGCGTAGCGATACTCTGGGCGCAACGGCGCGTCAATCCGCAAGCGGTTGAACACGCGCGGCTTGCGCCCTTTCGTCGCGAACGCGATGATCTGATAACTCTTGCCAAAACGCCATTCGTTGGGGACAGCCGAGGTACGCTTCGTCCAGATGATGAGGTTCTGCAGATGGAACCCCGCCTCACGCAGCACGCGCAGCGTCGGCTCGGCGTTCTTCTCACGCTGCATAAAAAACACCGCCCCGCCGTCCTGGGTGAGTGCGTAGACTTGCTCACAAACCTGATGCATCCACTGCCAATACTCGTCTTCGGGAAGGCTATCGTAGAAGTAGTTATATTCCTTACCCTGATTGAATGGTGGATCCAAAAAAGTTAGAGCAAAGCGATAGCCCTCCTGCTGCAGTTGCGTCAGTTCCTGCAAGCAGTCTCCCTGCCGCACCACTACCTGCCCTAACTCCTGACTCATATGCCTGCAGTATACCATGCAGTCTGGCACGCTTTGGTGATGCGGCGCGCCTGTCGCCGTGATGCGACAGGCGTGTCCAAATAGGTACACTTACCCCGATGATTCAAGAGACCGCACCCTGGCTCTCGGAGGCGGAGGCGCGCGAGGTCGCCGAACAGGCGCACGCCGTCGCACGCGCCGTCGAACAGGTGATTCTGGGCAAGAGCGACACCGTGCGCCTGATGATTATCGGACTGCTCAGCGGCGGACACCTGCTGATTGAGGACATCCCCGGCGTGGGCAAGACGACGCTCGCCCGCGCGATTGCCAAAGCCATCGGCGGACAGTTCCGACGCATCCAGTTCACGCCTGACCTGCTGCCCGCCGATGTCACTGGCTCGGTGATTTACAACCAAGCGCGCGGCGCGTTCGAGTTCCACCCTGGTCCCATCTTCGCGAACATCGTGCTGGCAGACGAAATCAACCGCGCCACGCCCAAGACGCAATCCGCGCTGCTGGAGGCGATGGAGGAGCGCACGGTGTCGGTGGAGGGCGAGTCGCACCCGCTGCCGCAGCCGTTTCTGGTGATTGCCACGCAGAACAACATCGAGATGGTGGGCACCTACCCGCTGCCCGAAGCGCAGATGGATCGCTTTTTCGCGCGGGCGTCGCTGGGCTACCCGTCGCCTGAAGTAGAGACGCAGATTCTGGAGGCGCGTCAACTACAAGCGCCGCTGGAACACCTGCAGCCTGTGCTGACGCCCGACCAACTGATGGCGCTGCAGCAGCAGACGCGCCGTCTGTATGTTAGCCCTGCGGTGCGGCGGTATATCGTGGATGTGGTGAACGCGACGCGCCGCCACCCGAAGGTGATGCTGGGCGCAAGCCCGCGCGCGTCGATTGCGCTGATGCTGGGCGCGCAGGCGCATGCGCTGCTCGCGGGCAGGCACTACACTACCCCCGACGATGTGCAGCAGATGGCGACCCCTGTGCTGGCGCATCGGCTGATGCTCCGCTCCGACACGACCAGCCCCACCCGCGCCGAGAGCATCATTCGCGAGATTCTGTCGCAAGTGCCCGTGCCGATTGGAGGCGACACGCCGTGAGAGAATACAAACTGACCGCGCTGATGGCGGCGACCTCGTTTCTGCTCTGTTCGGGGCTGATGACGAACAACCGCCAGATGTATTGGATGGCGTGCGTGCTGGGCGCGCTGATGGGGGGCGCGTACCTGCTGGTGCGGCGCGGGGTGCAACAGACCACCGTGCAACGCCACTGCCCCACCGAACTGATGGAGGGCGAAACGGTCGATGCGCAGGTCGTCGTCGCGACGCGCGCACGCTGGGGGCTGCTGTGGGTCAAAGCGGAAGAGACCGCCTCGGCAGGGCTTGCCGTCGAGCCGCTGCCGACCGAGCAGGACAGCCCCTTCACAGGCGTGATGCACTACCGCCTCACTGCGCTGCGACGCGGGGCGCAACGGCTGGGACCCGTGTACCTCACGCTGTCGGATCCGTTCGGGCTGTTTGTGCGCCAAGAGCGCGTGGACGACACGACGGAGGTGCTGGTGTTGCCGCGCCCGATTGCGCTGCCGCGCTGGAACTGGGAGGGCGGCGGGCGCGGGCGGCTGATTGCCTCCACGCTGCACGGCAAGCGCGGCGAGGGTACCGACTGGCACGGCGTGCGCCCCTACACTCCTGGCGACCCGCTGCGCCGCATCCACTGGCGCGCCACCGCCCGACATGGCGACTGGCATGTCAAGGAGTTCGAGGTGAGCCAACTCGCGCCGACCGTGCTGGCGTTAGAGCAAGCCCCCACCTGGCGCGCGGACGGCGAGGCGTACCCCGACTTCGACCAAGCGATACGCCACCTCGCGTGGATTATCCTCGAAGCGCCGCGGCAGGGCGTGTCGGTGATTCTGGTCGGGGCGAACTTGCCCGAAGTGCGCCTGACGCCCGAAAGCTACACTGACCCGCGCGCGCTGCTGCGCCTGCTGGCGCGCCTGCACCCTGACGCCGACCACTCGATTCTGGACGACCTGCCCCGCCTGATTCAGCAGTACGGCGAGCGGTATCGAATCGCGCTGTTCGCCCCGCCGCAGGAGTACGCCGTGTTCCATATGCGCGTGCAGGGCTATCAGGCGCAGGGCTATGCGGTAGAGGTCTATGCGTGAGCCGTCGTCGGAGCCGCCCGCCAAGTGGACGCTGTACGGTATCCCGCTGCAGAAGGGGATTGCGCTGGGCATCGGCGCGCCGCTGTACCTGCCGACCTACGGCAACCCGATATGGTTCGACCCGCGCATGTTCGCCCAAGACGAGGACGAGTGGCGCGACATTGATTACCGCATGCCGACCGAGCCTGTGGAGGTGATTGGGCTGACGCGCACGCTGGACGACATCCCGCCCGTGCTGGCGCCCTATGTGCGCGTGGTGGGCTGGATTGTGGAGCAGCCGCCTGAGCCGCCCCTGCCGACTGTGCCCGTGCTGCTTGCGCCGAAGTTGCCCACGCTGCTGCCCCCCGAAACGACGGTGGTGCTGGACGCGAACGCGGGCGTGGCGTACATCGAGCCGAGCGTCGCGGTGCTGGCGCGCTATCAGGCGCAGCTGCTGCGCACGGCAACCCACACGCGCTACCATCTGGAGGGCGCGCACCTGCCCGTGCGCACTTGGGACGACCGCCCAATCCAGGTGGGTGGCGTCGCTACCGACTGGGACGCCGCGCCCGAAGTCGCGCAGGCAGGCGCGGAACTCGTGTGGCTGACCAGCGACACGCTGCCCGACGACATCCGCGCGACGGCGCACGCGCTGGGAGGCAAACCCCTGTGGCTGCGCCTGACCGAACTCACTGCCGACGACGACGCCTACTGGCAGGGGCTGCTGCGCGCCAGCGCGGAGTTGAACCTGACGCTGTTCGTGGAGCAAGCGGACGCGCTGCACGAGGCGACCGACTCGCTGGCGGTCGCGCGGGAGGCGTTGCGGATGGAGCATGTGCCCATCGGCGCGCTGGAGGTCGGACTACTCGTGCACGAGGAGTTGCCCGACACGCTGGAGCCGCCGCCCTACGCGGTCGTTTGGGAGGTTGGGGCGTGGACGCAGGCGTTGGCGGAGCGTCTATGGGAGGCGCAGGCGACGGCGCGTGCGCTGGGCGTGCGCCGCGCGATTGTTGCGCCCGACACCGACGCCGAGACGCTCGCCCTCGCGCTGGGGCTGGAGCCGCACACGCTGATTGTGCCCGCAGACGCCCTTTCCGCCGCCAAGACGCGCCTTGCACTGCTGAGCGTCGCCGAGTGCCGCGAGTGGCTGCTGCTGCGCCTGCGCGATTGGGCGAACCTTGCGCTGCGTCGTCAGCCCGATGCATGGCTCACCTCGCGCGCCCTGTGAGAAGAACCGTAGGTATAAGCACACTTGGGTACAATTTCTCGACGCGATGAATCGCCGATGGGTTGGCGCGACGCTGCTCAGCGCGGTGGGGTTATTGGGGCTGGGCGCGGGCGCGCTTTTGTGGACAGTTAGCCGTGACGCGCCGTTCCCCAGCGGGGTGCAGCTGGCGGGCTACTCGTTGGCGGGGGTGCGCCCCAGCCAACTCGGTCGCCACTTAGAGACGCTGCGCGCCGTGCTTGCCGAGCAGCCGATTGTCGTCGCGCAGGCGCCCCAGCGCGCCACGCGCCTCAAACAGTGGGGCGTCGAACTCGATGTCGCCGCCATGCAGCAGGCGGTGCTGGATGCGTGGGCGCGCGTGCCGCTGTGGGAGCGTCTGTTCGGCGCGCCGCGCGTGCAGGTCGCCCCGCAGTGGGCTGCCATTCCCGAACTGTTCCAGACGCAACTGGAGCGCTACCGTTTTCTGGAGCGCGCCCCGCGCGACGCCCGCGTGCGCTTCGTCAACGGCGTCGTGGAAGTCATCCCCAGCCAGTCGGGGCAGACGCTGGAACTGGAGCCGAGCCTGCAGAACCTGCTGGCTGCGCTGCGCGAGTTGCCCGCCGCGCAGACGCGCTTCGAGCTGGCGATGCGCCCCACGCCCCCGCGCATCTCCACCACAGTCGCCCGCGCCATCACGGGCGTGATGGCAAGCTACACGACGCGCTTTCCAGGCTATCAGGTCTCGCGCAACCACAACATTCGGCTGGCGGCAAGCGCACTCGACGGGCGTATCTTGCTGCCTGGCGAGCGGCTCTCGTACAATCAGGCGGTCGGCAAGCGCACGCTCAAGCAAGGGTTCCGCCCCGCGCCTGTAATCCTGTATGGCGAGAAGCGGCTGGGCGTCGGCGGCGGCATCTGCCAAGTCTCCTCCACGCTGTATAACGCCGCGCTCCTAAGCGAACTCAAAATCGTGCGCCGCGTGAACCACTCGATCCCTGTGGACTATGTGCCCCTCGGACGCGACGCCGCCGTGACCGACACGGGCATCGACTTCGTGATCGAGAACCCGCACGACCACCCGATTGCGCTCGCGACCGAGTTGGGTCGCTCCTCGCTAACGATACGGGTGCTGGGGCAGCCTGTGGCGGGCAGGACGGTCGTGCTGAAGACCGAGCGCGGTCAGCCGAAGTCGCCGCCCATCACGCGCATCCCTGACCCGAACCTGCCTGTGGGCAAGGAGCGCGTCATCAAGAAGGGCGCGGCAGGCGTGCGCGTCGTACTCTGGCGCGAGGTGTACGAGAACGGCGTGTTGGTTGCGCGCGAGCGCGTGGCGACCAGCGTTTACCGCGCCCAGCCGCGCGTGATTGCCGTCGGTACGAAGCAAACGCCGAGCCAGTCGCCTGCGCCGACGCCTGATGCAGACGCCTCGCTGACAAGTCCGATCGCTCCCGACGAGTGAAGCTGGCAGTGCAGACGGCGCGCCGTGTGTGGAATTGTACCCCCCTCCTGACCGCTGGCTCCCTCGCCCGCGAGGGGGCGCGGGGGATTATGAAGCTTCCGCCCACGCTGAAGCTAACGCTTCAGCACTCCAAACAGGTCGGCGCGCGGCTCACCCCTCTCCCACCCTGTGGGAGAGGGGCTGGGGGTGAGGGCAGAAAGTGGGCGCACCCTGCACACAGCGAACCCAAGCGATGTACCCTTAGCGAAGATTCCGCCCATGCTGAAGCTGACGCTTCAGCACTCCAAATGAGGGTTAGGGTGGTGCAACGCGCCTACCGTCGCCAGCTGAAGGAGCGGGGCGCAGGGCGTCCACCTGCACTGGCAGACATCCGCGACGAGCCGCCGCCCGTACCACCCGCGCGCAGCGTGCTTTGCGCCAGCGACAGCAAATAGCCCTTCAGACGCTCCAAATCGCGCAGCTCCACAATCGCCAGATACTGCACCCCCTGATTGAACCGCACGCCGCTGACCCGATTGCGACGGCACAACTTCGCCAACTTGCCCGCAATCACCCAGTCGGCGGTCTTCTCGTCGATCTCGTCGCTCAAGAGCGGTCCTATCCGCCGAATCCATGTGTCCACAGGCTGCAGGTAGTGATAGTCGCCCGCGTCGATTCGGCTCTCCAAGTCGTACAGGGCGACCATATCGCGCAGCACGAGTGCGCCGACCTTGGGACCGATGCCCTTGATCTCGGTGATTTGCTGGTAGATCGGCTCCACGCGCCCCGACTGCACAATCGCCTGCTGGATGTCCATCCAGATGTTGCCAATGGTGTCTTCGGCGTACAGGCGCGCGGCGTAGCCCGCCAGCCCCTCAATCAGCCCGCGGTTCAGCTGCTCGTTGATTTTGCGCTGGTTCTCTTGGCACACCGCAACGAATGCGTTCCAGAGTTGTTCGGGCGCGTTGCCCGACGCCAGAAACGCGCTGAAGTTCGCCTTGTCGCCCCGCAGCACTTTGTCTAGCGCCTGCAGCGCGAAGCCCGAATATTCCACGCGGTCGTTCCCGCGTTTGGCGAACGCATAGTAGCCCAGCATCGCGCGGAAGGCGTAGTACGGGTCTGCCAGCGCGTCGCGCACCGCTTGACTGTCGGGCAGTTGGGTGCGCATCGCGCGCGACAGCTGCGGGAACAGCACCTCGTGCTGGAACTTCTCCGCCTTCTCGCCCGCCAGACGGTTCAGTATCGCCTCAACCTCCATCATTGTGAACTTCGCCATGTCACGCCTCCTGTAAGTTTGTGATAGTTGTTGCCCCATAAAATCGCAGATTCCGCTGGTTAGACGGCTGGAACCTTCTCGGGGTTGCTGCCGAAATCCCGCGCTGGAGACTCCCATCTATATTATACGGAAAATCGCGCGAAAAATTCACCCGTAGTGCAGGAAAGGCTCGCGTCGGCGTCGGAAGGCGTCCTCGTCGCGGGCGCAGCGTTGCAGGATGCGCTCAGGCTCCGCGCCGTCCATCAGCATGGCATGCACCTCGCGGTTCGCCAGCAGCCCCAGCGACTTGTGCGCCTCCCACTCGCGCGGATAGAGTTTGCGCAGGCAGTACGCCAGCCCGATTCCGAAGGCGAAGGGGCGCAGCTGCTCGCGATTCGTGATGAACACCGACACGCCCTGACACTCGATGCCCTTGTAGACGCTGCTGGTCGGGGTAAACACCATCGGCACGGCGCGTGCGCCCGCGCTGGTGGGCAGCTCGTTCAGCATCCATGCCAGCGCGCGCCCATCAATCCACGGCGCGCCGACCAGCTCGAAGGGGGTGTCCGTGCCGCGCCCGACGGACAGGTTCGTGCCCTCCCACACGCCGACGCCGATATACAGGAACGCCTGTTGCAGGCGGCGCATGTTCGGCGACGGGTTCGTCCAATACAGCCCGCAGGCGTCGTAGGTCATGTGCCGTTTCCAGCCCTCGCATGGGATGACCGTAAGGTCTGCACCGATGCCGCGCTCCGTGTTGAACATCTGCGCCAGCTCGCCGACGGTCATCCCGTGCCGCAGGGCAATCGTGTGGTAGGCGGTGAACGAGAGGCGGTCGGGGTCAGCCAAGGGTCCCTCCACCTGCCCGCCGATGGGGTTCACCCGATCCAGCACATAGAACGGGATTTTGCGCTCGGCGGCGGCTTCCATCGCCAGCCCCATCGTGGAGATGTAGGTGTAGTACCGCGCGCCGATGTCTTGGATGTCGAACAGCAGCGCGTCCAGGCTCGCCAGCTGCTGCGGGGTGGGCTTTTTGCGCTCGCCGTAGAGGCTGTAAATCGGCAGCCCTGTGCGCTCGTCGACGCCGTCGGGCACAGTCTCGTCCAGCTGCCCGCGAATGCCGTGTTCGGGGCTGAACAGCGCGCCGACCGTGATGCCCAGCCGTCGCAGCAGGTCAATTAGTGGCTCGCGTGTGGCGGTCAGCCCCGTGTGGTTGGTGATCACGCCTACTCGCGCCTTGCGCAACGGCTCCAGATGCGACTCCAGTCGGTCAATCCCGTTTCGAACCATGCCTGCGCCTCCTGCGAAATTTGCCCCGCGACTCCCTTCGCGAATGGCAGGAGGAGTATACCTGCTGGCGAATTGCGCAGGCACAGGGGAGGCGTCGCCATGACCGATCAGAAATTCGCTACGCTGAAGCGCAAGCTGCAGCAGGAACCGAACCACGCCGATGTGATGCACTACTTTTTTGACCACTTCGCCGACCATCAGGCGTTTATCAAGATGAGTGAGCCTGTTTCGGACGAGCAGCGGCAAAAGGCGATTCACACCATGCTGCTGATTAACCTGCAGGTGCTGCTGGGCAAGCCGAATGTCGCGCTGATTAATCCGTTCGTTCTTGCCGTACCGAAGCACCGCTTGTTGCACGGCGCGTTTCTCACAGAGGGGATGAGTGTGGGCGCGTTCTTCTACTTCGAGGACATCGACTCGGGGCTGGTCGGCGTTTCGGGCGGGCGACTGGGCGACCAGCTTTTGACGGCGCGGTTCACGCTGGGTTTGCTGCCGCTTAGTACCGAATAGCCATCTGCAAGCCGCGCGCGTCGTAGGCGGGGTCGCCGAGGCACAGTTCGGACTCGCCGCGGGTGTGGCGCAGTGCGCTCCATGCGAGGGCGCAGGCGTCGAGCAGGTCGTCGATGCCCGCGTGCGTGGGCGCGACTGCCTGCCGAAACGCCGTCAGCAGGCTCGCCAGCGCGTCGCCCGATTCGCCCAGCGCGCGGCGCAGGGCGTCCATCCGCACGGCTTGCCCCGCTTCCGTGCGCTTCGGGTAGGCGATGGGCGCGCCCGTCATCGCCAGAAAGCTCAGCTCAGGGTGCGCCTCCCACACCCGCGCCTGCAGGTCGGGGGTCAGCAGCGCGTCCAGCTCGCGGATGCGCGGAATCAGGTGGTACGCCTGCACGCTCAAGCCCAGCGCGCGCAGCGGCGCATACGACTCGGCGCACAGCATCGCGCGGGTCGGCGGGATGAACACGCAGCAGGCGCGCTTGCCCAGCCGCTGACGCGCGATGTGGTCGCACGGGCGCATCCGTGCCCGCCCCGACTCGTGCAGCCCAATCGGCATATCCACCGCGATTGCTCCTGCGTCGGGGTGTTGCTCCAGAATCGGCGCGAAGCGCGGGTGCAGCGCGTAGTCCAGCGTGAGGCGTCCGCCCGCTGCCTCCGCAAGGCGCACCGCCAGCCAGCCCGCCCGACAGCCGTCCACACCCAGCGCGACGCGCGAGGATTCAGAATTGTTATTGCGTATACCTGTGCGCACTGCGCGGGTTAATATACCAGAGGGCACGCGCGCTGCAACGCTCGGTTGCGGACGCTGAAGTCTCAGCACTTAAACGCTCCACTGCAGAAAGCCTGACCCCGCGCCGATAATGCCCGCTGATGCTACGCGGACTGTATGTGGCTGCCGAGGGAATGGCTGCCCGACAAAAAGCGCAGGACGCGATTGCCAACAATCTGGCGAATCTGAACACCACCGGCTTCAAGGCAGACCGCCCCGCCTTCGAGGCGGTCTACGAACGGCAACTGTACCGCGTGCAGGGGGCACGCTCGCAGCCGATTGGCGCGCTTTCGGCGGGGGCAATCCTGCGCGACCTCTACACCGACCTGCAGCAGGGCGCGCTCACCACGACGGGCAACCCGCTCGATGTCGCCATCGACGGCGCGGGCTTTTTCGCAGTGCAGACCGCGCAGGGCGTCCGCTACACGCGCAACGGCGCGTTCCAACGGAATGCGGGCGGCATCCTCACCACCCGCGCGGGCGACCCCGTGCTGGGCGAGGGCAACCAGCCGATTCGTGTGCCGCCGAACGCGACCGTGCACATCGGCGAGGACGGCGCAGTGCTGGCGAACGGGGCGCGCGTCGGAAGGCTGCTGATTGTGCAGGGCGACCTCGCCAAAGCGCCCGACGGCGACTTCATCGGCGCGGCGCAACCCGTCGCCAACCCGCGCGTCGTCGCAGGCGCCCTCGAAGCCTCGAATGTGAACATGGTGCGCGAGATGGTCACGATGATCGAACTCATCCGCGCCTACGAAACGCACCAGAAAATCATCCACGCGCACGACAGCACGCTCGAACGCGCCATCAACGAACTACCGAAGGTATAGGAGGCAACCCGATGATACGCGCACTCCACACTGCCGCCGCAGGCATGGAATCGCAGCAGTTCAATATCGATGTGATTGCGAACAACTTGGCTAATGTGAACACGAACGGCTTCAAGACCGTGCGTGCGGACTTTGAGGACTTGCTGTACCAGACGCTGCGTCCTGCAGGGGCGACGGCGGCTGGGGGCACGCAGCTGCCCAGCGGCTTGCAGGTCGGGCTGGGGTCGCGCCCAGCGGCGACCTACGGGCTGTTCACGACAGGCGCGCTGCAGGTCACGGGCAACCCGCTCGATATGGCGATTGAGGGCGATGGCTTTTTCAAGGTGCTGCTGCCCGACGGCGCAATCGCCTACACGCGCGACGGCGGGTTCAAAATGGACGCGCAGGGCAGGCTGGTCACCTCCAACGGCTACCCGCTGGAACCCGAAATCATCATCCCGCCCGACGCCGAACAAATCATGATCGGGCGCGACGGGGTGATTAGCGTGCGGCGCGGCGGGCAAGACGGCGTCGAGGAACTCGGACAAATCACGCTCGTGCGGTTTGTGAACCCTGCGGGGCTGAATCGGATTGGCATGAACCTCTACCGCCTCACGCCCGCCGCAGGCGAACCGATTGAGGGCGCGCCCGGCACGAACGGCATCGGCAGCATCGCAAGCAGCGCGCTGGAAGCCTCGAATGTGCAAATCGTCGACGAGATGGTGCGCCTGATTATGGCGCAGCGCGCCTACGAGGTCAACTCCCGCGCGATTCAGACCGCCGACGAGATGCTCAGCGTGGCGAAGGACTTGAAGCGGTAATCACTCCCACTCAATCGTCGCAGGCGGCTTGGAACTGAGGTCGTACAGCACGCGGTTGACGCCGGGCGCCTCGTTGCTGATGCGGTTGGCGACGCGCAGCAGCAGGTCCCACGGCAACTCGGCAGGCTCGGCGGTCATCGCGTCCTCGCTATGCACCACGCGCAGCACAATCGGGTACTGGTAGGTGCGCTGGTCGCCCATCACGCCGACCGAGCGCACATCGGGCAGCACGGCGAACGCTTGCCAGACGCGCTGCGCCCAGCCCGTGCGGGTGAGTTCCTCGTTCAGAATCGCGTCCGCCGCGCGCACAATCGCCAACTTCTCCGCCGTTACTTCGCCCAGCACGCGCACTGCCAAGCCCGGTCCAGGGAACGGCTGCCGCCACACGATTTCGGGGGGCAGCCCCAACTCCTGCGCGACGCGGCGCACCTCGTCCTTGAACAGGTAGCGCAGCGGCTCGATGAGTTCCATACGCATCCAGTCGGGCAGCCCGCCGACATTGTGGTGCGTCTTGATTTTCGCGGCGAGGCGCGTGCCGCTCTCGATGACATCGGGGTACAGCGTGCCCTGCGCCAAGTAGCGGCACTGCCCAATCGCGTCGGCGTGCGCTTCGAACACGCGCACGAACTCCTCGCCGATGACCTTGCGCTTCTGCTCGGGGTCAACGACGCCCCGCAGTCGCTGCAGGAACCGCTCGCGGGCGTCCACGAAAATCAGGCGGCTGGGGAAGTGCTGCGTGAACAGCGTCCGCACCTGCTCCGCCTCGCCCGCGCGCATCAGCCCGTGATCGACGAAGATGCAGGTGAGTTGCTCGCCGATGGCGCGTTGCACCAGCGCGGCGACCGTGCAGGAGTCGACGCCGCCGCTGACGGCGCACAGCACGCGCTCGCTGCCCACCTGCGCGCGGATGCGGGCGACGCTCTCGTCGATGAAGTTGCGCATCGTCCAGTCGCCCTTGCAGCCGCACACCGCATACAGGAACTGGCGCAGCAGGTGCATGCCGAACGGCGTGTGCGCCACTTCGGGATGGAACTGCACGCCGTAGAGATGTCGCTGCAGGTCGCCCATCGCCGCGACGGGCGTGTTCTCGGTCTCCGCCAGCACTACAAAACCTGGCGGGGGCGTCTGCACCATGTCGCCGTGGCTCATCCAGCAGGTCAGGTGGAAGTCCAGTTGCTCGAACAGCGGTTCGGCATGCACGACGGTCAGCAGCGTGCGCCCGTACTCGCGCTGTGCAGCAGGCTGCACGACGCCGCCCAGCAGGTGCGCCATCAACTGATGCCCGTAGCAGATGCCCAGCACAGGCACGCCCAGCGTGAACAGTTCGGGGTCGACGCGCGGGGCGTTCGGCTCATAGACGCTCGCGGGACCGCCCGACAGGATAATGCCCTTTGGCTGGCGGGCGCGTAGGGCGTGCAGGGGCGTATCATACGGCAGAATCTCGCAGAACACATTGCACTCGCGCACGCGCCGCGCAATCAACTGCGTGTATTGCCCGCCGAAGTCCAGAATCGCGACCTGCTCGTGCGCGCCGATTGGGGTCTCCATCGGGGAATAGGATACCATGCAATCCACGGGCGGCACAATCGCCGTCGACGCCGCGTAGCAGGAATCCCCGCGCCCGCGCCGAATGCCCATAGCGCCATGCTACGCACGATATTCGGCTTCGAGATGCCGACGCGCCTGCTGTTTGGGCAGGGCGCAGTGGAGAACTTGGGCTTCGAGTGCAGTTTGAACGGTTGGGCAAGCGCGCTCATCGTCACGGACGCGGGCGTCCACAAGGCGGGGCTGACGCAGCCAGTGGAGGCGCAGTTGCAGGCGCAGGGTGTGCGCTACCGCCACTACACGGGCGTCGTGCCGAACCCTACGATTGAGAGCATCGAGGCGGCGGTACCCGACGCGCAGGCGGTCGATGTGGTGATTGCCGTCGGCGGGGGCAGCGTGATGGACAGCGCGAAGCTCATCAACGCTATTCGCACGCACGGCGGGCGCGTGCGCGACTACGAGGGCACGGACACCGTCCCCGCGCCGTGCAAGCCGCTGGTCGCTATCCCCACCACCGCAGGCACGGGCAGCGAGGTCACTTTCATCGCGATGTTCACCGACGCGGGCAAACGCCAAAAAATGCCCGTGCTGAGTCGCCACCTCGCGCCCCACTTGGCGATTGTTGACCCTGAGATGACGCGCAACCTGCCCCCCGACGCCACCGCGCAGACGGGGCTGGACGCGCTCACGCACGCCATCGAAGCGATTGTCGACCTGCAGGCGAACCCGTTCTCGGACATGCTGGCGTTCGAGGCGATACGGCTGATCACGCGCTACTTGCCGCGCGCGGTCGCCGACGGGCGCGAGGACATCGAAGCGCGCGGGGCGATGGCGTTTGCCGCGACGATTGCAGGCGCAGCGTTCAACAACAGCATGGTCGGGCTGGCGCACGCGATGGCGCACGCGTTGGGCGGGCTGTATGACCTCCCGCACGGGCTGTGCTGCGCGCTCGCGCTGCCGGTGGCGATGCACTTCAACCTCGAAAGCCGACGCGAGCGGTTCGAGGAAATCGCGCAGGTGATGGGCTACGCGCACACCCAATCAGAGGTCGTGCCGATGCCCGGCGCAGTGGTGCAAGGCAGCGTGTGGGACAAGACCTTCACCGCCGAAGACGCGGTTCTGCGCGTGCGCCAACTGATGAGCGAGGTCGGGCTGCCCGCGCACCTGATCGATGTCGGCGTGGAAGTTTCCGAGAGCGACTTGGAGACGCTTGCCGACCTGACGCTGGCGGACGGCTCGATTCTGTTCAATCCTGTCCCGCCGACGCGCGAGCAGGTGAAAGACCTGCTGCGCCATATCGCTACCTACACGGAGTGACCGCATGCTACGGAGGGAGATTCTGGGTATCCCGCTTGGGATTTGGCTGGGCAGCGTCGTGTACGCGCTGCTGTGCATCGTGTTGCGCTCGTACTATATCGACTACGAGGGTCTGCGGCAGATTGCGGCGGTTTCGGAGGGCATCAGTCGCGCCTCGACGACCTGGTGGAGCGGGCAGAGCGTGCTGGGCGTGCTGATGCTGTGGCTGGTCACGCTGCCGCTGAAGTTCGTGCTGCCGTTGGTGGACGCGGCGCAGAGTGTAGGCGCGCTGAGCATCTGGGCGTCGGGGCTTATCCTGTATCGGATCCTGCGCTTGGCGGGGCTAAGCGTTGGGCTGTGCGGCTGGCTCACCTTTCTGTTCTACGGCGCGAATGTCGCGTGGGTGAGCGCGACGATGTTGCCTGTGGCGGCGCTGTCGCTGCTACTGACCGCGTGGTGGGGGCTGAACGCGATTCGCTGGCTGGCGGAGCGTGAGTTGGATGCGGCGGGCGGGACGCGGCTGGGCGTGCTGGCGGGCGTGCTGGGGCTGGTGAACCTGTTCGCGCTGCTGCCTGCGTTGGCGGTCGGCATTCTCGGGCTGCGTCGGGGCAGTGGCGCGGGGCTGTTGGGCGCGGCAGCAGGTGTCGCGCTCGTGGGCTACCTAATCGTCTACTTCGCCGTCTTGCCCAGCACGGTGCAGGTCGGCGGCGCGACGCGACCCAAACCGTCGATTGTGGAGTGGTTCTGGACGGGCGAAGGCGCAAGCGCGGCGGACATTCCGCGCTATTCGGGGCTGTATTGGCGCGCGATGGGCGAGCAGGCACAAAACGCGATTCTCGCGCTGGGGCAGCCGTTCCGCGTGCGCGATGTGTACCAATACTATGTGCAAGGGCGGTTCATCACGCTGATCAAGGGGCTGTTTCTGCTGCTGGCGCTGGCGTTCGTGATTGTGCTGGGGGTGATACGGTTGTCGGGCGAGCGCGTGCCGACTGAGCGGCTGGTGAGTGCGGTGCGCGGCGTGGGCGGGCTTACGCTGCTGCTCGCGCTGATTGTGCTGGTCGCGTGGCAGGGCGATCGGCAGGCGTTCTATTTATGGACGCTGTTTTGGGCGATTGTGGGGCTGGGCGGCTGGCTCGGCAGTTATGTGGACGAGGATGTGCGCCGTCTCAGCCTGGCTGCGCCTGCACTGGTAGCGGTGATGCTGTTGTTCGGACTGATAAAGGTCGCAACCCTGCGCTCCACCGAGTACGACACCGAGCGTCAAGAGGCGGAGGCGTTCGCGCCTGGCATTCGCGCGGGCGATGTGATGGTCGCCGCCACACGCTTGGCGGAGTGGCTGCGCTACTACAGCGCAGGCAGGGCGCGCGCCATCGACGCTGCTTGCTGGCTTAACCCCGAAACCGACCTCAAGTCGCTGCTCCAAGAAGTGCAGCAAGCGACCGAGCGCGCTTCTGAAGCCGAGCCAACAGTCGCCCGCATCATCCTATGGGGCTACGCGCTCGACCCCAACCCCCTCAAAGAGGCGGGGTTCAATTCCAACCCAGCGTGGCTCGAATCGCTGGGCAAGGCGCAGGAACTGGCGCGCAACTCAGGCGGCGCGTACCGTCGGCGCTATGTGAACATGGTGGCATATCCTACCCTGATTCAACAGACAGGCGAGGTGCATACTTTCGGCAAGTCGCGTAATTAAGAATGATGAGCGACGACACTTACTTGATTGAGGCAGCCAAGCAGGGCGACAACGAGGCGTTCGATCGGTTGTGGGCGCGCCATCGCGACAAGGTGTTCCGCTCGCTGCTGCGCGCCTGCGGGGGCAACCCCGACACGACGCACGATGTATTGCAAGACGCGCTGCTGAACGCCTTCAAGGCGCTGCAGCAGTTTCGGGGGGACGCCAACTTCGCCACATGGCTGTACACTATCGCGCGGCGGCTGTGCATCCGCGCCCGACGCGACTTAGACCGCTTCTACTCGCTGGACGACCCGCTGAACACCGAAGAGGGGCAAGCCATCCTGCGCCAACTGATTGACCAGCATGCGCAAGACCCCGAAGCGCTCGTGATTGAGAACGACCTGCGCGAGCGCGTGCAGCAGGCAGTGGCGGAGCTGCCCGACTCGCTGCGCCCCGTGCTGGTGCTGCGCGATATCGAGGAACTCTCCACCGAAGAGACGGCGCAACGGCTGGGCATCACGCAAGCGGCGGTCAAAGCGCGCCTGCACCGCGCCCGCGAACTGCTCCGCCAAAAACTGGAGGCGTACCTGCACGAGCCATGAACGCCCAGCAACGCCTATAAGTAGTGGATTTTCGGGCGGATTCCCCCCACATAGCCGCCCAACCCCTTGACAAAACGGCGTTTTCTTGTTATAATTTCAGGGGGCAACGCCGACGGGGGCGTCCACCCTGTGAAATTTTGTTCGAGAAACGCCGATTAAGCAGGAAAAACGCGCGTTGGGTTATAATTAAGACTCGGCGTCTCCTGCAGTGGAACTCACGGCAAGGGCGAATCGTATACCCTTGCAGGTAGGAACGCATGATATGAAAACCAACGCGCGGGCGAGATTGTGAACAAGTTCACAAACGCGCCCGTCCATAGGAGGTGTTATCGAAGTGCCCGTATTGGATGAGGAGATGGAAATTTTGATGGATACGCAGGCAACGGCTCGTCTGAGCAAGGCGGGGCGGGACTCGCTCTACGACGACCCGCTCGGACTGGAGATGGAGTCGCCCGAACTGGACGACCTCGATGTGCTGGACGACGACTTCTCGTCGCTGAGCATCGGCGGTCTGGAACTGGGCGACGAGCTGGGCGGCGAAGAGGAAGTGGACTTCTGGGGCGGCGTCGGCGAGGAGACCCCGCACGAGGACGACAGCGTCGAAGTCGAACTCTGGATGCTCCAGAGCCGACGCTCACAACTGCTCACGCCCGAAGAGGAGATCCGATTCTCGCAGCAGGTGCAAGAGGGGGAACGGCTCTACAAAATCCGCAAGCAGATTGCCGACAAGCGCAAGGTAGACCCAGAGAGCATCAGCGAGGAAGACTGGGCAAAGGCGGCGAACCTGCCCGCGTGGGAACTCGCCGTGCGCATCCAAGAAGCCGAAGAGGCGAAGCGACGGCTGATTGAATCGAACCTGCGCTTGGTGGTCAGCATCGCCAAGCGGTACGCCTCGCGCGGCATCTCGCTCGCCGACCTGATTCAGGAAGGCAACTTGGGGCTGATTCGCGCCGTCGAGAAGTTCGACCCCGAACGCGGGTTCCGATTTAGCACCTACGCCACTTGGTGGATTCGGCGCGCGATTGCCCGCGCGGTCATCAACAACAGCCGCACCATCCGAATCCCCGTGTATGTGGCGGAACTCATCAACAAGGTCATCAAGACCGAGTTGCGCCTGCAGCAGATTCTGCAGCGGGAGCCGACCGACGAGGAAATCGCCGCCGAGACGAAAATGTCCGTCGAGCGCGTGCGCGAAATCCGACGCGCAGCGGTGGAGCCAATCTCCATCGAAAGCCCCGTCGGCGAGCGCGACAACGCCACGCTGGGCGAGTTCATCCCGTCCAGCGACATCGTGCCCACGCCCGAAGATGTCACGGAGCGGCTCATCCTGCGCGAGCAGATCGACATGATTCTGGAGAAGTTGCAGCCGCGCGAGCGCGATGTGGTGCGCCTGCGCTTCGGGCTGGATGACGGACACCAGCGCACGCTCGAAGAGGTCGGCGCGGAACTCAAAATCACGCGCGAGCGCGTGCGCCAACTCGAACTGCGCGCCCTGCGCAAACTGCGCCAAATCGGCGAGCGCATCGAAGACCTGCGCCGCAATCAGGGGCTCGAACTCGAAGACGCGCTCGCGCTCATCGACACGGACTTCCAGTAATCGCCAGCGTCGGGCAGGGCGCCTCCTGCCCGACGCCGTTCAATCGCTATGACAGAGACGCGCGTGCCTGTGCCGACGCTCGAACGGTTAGCCATCTACCTGCGCGTGCTGCTGGACGCCCACGAATCGGGCATCCAGACGCTCTCCTCGCAAGAGATGGAGCAGCATTCGGGCATCAGCGCAGCGCAGTTCCGCAAAGACCTCTCCTACTTCGGCGAGTTCGGCAAGCCAGGCGTCGGCTACTCGGTGCAGGGGCTGATCGCGTGCATCGAGCGCATCCTGCGCTTGGACGAGGAGCAGCCGATTCTGTTGGTTGGCGCGGGCAACATCGGCTCCGCGCTGGTGGGCTACCCGAACTTTCGGGCGCACCGCCTGCGCATCGCCGCCGTGTTCGACAACAACTTCGTCAAAATCGGACGCCCCTTCGGCGACCTGATCATCGAGGACATCGCCCGCATCCGTGAGGTGAACGCGCAGATTGGCGCGCGGCTGGGCATTATCGCGGTGCCTGCGCACGCCGCGCAAGAGGTCGCCGACGCGCTGGTCGACGCGGGCGTCACGGGCATCCTGAACTTCGCGCCGACCATCCTGCGCACGCCCCCGCATGTGCATGTGCGCAATGTGTCGTTCCTGCAGGAGTTGGCGGTGCTGTCCTATCACGCGGTTGAGGACGCGCTCTGCGTGAACGGGCAGGCGCGCCGCGGAGGCGACGATGGAGTATGACTTTCTGGTGCTGGGCAGCGGGATGGCGGGGCTGACCTTCGCGCTGAACGCCGCGCCGCACGGCACAGTCGCCATCCTCACCAAAAAACAACGCTCCGAGTCAAACACGAACTACGCGCAGGGCGGCATCGCCGCCGCGATGGGCGCGGACGACTCGTGGGAACTGCACCTGCACGACACGCTGATTGCGGGCGCAGGGCTGTGTGAGCGCGAAGCCGTCGAGGTGCTGGTGCGCGAAGGACCGCGCATGGTGCAGTGGCTCATCGAACTCGGCGCGCAGTTCGATCGCAATCCCGACGGCAGCCTTGCGCTGGGACGCGAGGGCGGACACACGCGCAACCGCATCCTGCACGCCGCCGACCACACAGGCTACGAAATCGAGCGCACGCTGCTCATCGCCGCCCGCAAAACGCCGCACATCACCGTCTTGGAACACTACCAGGCGTTGGACTTGGTGCTGCAGGACGGCGCGTGTGTGGGTGTGCGCGTGCTGGACACGCTCACGGGCGACCTGTTCGAGATTCGGGCGCGGGCGGTGCTGCTGGCGACGGGCGGCTGCGGACAGGTCTACCTGCACACGAGCAACCCGCCGATTGCCACAGGCGACGGCATCGCGATGGCATGGCGCGCGGGCGCGGTCATCGCCAACATGGAGTTCATCCAGTTCCACCCGACGACGCTGTACCACACGGACGCGCCGTCGTTCCTGATTTCGGAGGCGGTGCGCGGCGAGGGCGGACTGCTCAAGCGACGCGACGGCTACCGCTTCATGCCCGACTACGACCCGCGCGCCGAACTCGCCCCGCGCGATATCGTCGCCCGCGCCATCGACGCCGAACTCAAAAAGACGGGCGACCCGTGCGTCTACCTCGACATCACGCATCTGGATGCCGACTTCATCCAGCGGCGCTTCCCGACGATTTACCAGACCTGCCTGCAGTACGGCATCGACATCACGCGCGAGCCGATTCCCGTCGTGCCCGCGGCGCACTACACCTGCGGCGGGGTGTGGACGGACTTGCACGGGCGCACGACGATTCCGCGCCTGTACGCCTGCGGCGAGGTCGCCTACACGGGCGTGCATGGGGCGAACCGCTTGGCGAGCAACTCGCTGCTGGAGGCGTTGGTGTTCGCCGAGCGCGCGGCGATTCACGCGACGACCCGCTTGGACGAGCCGCCACCGCAGCCGAAGCCGTCGTGCATCACCGCGCATCTTGCGCCCCCGACGCCTGCCCCCACACTCGACGCCCACGCCGACAACTGGGACGCCGCGCGGCTGCGCATCCGCCAACTGATGCACAAGCGCGTGGGCATCGTGCGCACGGTCGCCCGCCTGCAGGAGGCGTTCTGCGCGCTGGAGACGCTTGCCGCACAACTCGAAGCCGCCTACCGTCAGACGCCCATCACCGTCGACTCGTGTGAGGCGCGCAACCTCGCCGCGTGCGCCCTGCTAATTACCCAGAGCGCGCTCGCCCGCAAAGAGAGCCGCGGGCTGCACTATGTGCTGGACTATCCCGAATCGCGCGACGAGTACGCCGTGTGCCCCACGCTGATTACGCCCGTATGAAAAAAGTGGACTGCATCATTCGCCCGCACACGCTGGAGGCGGTCAAGACCGCGCTGAACGAACTCGGCGTCACGGGGATGACGGTCAGCGAGGTGCGCGGGTGCGGCAGCAGCCCGCCCGAAACCGACTGGTTCGGTGAGGAGACGCTGATTCGCCTGCCCATCCGCCTGCGCCTGGAGTTGGTCGTGCCCGACGAGCAGGTGGAGCCGATTATTGAGGCGGTGCTTCGCCACGCCCGCACGGGTCAGCCCGACGACGGCAAAATCTTCGTATTGCCCTACGCCGACGCGATACGCATCCGCACGGAAGAGCGTGGCGAAGCCGCCCTGTAGCGACTACACGCCCTCAATCCGCACGCCCAGCACCTGCAGGAACTTCGCCAGCCATTCGGGGTGCGCGGGCCATGCGGGCGCGGTGACGAGGTTGCCGTCCACGACCGCTTTGTCGGCGGACACTTCCTCGAAGCGCGCCCCTGCCAGCGTCAGTTCGGGACCGACGGCGGGGTAGGCGGTCGCCGTGCGCCCCTGCAGCACGCCTGCAGCGGTCAGCACCTGCAGCCCGTGGCAAATCGCCGCGACAGGCTTGTTCGCCTCAAAAAAGTGGCGCACCATCTCCAGCACCTTCGGCTCGCGGCGGATGTATTCGGGCGCGCGGAGGAATTCAGGGTTGTGGCAATCAACTGCCCATCGGGTATAACTCCCATGCCATGCGTTTCACCGAGCCGTGGTATCTGCTATTGTTGCCTGTGGCGTGGGGCTGGGTCTGGTGGACGGGTCGGCGTCTGCTGGGGGTCAGTCGGGCGCGTCGGCGGGTGATTCTGGCGTTGCGGTTCGCGCTGGTGCTGCTGATTGTGCTGGCGCTGGCGGGGTGGCAGGGGGTCGGGTCGCTGCGCAGCGTCTGCACGGTGTTCGTGCTGGATCGGTCGGCGAGCATCTCGGACGAGGGGCGCGCCGCCGCGCAGCAGTACCTACAGGAAGCCCTCCGCCAAGCCCCCGACGACGCGCGGACGGGGCTGGTCGTCTTCGGCGCGGAGCCGATGGTGGAGTGGCTGCCCGCGCCGCGCAAGACGGTGGACAACCTGTACGCCAAGCCGAACCCCGACGGCACAGATATTGCCGCCGCGTTGCGCTTGGCGAGCGCGCTGTTCCCCGACGGCTACGCGCGGCGCATCGTGCTGCTGACCGACGGCAACGAGACGGCAGGCGACGCCTACGCCGCCGCGCAGGTCGCTGCAGTGGAGGGCATCCCCATCGATGTCGTGCCGCTGCCGACGGGCAAGGCGGGCAACGACGCGCTGATCGAAGCGCTGGAGGCGCCCAGTGTCGCCAAAGTCGGCGAGCCGTACACCGTGCGCATCGTGGTGCATTCCCAAAAGCACGCGGAGGGCGCCATCGCGCTTGACCGCGAAGGCGCGCCCCTCAAGCGCATCCCCGTCAAACTCTCGCCCGGCGCGAACCTGATTACGACCACGCTGCGGGCGGACAAGCCCGGCGTGCAGCGCATCCGCGCCGTGCTGGAGGCGCAGCCCGACAGCGACCCGCGCAACAATCTGGGGCTGGCGCTGACCCGCGTGCAGGGCAAGCCGCATGTGCTGATTGCGGAGGGTAGGGCAGGCGCGAGCGACGCGATTGCACGCGCCCTGCAGGCGAACGCGATTGCCGTCACGCGCGTGCGCGAGGGCAACTTCCCCGACCGACCCGAAAAACTGCTCGACTACGACGCGATTGTGTTCAACGACTTCCCCGCAACCGCGCTTAGCCCGCAGCAGATGGAAGCGGTGCAGTCCGCCGTGCGCGAGGGCGGCGTCGGCTTCGTGATGATTGGCGGCGAGAACGCCTACCAGCCGGGCGGCTACTACGGCACGCCCATCGCCGAACTCCTGCCCGTGGACTTGGAGATCAAGCATCGGCAAATCCAGCATGCGGCGACGGTGGTGCTGATTGTGGACGCTTCGGGCAGTATGAACGAGTATATCGGGCAGCACAAGGTGGCGCACTTGGCGGCGGAGGCGTCCATCAAGACGCTGCAGATGCTGCGCCCGATTGACCGCTTCGGGGTGATTATCAGCAGTCACGGGTCGGACTGGCTGCTGCCCGATATGGCGCGCACGGGGTTCGACCCGTTCAGTTGCGACGGGCGCCAGTTTCAAGGCTGTCATGGGCAGCGGGCGGGTCAGCCGCCGAGCGCGATTTTCCCCGCCAGCGAGCGCGAGCCGATTATTGCCGTGCTGCAGAAGGTGTACGGCACAGGGGGCGGGATCTTCGTGCGCGGCAGTCTGGAGATGGCGATGCGCGGGATGCTGACCGAGCCGCCCGACCGCGCACGGCACATCATCATGCTGGCGGACGCCAACGACTGCGACGAGCAGGAGGGGAGCATTGAAGTCGCGCAGCAGTTGCGTCGGCTTGGCGTGACGCTGAGCGTGGTGGCGTTCGGCGACGGCGACGCAACCAAATTCCTGAAGCAGCTGGCGCGGGTGGGCGGCGGGCAGTTCTATCAAACGCGCGACGCGAGTTCGCTGCCTCGCCTGTTCACCGCCGATGTGAGCGCGATGACGCGCACGGCAATTGAGCAGGGCGCGTTCATCCCCAAAGTGAACACGGCGGACGAACGCCTGCGCGAGGTGGACTGGAGCCGCACGCCCGCGCTGCTGGCGTACAACTTGGTCTCGGAGCGACCGCTGGCGCAGACGCTGATGCGCACGCACAAAGACGACCCGCTGCTGGCGGTGTGGCGGTATGGGCTGGGCACGGCGATTGCGTTCACCTCGGACGCGCAGCCGCGCTGGGCGCAACGCTGGCTGGGCTGGGACGGCTACGCGGTCTTCTGGACGCAGGTCATCCGCAGCGCGATGCGCCCCAGCGCACAGCCGAACCTCGGGCTGACGGCGACTGTGCGCAACGGGCAGGCGATTGTGGAACTGCAAGCGTTCACCCCGCAGGGCGAGCCAATCAACGGGCTGACGCCGAAACTGACGGTGGGCGCGCCGTCGGGCGAGACGACGGAACTGACGCTGAGCATGGAGGGCGCGGGACGCTACACGGCGCAGTTCCCGCTGCGGGGGCAGGGGCTGTATGTGCTAAGCACGCAGGGCGACTTCGGCACAGGGCGCACGGCGACGCTGACCGCCGCGCTGGCTGTGCCCTACCCGCTGGAGTACCGCTTCTACCGCCAGAACCGCCCGCTGCTGGAGCGGATAGCGTCGCTGACGGGCGGGCGCGTCGCGCCAGAGCCTGCCCGCGCCTACGAACCGCCGCCCGCGCCCCAGCGGTTCACGCGCGACTTGTGGACGCTGGCGCTGCTGCTGGCGCTCATGCTGCTAATGGTGGACATCACGGTACGGCGCGTGGTGATTACGATTCCCGAAGCGGTCGCGGCGTTGCTGGGTCGGTTGCGCTGGCGTCGGGAGCGGCGCGGGGCGACTGCGCCTGTCGCAGCGCGCTTGCAGGCAGCTAAGCAGCGGGCTGCCCAGCGCACGCAGGTTCCCACCGCCCCGCGCGAGCGCGTCGCTGCGACTACGACTGTGCGCACGCCGCCCTCTCAGCCCGACACACCGCCCGAAAAGCCGCCGCCCGTCGCTACAACGCCCAAACCAGACCGCACGGACGGCGCACCCAACGCGGACGGCGACACGCTGGGACGCCTGCTAAAGGTGAAGCGGAACAGAAACTAAATACAAAAATTAACGACCCCCTCCTGCGGGTTCCCCCTGCGAGCAGGGGGAACCGAGTGGGCGCGTGGCTTGGTTCCCCTCGCGAAGCGGGGGGAACCAAGCGGAGGGGGGATTCGTGAACTCTAATCGCACAATCGACGCCACAATCACTCGAAAATCCGCAGCCCCGCCTTGTTCCAGTCGTCCAGGAAGCGTTTCAAGCCGATGTCGGTCAGCGGGTGCTGGAACAGTTGCTCCATCACCTTGAAGGGCATCGTGGCGATGTGTGCGCCCAGTCGTGCGGCTTCCACCACATGCATCGGGTGGCGGATGCTGGCGACCAGCACCTCGCTGTCGAAGCCGTAGTTCTCGACGATTTGCACGGCGTCTTCAATCGTGCGCATGCCCTCGCTGGAGACATCGTCCACGCGCCCGACGAACACGCTGATGTAGGTTGCGCCCGCTTTGGCTGCCAGCAGCACCTGCGCTGGCGAGAAGACCAGCGTCATGTTCACGCGGATACCCTCGCGCGTGAGTTGGCGCGTGGCGGCGATCCCAGCGGGCGTCATCGGCGCCTTGACCACGATGTTGGGCGACCACGAGGCGATTTCGCGCCCCTCGCGCAGGATGTCCTCAACCGTCGTGCCGACCACTTCTGCACTGATGGAACCGTGGGGGAGGATGGAACAGATTTCCAGCACCGTCTCCTTGAAGCCGCGCCCTGCTTGCGCAATCAGCGAGGGATTGGTCGTCACGCCGTCCAGAATGCCCCACTCGGCTGCCTTGCGGACTTCTTCGACCCTGCCCGTGTCCACGAAGAGTTTCATCGGAGGCTCCTTGATGCGGTTTTGGCTGCCGGGGGTGGATTCGAACCACCACTACCAGATCCAGAGTCTGGCGTCCTGCCGTTAGACGACCCGGCAACGCAGATACAGTATACCCAACCCGCGACGCGCGTTGCAAGTCCTACGATGCCCCAGCGGTAGACCGCCAGAC
>JAIMAN010000060.1 GCA_023511915.1 Armatimonadota bacterium
GGGGAGCCGCACGCTGACCTGTTTGGAGTGCTGAAGCGCAGCTTCAGCATCAGGCGGAAGCTTCGCTTCCGCACTCCGTAATCCCCCTCGCCCGCCCTGCGGGAGCGGGGGACACAGGGGGTGAGGTGAACACGACGCGCCTGCCCGCAAGGTTCTGTGCCGAAGCGATGTGCCTGTATCAGGAGGGGTGTAGGGGCGCACGGCGGTGCGCCCTGTGTTCCCCCTCGCTTGCCCTGCGGGAGGGGGGAGCCGCACGCTGACCTGTTTGGAGTGCTGAAGCGCAGCTTCAGCATCAGGCGGAAGCTTCGCTTCCGCACTCCATAATCCCCCTCGCCCGCCCTGCGGGAGCGGGGGACACAGGGGGTGAGGGGAACACGACGCGCCTGCCCGCAAGGTTCTGTGCCGAAGCGATGTGCCTGTATCAAGTGTTTCCAGCAGGAGTGGCGTTGGCAGGGCAGTTGGGCGGCGTTAGGTCGCCTCAGTCGCGAAGCGCGCTGATGCCCGCCCGCACCGCGCTCATAATCGCCTCGCCCGCGTCGGGTCCGTTGAACGAGATGGTCGCTTCGTAGCCGCCCTTGAGGTACTCGTGGCGGGTGAGGATGTAGCCGATCCAGTCGTTGACGAGCGCGACGGGCGCAGTATGCCGATAGCCCGCCTCGCGTCCCAACTCGCGCGTCTGCAGCCCCAGCGAGCTGATAGGCTCGCCGGGGAAGCCGACCAGCAGCAGTTCGCCCACCGCAAGCAGGCTCACAGGCGCGGCTTCGGGCGTGATTTGCCGCGCAAGCTGGCGCAGCAGCGCTTCGGGCACTTTGAAGTCGCGTCCCGCCGATTCTTGGAACTCGGGGTGCGGTTGCGCTTCGGGCAAGCGCGCCATCTGCTGATGCACCCGCAGGCGCGCGGGTGGGGGTTGGGCGTTGCGCAGCAGCCGTTGCGCGTGGTCGGCAAGCGCCGTGCCGTAGAGGCGCACGCGCTCGTGGTCGTCCTTGCCCGCGTCGGCGACGGGCGACACATCGCCCTGCGCGCCGTTCAGGTACAGCGCGACCGCTGCGCGCCCCAGCACACGCTCCAGCGTTGTCTGCACCACGCCGGGGAACTCCGCCGAGACCTGCATCATCGTGTGCGGGTAAATCGTCGGGTGCGCCGCGAAGACGACGATCGCCGCAATTGGCTTGCCCTGCGTGTCGTCCAGCCGTGCGACGGTCATCGTGCGATCCAGCAGTCGCCTGCCGCGCCGATTGCGGTTCAGGTTCGGCAGCTCGGCGGCGGCGAGGGCGACCGTCGCGGGGCGCATGCGCTCGCGCGCCTGCCGTACTGCCTGCGCGACGCGCTCCGTCGTGAACGCCAGAAACTCTGGCAAAAATGTGCCCACCCCCGGCAGCGGGAAGCGCATCCGTTCGTTCAGCCCGTTCGAATCGGGCGCGCAGTGCGTGTGGCTCGCGCACAGCAACAGCTGCGCAGGTTGCAGTCCCGTCGCCTGCAGCACGGCGCGCGTGAGGCTGTGCGGAACCAGCAGGTGATCCAGCGCGACCATCACCGCCGACTGCCCGCCCATCTCCAGGGCGAGCGCGCGGGCGTATATCGGGTCGTGGACGCCTGTGGGGGGCATGTTCAGCCGCGCGTTGTAGCCGCCCAGCTGGATGCGTATCTTGGTAAGGTCGGGCGTGATGTCCACCTTCGCCGCGCCTGCTCGAAGCCGTGTGCGTGCCATAGCGGGCATATTATAGCCGAATCGGGTATCTTTTGGGGCGATGTTGGTACGCACCTTTGTCCCTTCAGAAATGAGTCCGCGCGAGGCGTATGCGCTGCTGATTAGCTGCGTTGCGCCGCGCCCGATAGCGTGGGTCAGCACCTGCGCGCCCGACGGCAGGGTGAACCTCGCGCCGTTCAGCTTCTTCAACGCGGGCGGGGCGAACCCTGTGTCGGTCGTGTTCTCCTGCACCAACTTCCGCGACGGGCGCCCCAAAGACACCCTGCGCAATGTGCATGCCACAGGCGAGTTCGTGGTCAACATCGCCCCCTACTGGCTCGCCGAGCAGATGAACCAGACCTCGTTCGAGTACGAGTACGGCGTCAGCGAGTTCGAGCAGGTCGGGCTAACGCGCGCCCCGTCGCTCTATGTGCAGCCGCCGCGCGTCGCCGAAAGCCCCATCGCTATGGAGTGCAAACTGTTTCAGGTGGTTGCGCACGGCGCGGGTGCTGTGGCGGCGAACTATGTGATTGGCGAGGTGCTGTGCTTCCACATCGCCGAGACGCTGCTCGCCCCCGGAGGCGTGGTGGACAACCTCGTCGCCGACTACATCGGGCGCATGGGCGAGTCGTGGTATGTACGCGCCACCCCCGAAGCGATGTTCCGCTTGCAGCGCCCGACAGGGAAGTAGGCTACCCGCGTCGTAGCACGCGCCCCGCGCGGGTTCCTGTGTACGCCCCGTCGCGGATGGCGAACCGCCCGTTCACCAGCAGATGCACAACCCCCTGCGCCAAGCGGTGCGGGTTCTGGAAGTCCGCCAAGTCTTGAATCGCGCCGAAGTCGAACACCACGATGTCGGCGTATGCGCCTTCCTGCAGCACCCCGCGGTCGGTAAGGCGCAGGCGCGCGGCGGGCAGCCCCGTCATCTTGAAAATCGCCTCCTCCAGGCTCAGCAGCCCCTCCTGCCGCACATACTGTGCCAGCACGCGCGGGAAAGTGCCGTAGCTGCGCGGGTGCGGTCGCTCGGCGGCGTACTTGCTGGGTTCTGTGCCCACGCCGTCGGAGGCGACCATCGTCAGCGGGTACTGCAGCACGGTGCGCAGGTCGTCCTCCGCCATGTTGAACCACGCCACGCCCACATGCCCGCCCGCGTCCAGCAGCAAGTCCAGCACGAAGGGTTCGGGGTCTTTGCCCGCCAAACGCGCAGCGTCGGCGAGCGTTAGCCCCTGATAGTCGCGATTGTGCGGCGTGCTGCCGATGACCGTGCTGTGCCAGTCGGGTTGCGCCTCGCGCATGGCGTGAATCAGCCGTTCGCGCTCGTGCGGGTCGCGCAGGCGCGCCAGCAGCGTGTCGGGGTCGCCGTCTAATGCCCAGCTGGGCAACGACGCCACCGCCAGCGAGGTCTGGTACGCCGTGTAGGGATAGACGTCGAGCGTGACATCGAGCCCCTGGGCGACCGCCTCGCTGACCATCTGTAGCGTCTGATGCACCTTGCCCCAGTTGTGCCTGCCTTCCGCCTTGTGATGCGCCAGTTGCAGAGGGAGCCCCGCCTCGTGAGCGATGCGCAACGCCTCCTGCACGCTTTCAATCAGATAATCGCCCTCGCTGCGCAGGTGCGTCGCGTAGAAGCCGCCGTACTGCGCGGCGACCTTCGCCAGCGCGATAATCTCGTCGGTCTCGGCGAAGCTGTTGGGCGGGTACTCCAGCCCTGTGGTGAAGGCGACTGCGCCCGCCTCGAAGCACAGCGCAATCTCATGGCGCATCGCGTCCAGCTCGGTGGGGGTGGGCGGTCGCTTCTCGTAGCCCATTACCTTTTTCCGCGCCGTGCCGTGCCCGCACTGCGGCACATAGTTCGCGCCCAGCCCCAGCTCGTCCAGCTGGTGTAGGTACTCGTCGAACGAGCGCCAGTTGATTGAGACGCCGTAGGGCTTGAGCCAGCGCTGCTCTTGGCGAAAGAGCGGCGTGTCGTCGATCTGCCCGACCGCGAAGCCACAGTTGCCCCCGACCTGCGTCGTGACGCCCTGAAACAGCACGCTGAGCTGTTCGGGGTGGTGGTTCAGCGAGAAGTCGGCGTGCGTGTGGATGTCGATAAAGCCTGGCGCGACGCACAAGCCCTCAACGGAGAGTTCTATCCCTGCGCGCCAGCCCTCCAGCTCGCCAATCGCGACGACGCGCTCGTCTGTAATCGCCACATCCGCGCAAAAGCCAGGATTGCCCAGCCCGTCAAACACCGTCCCGCCGCGCAATAGGATATCGCAGCGCTGCTCCTCTGGCATAGGCGTAAGGATACCTAATGTTGCTTGCTGAACTGCGCGCAGCGCGTGGCGAACTTCGTGCGCAACTCACACGGCGCCCACATCTGGATCATCGGCAACGAAACGAACCTGCCCGATCCCTGGCTTTCTGGACTACTGGGCGCAGATGCTGGAGGCGATTGGCGCGGAGCAGGATGGCATCATCCTGCACGCCTACACGCACGGCAGCGACCCGAACAACATCTTCAGCGAGACGCGCATGCAGCCGCCGTATGACCAGGTGTACCTGCACTTTCGGGTGTATCGCAACCTACTGAGCCGCGTACCCCCGTCGCTGCGCCACCTGCCCGCGTTCATCACCGAGACCAATCAAGGCGAGCCGTGGACGAACACCAACAACGGCTGGATCAAAAACGCCTACCGCGAAATCCACACTTGGAACCAGAACCCTGCGAATCAAGCGATATGGGGCGTGTGTTTGTACCGCTGGCCCCAGATTGACCCGTACTACATCGAGGGCAAGTGGAACACGATTCAGGATTGGCGCGAGGCGATGCGCAACGACTACCGCTGGCGGCGCGATGCGGTTGGCGACACGGACGGCGACGGCTGCGTCGATGACGCCGACCTGTTGGGCGTGCTGTTTGCGTTCGGGCAGCGGGGCTACACCCGCTACGACCTCAACTGGGACGGCGTGATTGATGACGCCGACCTGCTGCAAGTGCTGTTTGCGTTCGGGCAGGGGTGCTAATAGTCGCACCCCCAACGCCGCAGGCTACTCATCGACGCCCAGAATCTGCGTGTAGACCACCTGATGCGGGTGTACGGCGACCACCCCCCGCGCGCCCAGCTCCGACGAGCCAGAGGTACGAATGAAACAGATGCCCGGCAGGTTCACCAAATCATCTGAACGGCGCAGCTCCTCGATAACCTGCTGCGCCTCGTCGCGCGAGTTGATTGGGCAGTCGATCTCTTGCCCGTTCGTCAAGCCAATCAGCAAAGTGACTCGTGCCATAGTGCGCCTCCTGTGGACGGGTTCGCCCTCGCCTGCGGGATTCCTGCTACTCGATGCGCACGATTCGGTAGCGCACGACGCCTTTGGGGGTGTTGACGGCGACCTCCTCGCCTGCGGTTCTGCCCAGCACCGCCTCGCCCAGCGGCGAGAGGATGGAGATGCGGTCTTGCAGCGGGTCTGCCTCGAACGAGCCGACGATGGCAATGGTGCGCTCCTTGTCGGTGTCGAGGTCGTGCAGGGTGACCTTGCTACCTAAATGCACCACCTCACCCGCGTTGTCGGGGCGCGGAACGACCTTCGCGCGGCTCAGCACGGTCTCCAGGTCTTTGATGCGCCCCTCAAGGAACGCCTGCTGCCGCTTGGCGTCTTGGTAATCGAAGTTCTCGCTGAGGTCGCCCAGCGCACGCGCCGCCTTGATGCGCTCCACAATCTCGCGCCGCTTGACCGTCTTGAGTTCGTCTAACTCGCGCTTCAGTCGTTCGTATCCCTCAGGCGTGATGAGAATCTCACTCATGATGGTTCTAAATTATCGGTTCAAGTAAGCGCTTAGCTGCTGTCGGATGTCGTCCAGCGGGGCGTCCTCGGCGTCCAACTCGTCGATACGGTTCAGCAACGCCACATCCTCAACGGCGTCCAGCGCGTCGATGACATCCCGTACTGCATCGCCAAACCGCTTCTGGAATCGTCGGCTAAGCGACCTGCGCAGACCTTCGAGAAGCCCCTGCTGCAGCCCCTGCTGCAGCCCCTCTTCTTTTCCTTCCCGTCGTCCAGCTTCCAGTCCTTCGCGTCGCCCGGCTTCCAGTCCTTCGCGTCGCCCGGCTTCCAGCCCTTCTTGCCGTCCAGCCTCCAGTCCTTCCTGTCGCCCGATGGTGTAGCCCTGCTGAAAGCCTTCCGCAATCCCACGGCGCAGTCCAATCCGCTCCGCCGCCGTGATGAAGGGTATCTTCTTCTCGCGCTTGTATTCCTCAAGCGCCTCCTCGTACTGCTTCTCCAGGAACTCAGGCAGTTTCATAATCCCCTCCAACAGCTCATCGAGTTTCGCCAGCTGTTCCTCATTATACCCGCGTTCACGCGCCAGAATCGCGAGGTGCTTGCGCGACTCGAAGCGGAGATCCATATTGCGCGCTGTCTCTCGCGCGCGTAGGAACGCTAACAGCACTAACGAGGCAGGGTTCGAGTTCTGCTCCAAC
The DNA here is from genome assembly GCA_023511915.1 of Armatimonadota bacterium. Classification (GTDB taxonomy): domain Bacteria; phylum Armatimonadota; class Fimbriimonadia; order Fimbriimonadales; family GBS-DC; genus GBS-DC. The sequence goes on from JAIMAN010000060.1 coordinate 6,148, forward strand.
GCCGCGCGGTCAAGGTTCATCAGTTTCAGCGTGCGATACTTGAAGACGAGTTCGCAACCGCCCAGCGACATCTCGTAGGTGTCGGGCTGCCAGTTTGGGTTGTCGTCGCTGAAGATGGCAAGGCTGATAATCGGCAAGTCGTACTCCAGATACAGACGCGCGAAGTAGCGGAACATCCGCTTCGGGAACAGCGCCTCTGGGTCGCCCTGTACCTCGATGTGAATCAGCGCGAGCGCCTCTTGCCCGTTGCGCAGGCGCACGCGGAACAGCGAATCCACATAGAGACGCTGCGTGCGGCTATCCGCCGAAATCGGCAGCAACTCCTTGTCGACAAACTCCACAGGCGCGTCCCAGTCAATCATCGCGTGCAAGTCGGGCGCGACCAACTCCAGAAACTCCTTCAGGAACCCCTGCAGGAAAAGTTTCCACCATGCATCGTACTCTTGCCGTGTGGGGAACTCCTGTTCCATAGCGGGCGCGTGATTCTACCTCCAAGCGCACCTTCCTGCACGCGCGGGGTACACTCCTACCATGCGACGCCAATCGTTCGGATGGATTCTGGGGCTGATTGTGCTGGGCAGCGGCGTGTACGCCACGGCGGAGACGCCCACACTGTGGGGTATCCCCGTCTCCGAGTATGCCCAGCGACGCGAACAACTGAGCCAAACGCTGGAGAGCGACCAAATCGCGATTCTCGCCAGCGAGACCAGCCCGCCCACGCGCATGCGCTTCCGCCAAGACAATAACTTCATGTACCTGACGGGGCTGGAGGCGATGAACGGCGTGCTGGTGATTTTGCCGCATGACAGCCCGCTGGAGGAGCGGGTCGTGCTGTTTCTGCCGCGCCAGTCGCGGGTGTCGCGCCTGTTTGAGGGACCCTTGCCCGAACCGAACGACCAGACGCGCCGCGAGACGGGCATCGACGACATTCGTGAGCGCGGGGAACTGCGCGCGTTTCTCGCTGACGCGCTCAAACTGCACCCGCGCGTGCTGGTGAACCGCCCCGCGCGCACACTGCTTGCGGATGCCATCCGCGAGGCGAACCCCGAAGCGCAACTCGCCAGCATAGACCGCCTGATGGCGCCGATGCGGGTGGTCAAATCGCCCGCCGAGGTCGCGCTCATCCGCAAGGCGGTCGCCGCCAGCATCGCAGGGCATCGCGCGCTCGCCCAGCGACTCGCGCCCGGCGTCTACGAGTACGAACTGGAGGGCGCCGCGCAAGAGGCGTTCCGCAGGCACGGCTCCGAACGCGAGGGCTACCCGATGATCATCGGCTCGGGACCCAACGCCTGCATCCTGCACTACAACGCGAACAAGCGGCAAGTGCGCGCGGGCGAACTGGTGCTGGTGGACATCGGCGCGGAATACTCCTACTACACCGCCGACATCACGCGCACCTACCCCGCGTCGGGCAAATTCACCCCGCGCCAACGCGAACTCTATATCGCCGTGCTGGACGCGATGAAATACGCCGAGAAGGAAGCCAAACCGGGCATCACGCTGGGGCAGCTGCACCAGAAAGTTGTGGAATTCTTCCGCAACCATAAACTGCGCGCCAAAGACGAGAACGGCAACGAACAGACCTTAGACCGCTTCTTCGTGCATGGGCTGTCGCACATGATGGGCATGGATGTGCATGACTTAGACCCGAACCAGCCGCTGCGTCCTGGTATGGTGTTCACCATCGAGCCGGGGCTGTATATCCCGTCGGAGGGCATCGGCATTCGGATTGAGGACGATTACTTGGTGACGGAGCGCGGGGTGGAGAACCTGAGCCGCGCCCTGCCGCGTGAACCCGACGCCGTGGAGCGCATGGTGCGCGGGGGCAAGCCCGCCCGACGATAGCGATGCTGGCGCTGTATTACCTGACCTTCAGCCAGCCCGACGAGGCGCAGGCGGTCGCCTATGACCTGCTGCGCGAGCGCATCGCCGTGTGCGCGAACTGGTTCCCCATTACCTGCGCCTACCTGTGGGAGGGCGCGGTGCAGCAGGAGTCGGAGACCGTGCTGATTGTCAAGGCGCGGGCGGGCATGCGCGAATCGATTGAAGCCGTCGCCCGCCGCCACATCGACTACACGCACTTCGTCGGCGAAATCCCGCTTGCCAGTGTGAACCCCGACTTCGCGCAGTGGCTGACGCGCGAGTTGGGCGGCTAATCCTTCGGCATCACGATCTCCACCAGTTCGCTCTCAACGCCGCCTGTGCCCACTGTCGAGACGGCGAAGCGGTTGGCGTTGGAGAACCAGTAGAGGTCTTTGTGGTAATGCTGGCGCAGGTCAATCACGACGCTGCGCGTATCAGGCTCCACCGTCGCCACAGGGAACCACGGGCGGTCGTTCAGCCCGTCGCTGGAGACGCGCCTGTAGACCCGATACGCCACGATGAGGTCGTTGTAGTGCTGGTCGCGCGTGATGTCTGGGGCGTCCCAGCGCAGGCGCACCTGGTGTTCGTCGACGCGCTCCACCCGTAGGTTGCGCGGCGCGGGCGGCGAGTCGGGCGAGCCGTAGGGCGTGCGCAGCGTGAGGGTGAACCGCTCCGTGTGCCCGCGCAGGTAGGCAATCAGGAAGTCGGTAATCTCCAGCCAGTAGTAGCAGGGTCGGTCGTGCTTGGTCACGCGCACGAGCAGCAGCCCGCGCTGCCCCACGACATTGATGTTGCCGAACGGGTTCGGGCGTCGGTGGTAGCCGTTCAGCGTGCGCACCTCCTGCACGGGGCGGTTCGGCAAGCGCAGCAGCCCCTGCGCGTCCGTTCTGCCCACCATCACAGGGTCGCTGGAGACGGGATGCCCGAAGTTGCCGTCCTCCACCACCGCGTAGACGGTCACGCCCGCCTGCTCTTGGGGCGGCTGGGTCTTGTCCACCACCACGCCGCGCTGGAAAATCTCCACCGTCGCGCCCGCCACAGGCAAACCGTTCACATCCACAATCTGCAGGAAGTTCTCGGCGGGGAGGGCGAAGTAGTAGTCGCCGAAGTGTCCGCGCGGCTTGTTCCAAGTCTGGTTCAAGTAGCCCGCGCACACCTCCGACCACAAATGCGGTCCGTGCCAGTGCATCATCGTCTTGTAGCCGCGATAGTAGTGGGTCAGCATGTCGCCATTGTCGGACATGCGGTGGTTCTCGTGCCCGTGATAGTCCAGCGCGTACAGGTCGGTCAGCCCCAGTTGGTGTCCCAGTTCGTGGGGCAGCGACCATTCGGTGTTGTTGCGCCACTGCGGTTCGGGCGCCTTCCAGTTGCGGTTGCGATCCTCGTCGCTGATGAAAATCCAGCCGCCCTGATCGTAGGCAATCCCGTCCGCCGAGAAGCGGTTGCGGATGGCAGCGTCCATATCGTCGGCGTAGATGATGCGATCCAGCCGCACGCGCGCCTTGATGCCTTCGGGCGCGGAGGGGTACACGCTCTGCTCGAACAGCAGGTTCATAATGTCCAAGTGCCAGCGGTAGTAGTCTTCCCACGCGAAGGTGCCGTAGGCGTTTCGGAACTCATTCCAGACCTTCACGCGCTCCTTGTGGACGATGTAAAAGAAGGCGAACCCCCACAGCGGGTCGGTAATCTGGTTGTTAATCGTGGCGATCTCGCGCTGGTTGGTGCGGATGCGAAAACTGACATGGTGGAACCCGTCCTGCCACTGCCATCGGGTCTGCAGTTCGATGCGCTCTTGGGGCTTGAGTCGTTTCGTGACGCGCCCGCGGGCGATTTCCTTGTCGTCGATAAGCCAGACATATTCGAACGGCGCGGTGTCGGCGAAGCCCGCGTTCTTCACATGCGCGGTCATCGTGATGGTCTCGCCTGGGGTGTATTGGAACTTCAGCCCCTGCACGACGGCTTCGGGTTCCATGTAGGCGCGTTCGCCGAGGTCGGGCAGGCTGCCGCCCACGATCTTAGGGCGTCCGTAGGGGTCGTAGTCCACGCGCCCGTGCAGCCCCGCGAGTTTCGGGTTCAGTTCGATGTGCGTAATCGTCAGGTCGGGCAGGTTCGGCTTCGCGTCCCACGCTGCGTCGCGCTCGATGGTGAACTCCTTGACCAGTCGGCGCGGGTAGACTTTCCAGCGATCCGTGCCGACATCTTCGAGCCGTTCCCACACGATTAGGCGCACGCCCTCGTCGCGGATGTAGCAGTTCTCGATGACGGTGCCGTCGTGCAGCGTCAGTTTGTCGGCGTGCGCGCCCGCCAGCAGCAGGAGTATTACCCCAATCACCGTGCGTCGTCGCATAGCATAGTGGCTATTCGCGTCGGGCGCGACTTCTCCTGCTCAATAGTTCCCGACGCCCAACGGTAGGAACCCGAGCCCTAATTCGGAGACTGAGCGATTTCCGCAGGCTCGCCGAACCGCTTCACAAGGTCGGGATACTCGCGTAGCGCGTCGGGCAAGAACGCCGCGTCGGGCAGATGTTGTGTGAGTTGGCGCATCTGCTCGCGCCAGAACTGCGGTTGGACGCTCCGCAGAATCGGAATCAGGCGGTAGTCCAGCGTCGCAAGAAAATGCTCGTAGCACTGGCTGCGCAGCCATTCGGGGTGCGCCAGCAGGGTCTGCGTAATGCGCTCGTGGGGCACGCGCGCCAGCATCCGCCAGGATTCGTACTCGTTGAATGCCAGCGCGTGGATTTTCTGGAACAGGGCGTCCAGCGCGGGCGCGTTGGCGGGCAGCAGCATGATTTGCACTTCGGTCTGCTGCAGCATTTGGTGGTACTGGCGTCGGTCGCCGAGGGCGGACAGCCACTGTTCGAGGCTGGGCGCGCCGTCTTTGAGAATCACCTCATGCAGGTCGGGTCGGGCGCGCAGTTTTTGCATCAGGGGCAGGGCGCGCGGGGCTTTGGGCAGCGCGCTGCGCAGGGCGGCGGTCGCTTTGGGCGCGTCGTACTCCAGTAGCAGTTCACAGGCGCGCAGGCGCACGGCGGGGCTTTTGCTGCCCGCCAGTTGGATGACCGCCTGCAACGCGGTCGCGCCGAGGGCGCGCAGCCGCTCTAACGCGATGTGCGCCGTGCCGTAGTGCGCCAGTGCGAGTTGGATGGGCAGCAGGGGCTGGTCGGGCTGCCACGCCTGCAGGCGGGCGTAGACGGCGGGCAGCGTCTCCAGCAGCGACGCCTCGCCGCGAAACAGGCGGGCGAAACTCTCAAGAACCCCCTCCTGCAGGTTCCCCCTACCAGCAGGGGGAACCGATGGGGCTTCGCTCCCCTCGCGAATTGGGGATAATCGAGAGGAGGGGGGTACGACAGCAGCAACCCTGCGCGTCGGCTCGTGAAGCGCGTCGGCGTGCAGCGTTGGCAGTGCGTCGGCGCGCAGGCGCGTCAGCAGCCGCCCGCAGGCATAGTGCAGGCGCGTCAGCACATCCAGTTGCACGCGCGCGTCGTCCGTATCCAACACCGCCTGCACGCCGTCGGCAAGCGGCGCAAGCGCGTCGTGGGGCTGTAGGGCGCGCAGCGCGTCGCGCAGCGGCTCCAGACCGCCCGCACGCCCCAGCCCCAACGCCAGCACATGCTGAATCGCGCGTTGCAGTTCCTCCAGCGCCTGTTGCATCTTATGCCCGCTGTGCAAGGGGTTTAACTTCGCCCCCCCTCCTTGAGGTTCCCCCCGCTTCGCGAGGGGAACCGTGATTCGAATCATGCCTGTCGCTCGCGCAGGTTGCGTGCGGCTTGCACCATGTGCTTCAGCGCGGGGATCACCTCGTCCCACTTGCGCGTCTTCAGCCCGCAGTCGGGGTTCACCCAGAACTGCTCTTTCGGGAAGACGCGAATCGCGCGGGTCATCACCGCCTCGATGGACCCCACGCTCGGCACGGCAGGCGTATGCACATCGAACGCACCCGGTCCGATTTGGCGCGTGTAGTTGTAATGCTCGAACGCGCTGATGACCTCGCCTTTGGCGCGCGCCGCCTCAATCGTGATGACATCGGCGTCCATCCAGTCGATATACTGCAGCACGGTGTTGAAGTCCGAATAGCACATGTGGGTGTGAATCTGGGTTTCAGGCTTGGCGCGTGCGGCGAGTTTGAACGCCTGCGCTGCCCAGCGGAAGTAGGCGTCCCAGTCGGCGCGTTTGAGGGGCGCCTTCTCGCGGTAGGCAGGTTCGTCGATTTGGATAATTGGGATGCCCGCCTCCTCCAAGTCGCGTACCTCGTCTTGTAGGGCAAGCGCAATCTGGTAGGCGACCTGCTCGACGGGGATATCCTCGCGCACATAACTCCACGCGATAATCGTCACGGGACCCGTGAGCATGCCCTTGACAGGCTTTTGGGTCAGCGACTGGGCGTAGGCGGTCTCCTTGACGGTCATCGGCGCAGTGCGGACGACATCGCCGTGGATGATTGGCGGACGGTAGACGCGCGTGCCATACGACAGCAGCCAGCCCTGCTGCGTGAAGGCAATCCCGTCCATCTTCTCGGCGAAGAACTCCACCATATCGGTGCGCTCGAACTCGCCGTGAACCAGTACATCGAGCCCGATTTGCTCTTGGAAGGCGATAAGTCCGCGGATTTGGCTTTGGATATAGGCGTCGTACTCCTCGGCGGTGATTTTGCCTGTGCGGTATGCCTGACGCATCTGGCGCACTTCGGGCGTTTGCGGGAAGCTGCCGATGGTGGTGGTCGGGAAGGGCGGCAGGTTCAGCCGTTCGCGCTGGAGGCGGTCGCGTTCGGGGTAGGGCGCGGCGCGTTCGAAGTCGTCGGGCGTGAGGCTGGCGACGCGCTGCTGCACGGCGGGGCTACGCCAGTGGTCGGTGGCGTGCTGGTAGGCGTTCCACGCGCGGACAGCGTCCGTCTCGCCGTCGGTCAGCAGCGTCTTCAGCAGGCGCAGCTCTTGCAGTCGCTCTTTGGCGAAGGCGACGCGCTCCTTGAGGGCGGGATCTAACGCGCTTTCGGGCTGCACCGTGACGGGCAGGTGCATCAGCGGCGCGGCGTTGGCAAGCCACACGGTCGCGCCTGTCTGCTGGGCGAGTGTGCGCACGCGCTCCGCCGCCGTGCGCAGGTCGGTCTTCCACACATTGCGCCCGTCCACCACGCCCGCGATTAGCACCTTGTCGCGGGGGAAGCCGTGTTGCGCGAGGGTCTCGAAGTTGCGCTTGCCCTGCACCAAGTCCAGTCCGACGCCCGCAAGCGGCAGGTCGTACAGGTGGGGCAGGAAGTCCACGCTGTCGTAGTAGGTCATCAGCAGGATGGGCGCGTGCTGTCCCAGCGTCTGGTACGCCGCGCAGATGGCGTTCACCTCGGCGTCGGGCGCATCGAGCGCGAAGGCGGGTTCGTCGATATGCACATACGCCGCGCCCGCCTGCTTGAGGCTGTTCAGGATCTCGGCGTAGACGGGCGTCAGCCGCTCCAGCAGCGTGGGCAGTTGGTCGGGCGCGCAGCCGCGACTGAGGCGCAGGAAGGTGTAGGGTCCTATCAGGTACGGGTAGCCCGCGCCGTGCTGCTGGAACGCCTGCAGCGGCTTGTTCCAGTGCAGGCGGAAGGCGGTCTGCGCGTCGAGGTGCGCCACGAGGTAGTGGTAGTTCGTGTTGAACCACTTGGTCATCGGAAGGGCGTCCGCGCCGCGCGCCAACGCGAAGTAGGCGTCCAAGTCGTTGGGGTCAATCGGGTAGACGCCCAGCATAATCGCGGTGTCGAGCATATTGTCGTACATGGTCATCTCGCCGATGGGGTAGGCGTCGACGAACTGCGCGTAGGTGGCGAGGCGGTACTGCTCCAGCGCGCTTAGCCCGTCGCGTAGGTCGGCTTCGCTCACCTTGCCTTGCCAGTAGCCTTCAATCAGCCGCTTGAACTCGCGGCTCTCGCCCAGTCGGGGGTAGCCATAAGCATAGGTCTGCATACTTGCCTCCTTACTGTTTCTGTTTTTCGCTCCAGGAAAGCACCACGCGCGTTTGGTTCTGCTCGCGCACGGCAGAGACGCCCGCCGTGATGGTCTCGGACTGCCCCAGAATGAGGATTTCCTCGCCTGCGGCAGTCTTCTGGTTCATTTTGCTAACCTTCAGGTTTCGTTTGTTGAATTCCGCCTCGTAGAAGTCGGCGACGGCTTGCGGGCTGGCGTCCCCGACGAGTTCCACTTGGATGCCCTTGAAGTCGCCTGTTTGGGTGCGCAGGGTGTTTTTGACCTCCATGCCCGTGTAGAGGGGCAGCGGGAAGTCGTCGGGCGCGGCGGTTGCTTGTGCCGCCGACTCCTTCGGTTGGGGCTGTGGAGTTTCTGCTTGTGGGGGTGGGAGGGGCGGCTCGGTCGGTTGCAACGCGCTGCCGCCTTCTGGGGGCGGGGTCGCTTCCTGCTGTTGGGATGCGCATCCCGAAAGCGCGTACAGACTAACGCTGGCGGCGAGTATCAGCGCCGCGTATCCTAATCGTCGCAGTGTGTGCATGGGTCTCCTCGCGGGCTATAGGATACCCTATAGCCCCCCACGCGCTTTGACCTGCAGGTAGTGGTTCACCAGCGCGGCGACGAGGGTGTCAGGCTCGGCGTCGATGCAGTGGACGCCCATGCGTTCCAGCGCACGGGTCGCCGCCGTGCGGTCGTTGAGGGTCTGCAGGGCGACGGCGCGGCGGTACAGGTCGCTCGGCGCGTCGGGCGGCTGCTGGCTCCAGCGGTGCAGGCGCGGGTCGGCGACGGTAATGGCGACGCACAAGTGCTGACGGCGCAGCGCGCCCAGCGCGTGCAACACCATGCGCGAAGCGTCGGGGTCAATCAGGTCGGTGAACAGCGCAATCAGCGACCGCTTGCGCCACCGCTTCGCCAAGTAGGTCGCCGCGTACAGGTAGTCCGATTCGACCATGCGCGGCTCGGCGTCGTGCAGCGCGTCGACCAGTTTTCCGACCTGCGCCTTGCCGCGCTGGGGCGGGCTGAACAGGTCTACCTCGTCGGCGAACACCAGCGCGCCGACCTTGTCGTCCATCTGCACGGCGACATACGCCAGCATCAGCGCGGCGTTCAAGACGGCATCGAACTTGCGCCTGCCCTCCACCTCCGCCAGCATCGTGCGCCCTGCGTCGAGCAGTAGCACCACATTCTGGCTGCGCTCGGTCTGGTAGTCGCGCACGATGGGTTTGCCGCGTCGCGCGGTCGCTTTCCAGTCGATGCGTCGGAACTCGTCGTCGGGGGTGTATTCGCGCAGCGATTCGAACTCCGCGCCCTGCCCGCGCAGGCGCAGTTGGCGGAAGCCCATCATTTGCAGTCGCCCGCGATGGCGCAGCAGGTCGTACTCGCGCAGTTGCAGCAGGTTCGGGTAAATGGGCGCGCGTTCGCGGGCAGGCAGGCGGTAGTCGCGCGTCGTCAGGCGCAGTCGCCCCTCCACGCGCAGAAACACATCCTCAAAGCGCGCCTCGCCCCGATAGCGCGGCGTCAGGTGATAGACCACCTGCGCGGGCTGGTCGGGCGTCAGCAGCAGGGTGAACTCGCGGCGGTCATAGTCGCAGTCGGGGGGCGGCTCGTCGCGCAGGCGGGCGTGGTGCGGCGCGGTCAGGCTGTGCGTTAGCGTCAGTTCGATGCGGTTCTCCGCGCCCAGCGACAGCACGCGCTCATGGCGGCGCTGGATGCGGAACGCCGTCGCGCGGGGCAGGCTCAGCGCGTCCACCGCGATAATAACCACCGCCAGCAGGTCGATCAGCAGCGTCAGCCCCAACAGGTCGGGGCGGGCGGCGCCCAGTAGGGCAACCAGCCCGCCCGCGCTCAGCACCGCCCATGCGCGAGAAGTCAGCGTCATCCAAGCGGCTTAGAGACGGATATACTTATAGCACTTGCCGAGGTTATCCTCGGTCGCGATACCCTCCAGATAGGGTCGGCAGGCGTTGAAGGGCGCGTTCGGTGCTGTGCCCTGATAGCGTGCGTAGGGCGTGCCTGTGACGCACCAGACCTCCGCGCCTGGACGCAGCACGAATGGGTCGTTGCCCGCGCGCCCAGGATAGGTGTATTGCACGCCCGCGCCCGCTTGTCCGAGTTTGCGCGCCTTGATGGCTTTCGCGTGCCCGTCTACGAAGTTCGCCTGCACGAACTCGTTGTGGCGCGCCCGCACGGGCACAATCAGGAAGATGCTGCTGCTGTCGGGCTTGCGCTGCAGCACGCTGCCCGACCCGCCCAGCGCGAGATCCGCCTCGAAGTTGATGGTGGTCTCGGCGGGGAACTCCACCTCTGCGATGGACACTGTGCCCTTGCTCACTGCAGGCGGGTTCTGGTCAATCGGAGTGCGCCATGGCGG
>JAIMAN010000061.1 GCA_023511915.1 Armatimonadota bacterium
ATACAGTACCGCGCTGCCAATCAGCGACGCCGCGATAAGCCCGAAAATGCGATGGGTGTGTCTCATTGTACTCTCCTCTCCTCCTGTAGGTTGTGGGAAGTAGGGGGCGTGCCGCCCCCCGCCGCGTGGGTCTTTCTTCTTGCGCCGGCGCAGCCCCAACAAGCCGACCAGACCCGTGCCGATCGCCAACACGCTCGCAGGCTCCGGAATGGGACCGCTGTGGGCGATGTAGTCCAAATCGCGCACCGTGCCGTCGATGCGTGTGAAAGGACTCTCAACACAGAACGCGAACGCCACCAAGTTGACGAAGTTGAACTGGTTGCCGCCTGTGGGAGTCATCTGCACATAAAAGGTGTCGTTGCAGACGCTGGAGTTGTAGGGCGGGTTAAGCAGCGTCAGGTTTACCAACAGACTCGCCGCCGTGATCTCCTTGATGAGCACATTGACGCCCGACACAGATATACACTGGTCGATGGTAACAGGCTGGGGCAGTTGCCATCGGATCTGGCTGCCGCCAGCCTGCGCCGTGCCAACAAGCGTGATCGACGGTAGATTGGGGATGCCCGTCAGCGCCGTGAGGTTGAGGGCGACATCCAAGGTATTAGGCAACTTCGTGATACAGACAGGCGCCTGATCTCCGAGCGCGACGGTTGTGCCAATTGCGCCTGTCGTGACCAAGTTGCCCGCGTTCAGATCGAACTCGAGGTTGTTGTCCAGCCAGACCAGTCCTGCCAGTCCGGGCGGTTGGGCGTACACGCCCGCGATTGTGAGGGCGCACAGCGCGCCCAGTGCGAAACGCAGAATGCCTTTCATAATTTAGACCTCCGAGCGTAACAGCGTTCTATGCATGCAGGAAGACAACTTCCCGCGACGGTTCTGCTTCGTTGCATCGGCGGCGAGAGTACCACTGTCGCCTACCGCTTAAGAAGACTCCGAATCGCCGAGTGGAGTCTTACAGGCATATTCCTATTATACCACATTTGCACTGTCGCCTACCGCTTAAGAAGACTCCGAATCGCGCCAAAAGCGGACAGGGTTCGACGGACGAGTCAGTGAATTGCGCCCTGTCGCGCCTATTCTACATCGGATTCGCGCGCTGTGGGGCTGTGCGGGATACGGGTTTTTTGGGCGCGGGCAGGAAAACGGGCGCAAGTCGCGTATTTTCACGGGAACCCCCGCGCGAGCATCTGCGTATTAGCCTTCGAGCTGGGGTTTGCATGTAGAGGAGGCGTGCAATGACGCATTTTGAACCTGACCGTATCTATCTGACCGAAGCGGGCTTCCGACAGCTGGAATCGGAGCTGCGCCGCTTGCAGACCGTGGAGCGCATGCGTATCGCCGAAGCGTTCCGCGCCCATAAAGAGCATGGCGAGTTCAGCGCGGAAGACGCCGAGCTGGAGATTCTCAAGAGCGACCAGGCGTATGTCGAAACGCGCATCCAGGAGATTCGCGCGATTTTGCAGAGCGCGACGATTGTGCGCGAGCCAGACATCCCGACCGACTATGTGGGCATCGGCTCGCTGGTGACGATTGAGGAGTTGCCGTCGGGCGAGCGGCGCGAGTTTCGGATTGTGGGCGCGATGGAGGCGGATCCCGAGCATCACAAGCTGTCGTACCAAGCGCCGTTGGCGCGCGCGCTGATTGGCTACAAGGTGGGCGACGAGGTGGAGGCGCACCTGCCCAAAGGCGCGCTGCGCGTGCGTATCGTGGACATCCGCAAGTAGCGATGCGCTTTGCGACCCTGCACGACGCGCCCGATAGCCCCCCATGCCTTGCCGTGTGGCGTGCGGGCGCGTGGCGGCGCATCGAGGGCTGCCGCGACTTTCTGGACTGGCTGCGCTTGCCCGACGCGGAGCGTTCGGCGCGGCTGATGCAGCTGGGCGCGCCGATTGCCCCCTTCGCCTACGCCCCGCCGATACGGGTTCCGCCCAGCGTGCGCGATTTCTATGCGTTCGAGGCGCATGTGCGCAACGCGCGGCGCGCGCGCGGCTACGACGCCCCGCCGCCCGAATGGTACGCCGCGCCCGCGTTCTACTTCTCCAACCCCGCGTGCTTGGTGGGGCACGAGCAGCCCGTGCGCAAACCGCCCGACACCGACGCGCTGGACTTTGAGCTGGAGCTGGCGGTGATTATCGGGCGCGCGGGGGGCGACTGGAGCCTGCAGGAGGCGGAGTCGGCGATTGCGGGCTTCACGCTGCTGAACGACTGGAGCGCGCGCGACATCCAACGGCGCGAGATGCGCGTCGGGCTGGGTCCCGCCAAAGCGAAGGACTTCGCGACCTCGCTGGGACCGTGGGTCGTCACGCCCGACGCGTTGGAGGCGTACCGCATGCCCGACCCCGCGCGGGGCAGTCGCTGGGGCATCCGCCTGACCGCCCGCGTGAACGGGCAGACGATTACGCAGGGGCTGGCAAGCGAGATGCACTGGACTTTCGCCGAGCTGATTGCGCACGCCTCGCGCAACACGCGCCTGCAGGTGGGCGATGTGATTGGCTCAGGCACGGTCGGCGGCGGCTGCCTGCTGGAGTACCCCGACGGAACCTACCCGTGGCTGCAACCAGGCGATGTGGTCGAGCTGGAGGCGGAGGGCATCGGCGTGCTGCGGAACAGCGTGGTGTGAGCAGGAGGGTTGCCCCGCGCCGCGAATACACCCGCTATGCTTTCGCGCAGTGCGGTCTATGCACGGAACGGGGTCGTCGCCAGTTCGCAGCCGCTGGCGGTCAGCGCAGGGCTACACATCCTGCGGGCGGGCGGCAGCTTCGTAGACGCGGCGATAGCGACCTCCGCCGTGCTGTGTGTGGTGGAGCCGTGGGCGAGTCATCTCGGCGGGGATGCGTTCGTGGTGTGGTACGACGCGGCGCGTCGGCGCACCCGCGCGCTCAACGGTTCAGGCGCCGCGCCCCAAACCGCAACGCCCGAACGCTTCCCGAACGGCATCCCGCTGCGCGGCGTCACGGCGGCGACCGTGCCAGGCTTGGTGGACGCTTGGTTCCGCCTGCACGCGCTGCACGGCAGGCTGCCTATCCCGCGCCTGCTGGAGCCTGCGATCGAGTACGCCGAGCAGGGCTACCCGATGAGCGCGCGGAAGGCGACCATTTGGCGCAACGCGAGCCGTTCCAGCGAGCTGCGCCCTGTGCTGCAGGGGCTGCTGGGGCAGGATCGCCCCCCGCGTCCAGGCGAGATCGCGCGCTGCCCCGACACGGCGCGCGCCCTGAAAGTCATCGCCGCGGGCGGACGCGACGCCTTCTACAAGGGCGAACTCTCGCGACGGCTTATCGCCTACAGCCAGCAGCACGGCGGCTGGTTCGACGCGGACGACCTCGCCCGCCACGAGAGCGAACTGCTGGAGCCGCTGCGCGTGCGCTACCGCGCCTACACCATCCATGGGCAGCCGCCCGTGTCGCAGGGCGTCATCCTGATGGAAGCGCTCGCGCTGCTGGACGGGTTCGACCTGCGCGGGATGGACGCCACCCAGCGTCTGCACCTGATGGTGGAGGCGGTCAAGTGCGCGTTCGCCGACCGCTGGGCGTATCTTGGCGACCCGCGCGTGGTGGGCGACCGCGCCGAGCAGCTGCTCGCGCCCGACTACATCCGCGAGCGGCGCGCCGCGCTGTCGATGGAACGGGCGCAAGCGGTCTACGCGCCCGGCAAACTGCGCGACACGAACACGACCTACTTCTGCGTCGCCGACCGCGACGGCAACGCGATATCGTTCATCCAGAGCGTCTATCACCCGTTCGGCAGCGGCGTGGTGGTGGACGGCATTCTGCTGAACAACCGCATGCGGGGCTTCTCGCTGCGCCCCGACAGCCCGAACCGCCTCGCGCCAGGCAAGCGTCCGATGCACACGCTGAACGCCTACCTGATCACGCGGGGCGACGCGCTGGCGTATGTCGGCGGCACGCCTGGAGGCGACATCCAAGTGCAGACGAACCTGCAGGTGATTGCGCGCCTGATTGACGACGGCATGGAGCCGCAGCAGGCGATTGAGCAGCCGCGCTGGGCGTGGCAACCCGCCCAAAGCACCGAACCGTCCGCAGGCGCGCTCAGCCTCGAAGCGGCGGACGACGCGCTGCTGGAGGCGTTGCGCCAGCGCGGGCACAGCGTGCGCACGACCCCGCTCGGCACGCACCCCAGCGCGGTGCAGGTCATCCAGCGCGTGGGCGAATGTTACTGCGCTGGCTCCGACCCGCGCGCCGAAGGGCACGCAGGAGGCGACTGATGGGCAAACGCACGCTGGCGCACTTGGCGATACTCGCGTTGCTCGCGCTCTATATGCTGCCGATTGCGTGGATGCTCTCCACCGCGCTCAAGCCCGACGACGAGCTGTTCACGGAGCAGATTCGCTGGATCCCCAACCGCATCGCGTGGGAGAACTACCAGCAGGCGTTGGCGACCTTCCCGTTTGGGGTGTATTTGCGCAACACGGTGCTGATTGCGGGGCTGACGGTGGTGGGCGCGCTGCTGAGTTGCCTGCCGCCTGCCTATGCGTTCGCGCGGCTGCGCTGGCGCGGGCGCGGATTCTGGTTCTGGGTGATGCTCAGCACGCTGATGCTGCCCCCGCAGGTCACGCTGCTGCCCGTGTTTTTGCTGTTTCGCAAACTCGGCTGGGTGGACACCTTCCTGCCGCTGATTGTGCCCGCGTTTTTGGGGAATGCGTTCCTGATTTTTATGCTGCGCCAGTTTTTCCTGACGCTGCCGCAGGAGTTGATTGACGCCGCGCGGCTGGACGGCTGCAGTGAGTGGGCGATTCTGTGGCGGCTGGTCGCGCCGATGTCGAAGCCTGCGGTGGCGACGGTCGCGCTCTTCTCGTTCGTGTGGGCGTGGACGGACTTCATGAACCCGCTGATTTACCTCAACGACTCCAGCAAGTTCACGCTGGCGGTCGGGCTGCAATACTTTCTGGGTCGGCATGGGGAGCAGTGGAACCTGCTGATGGCGGCGGCGACGGTGGTGACCGCGCCGTTGGTGCTGCTGTTTCTGCTGACGCAGCGCGCCTATGTGCGCGGGATTACGCTCACGGGGCTAAAAGGGTAGACTCTTGCCGTTGTGATTGCGCCGCAGTGGTGGTTCGACCTCAAGCAGTACACCGAACGGTTGCAGCGCTACTCGGACGAGGAGCTGCTGGACATCTACTTTCATATTCACCCGATTCGCTATCGGGCGCACTATTTGTGTGTGTTGCGCGAGTTGCGTCGTCGCGGGGTCAAGCCGCAGGTGGCGCATCGCCCGTTCGCTGGGTTGGACTGGGATTTGCCGCAGTGGGTGGGCGCGTTGGGCGGGCTGGGTCGCTCGCGGGCGGCGTCGCGCGTGGTGTTTGGGCTGCTGACGCTGGCGTTGTCGGCGTCGCTCACGGGGCTGGGGCTGGCGCCAATCGGGCTGGCGACGCTGCTGATGCGCTACATCGACCCGTTCAGTGCGCTCGCGCTCCTTATGGGCGCGGTGTGGGCGTGGGGGCTGGGCGCGTGGCTGACCTACAAGGCGGGCGCACGCGGCGGCTGGACGCTGCTGGCGGCGCTTGGCAGCAGCGCGGCGTTCTGGGCGTTCCTGTGGACGCGCGCCTTCGCCCGTATCGTCGACGCGCTGCACCAACCGCTCGGCGGCGGGGGTGGGTGGGGGTTTTAAGTACTGAAGAAACGCTTGAGCCGCCAGTCGACGCACTCATCCAACAACAGACGCTTCATCGAGTGCTTCCCTTAGACGCTGAGCCGCCCACTCCAGCACGCCTACCGCTTGCTCACGACGCACGCTGGGAAAGCCGTTCAGGAACTCGTCAAGCGACTCCCCTGCCTTCAGGTACTCAAACAGAAGCGCGACAGGCACGCGCGTCCCGCGAAAGCACGGCTCCCCACTCAATCGGTCGGGACTGACCCATACCCACTCGTGAAGCGACTGAACCGAAGCGATTTCTGTCATCCTGTCTGATTCTACCCTACCTTGCGCCGCTTGAACGGTATTGCTCCTTGTGAAATCGGGTACACTTGAAACGCCAACGATAGGGGGCGCACGATATGTTCAAAGCACTGGCACGATTCTGGAGATACCTCACCGCATGGGTGACGGGCAAGGTGGAGCAGCTGGAAGACCCGGAGGTGCTGCTCGATCAGGCGCGTCGCGAGATGCAGCAGACCCTCGCGCGCAACCGCGAACGCGCCATTCAAGCCATCACCCAGAAGAATATGCTCCAAGCGGAGGTGGAGAAGCTGGAGCGCACGGTGCGCGACTTGGAGCGCAAGGCAGAACTCGCGCTGCAGCAGGGCAAGCGCGACCTCGCGCTGCAAATCGTGCGCGAGAAAAAAGCGCAAGAGGGCGCGTTAGAGACCATGCGCGCCTCGCTGCAGCAAGCGAACGAGACGGTCGAGTCGATCAAGCTCGCCATCCGCCGTCAAGAGGAGGAGGTGCGCGTCAAGACCGCCCAAGCGCTGGCGATGAAGGCGCGCTGGAAGCAAGCGCAAATCCAGACCGCCATCAATAAGGCGCTGGAGGGCATTTCGGTCGAGAACATCGAATCGAGCTGGGCGTCCGCCGAGCAGCGCATCCAGCGCGCGGAAGCCGAAGCGTCGGCGCGTCAGGAGATGGCAGCGCAAAGCCTGCAGGGACGCATCGCCGCCCTGCAAGACGCCCAAATCGACTACGAGGCGGAAGCGGAACTCGCTAAGATTGAGCAACGGCTCGGCATGCGCCCAGCGACCGACTCCGTCGCCGCGCCCGCCGCCACAACCCCCGTGGACGACTCCGACGCGCTGCGCGAACTGGAAGAGCTGGAGCGCAAACTGCAAGCCGCGCAGGGCGAGAGCAACGCCCAATCCAGCGGGTAGGCTTACTCCGCTCAGCGCACGGTCAGCGTCGCCGAACGCGACCCGCCGTCTGTGGCGACCGTGATGGGCACGCTGGCGACGCCGCGCCCGCGAGTGGTGTAGACCGTGAACCGCACCGTGCGCGCGCCCGCAGGCACATAGACCGACCCCGGCGTCCACACGCGGTTCGGATTGCCGTTGCTCACGCGCAGCCACAAGCCTCCTGACGGCGCGCCAGCGTTCAGGAACACCGTCGCCGTCGCGCTCCGTCCGCCAGGCACTGCCGACGGCGACAGCGTCAGCGACACGGGCGCAGGCGGGTTGACCGTCAGCGTCGCGCTGGTTTGGGAGCCGTTGAGCGCGGCGGTCAGCGTCGCACGCACGCGCTGGGCGACAGGACTGGTGCTGACCCTGACGCTCGCGCTGGATTGACCCGCGGGCACAAACACCGTAGCGGGCAGCGACGCCTGCGGCGCATCGCTGCTCAGCGTCACCTGCACACCGCCTTCGGGCGCAGGCGCGGTCAGGCGCACGGTCAGCGTCGCGCTCTGCCCACCCGCGACCACCGCGGGCGATACCGCAACCGCCTGCACGCGGAACGGCGAGACGACCTGCAGCGTCGCCGCGCGCGCGACGCCTCCCGAAGCGGCGGTAATCGTGACGCTGCCCGCGCTGTTGGCAGCCGTGTTGATGTCAAACGCGCCCGTCGTCTGCCCCTGCGGGATGGTGATTTGCGCGGCGCACCATGCCAGACTCGGGTGGCTGCTGCGCAGTTGCACGACCGCGCCGCCCGCGCCTGCAGGGCGCGACAGCACGACCGTGCCGCGCGCCGCGCCGCCCGCCGTCACGGAGGTCGGGCTTAGGGTCAGTTGGCTAACGGTGGGCGTATTCTCCATCTGCAGCGCGGCTTGCAGCGCGCGGTGCAGGTTCAGCCGCCCCTTGCCCTCGCCAATCCCGCCGAACCAGTAAGGCTGTACAGGGTCGGCGTTGTTCTCCAGCGCGAGGCGCAGTTGCTGGTTGGTCAGGCTCGGCGCGCACGCCCAAATCAGCGCGGCTGCGCCTGCCACATGCGGACATGCCATCGAGGCGCCGCTCCACGCCTCATAACGGTTGCCAGGCACGGTGGAGAGGATGTCGCTGCCGGGCGCGGCGATGTCCACCCACGCGCCGTACTGTGAGAAGTTGGTCAAGCGGTCGTTGGGGTCGCTCGCGGCGACTGCCAGCGCGTTCTCGTAGACGGCGGGGTAGAAGGGCGCGTTGCTGCCGTTGTTGCCTGCCGCCGCCACGACCACACAGCCCCGATTCCACGCATAGTTCACCGCATCCGCAAGTTGCTGCGTGCCCGCGTTGCCGCCTAAACTCAGGCTCAGCACATGCGCGCCGTTGTCCGCCGCCCAAGTGATGCCCCGCGCCACATCGCTCATCGTGCCGAAGCCCTGATCGTTCAGCACCTTGACGGGCATGATCTGCACGGGCGCGGCGCCAGCGACGCCTGCAACGCCGACGCCGTTGCCCGTGTGCGCAGCGGCAATCCCTGCGCAGTGCGTGCCGTGCCCGTGAAAATCGTTCGCGTTGGCGTTGTTCAGTTGCGCGTTGTAGCCGTACACCGCGCCGTTGCTGTGGCGGCGTATCCGCTGGGACAGGTCGGGGTGATTGGCGTCCACGCCCGTGTCGATAATCGCGAGGTAGACAGTGCGCTGCGGGGCGGCGATCCCCCACGCCTGCGTCGCCTGAATGCGCGTGAGTCCCCACTGCTGGCTGAACATCGGGTCGTTGCAGGCGAACACGAGGTAGTTGCGCTCCACATAGCGCACGCCAGGCAGCGCGAGGAGCAGGTCGCGCAGGCTCTCGGCGTCCGTCGCGCGGTCGAGGCGCAGCACGCTTGCGCCCAGCGGTGCGACCCACTCGCGCGAATGGCTGACCCAGCGCATCACTTCGGACGCCAGCGCGCTGGGCGCGTTCGGCTCCAGCCCCACCACCAACTCATCGGCGACATAGTAGGCGTCGCGCTCCGCGTCGTAAGCAATCGGCGTTAGGCGCATTGGCTGCGCCAGCGCGCACGCGCACAGAATCGTCCCCAACACTCCCAGCCACACTCGCATGAAACGCCTCCAGCAGGTTGTTCCATACGGTGTGTCGCGCCAGCCCGCCTCAATTGCGGGGATGGGCAGACGCCATCTGCGGCGCGCCTACGGTTCGCCGCGCAGCCGCTTGAGTTCAGCTTCCAGTTCGGCGAGGCGTTGCTCGGCTTGCTCGCGCAGCAGGCGCTCCTGCTCGGCGCGTTGACGCTCCGCTTCGGCGCGTTGGCGTTCAGCTTCCGCTAATTCCGCGTTGGTCGGCACTAAACTGCCATCCTCGCGATAGAACCGCAACCGCCGATACCGCCAACCCAAAAACGGCGCGTCCGACACGCCCAACCACACCCCCAACACCTCACTCCACAACCAACCACGCGCACTCGGCACAATCGGCACATACTCGTCCCCCTGCAACCGATACCCCGCCAACTCCCCTGACGCCTCATCATACCAAAAATACTCCCGCGTCCGAAACACCTTGGAATACAACAGCAAGTTGTCTTTCGTATCCTTAGACTTCGTACTCGGCGAGGTAATCTCAATAATCACATCAGGATACCGACCCCCCTCGCGCCACACCACCCAACGCTTGCGGTCTTTCGTGCCATCCACCCCGCCCAGCACCACGAAAAAGTCGGGACCCTTGTAGGGCGCGCGGCGGCGTTGTCCTTGAACGAACTGGATGACCTTTTCGGCTTGTTGCAGGTCGTAGTAGAGGAACATATTGCCGCCGCAGTAGAAGTCGGTGCGGTTTTTGAAGAGTTGGTAGGTGAGTTCGTGTAGGAGATTGATTTGCAGTCGGTGGTAGTGGTTTTCCAAGGGGACTTCATCCTCCTCTGGCAGTTCGTGGAGTTGGTATTTGTGGAGCAGTTCGCGTTCGGCGTCCAGCAGGTCGTCGGGTGGGGCGACCTGCGGTTGTTCGGGCGCGCTGGGCACAGCGGTTTTGGGCATACGGAAAGTATACCCTAACCTGCAGTTTCGAGGCGTTGCGCTTAGTATAATTTCCGTGTGCGGCGAAGTCATCAGGCGGCGGGCGACGCGCCGTCGCTGCAACGCGCGTGGGTGATTCTGGGTCCGACGGCGGTCGGCAAGACCGATGTGGCGATTCGGCTGGCGGAGCGGTGGGGCGGCGAGATTATCTCCGCCGATTCGAGCGCGGTCTATCGCGGGCTGGACATCGGTTCGGCGAAGCCGACGCCCGACGAGCAGCGGCGCGTGCGCTTCCACCTGATCGATGTCGCCGACCCCAGCGAGGTGTTCACCGCCGCGCGTTTTCGCGAGTTGGCGTTACAGGCGATGGCTGACATTCAGGCGCGGGGCAAGCGCGTGCTGATCGTGGGGGGCACGGGGCTGTATCTGCGGGTGCTGCTGCACGGGTTCAGCCTCGCGCCGCCGCCTGCCGACCCCGAAGTGCGCGCCCGCTGGAAAGCCGAAGTGGAGCGCGTCGGCGCGCCCGCCCTGCACGCGCGCCTGCAGCAGATCGACCCCGTCGCCGCCGCGCGCATCCACCCCAACGACGCCGTGCGCATCACCCGCGCCTTCGAAGTGTACGAGATGACAGGCGCGCCCATCAGCCAGTGGCAGCAACGCGCTGAGGCGGAACTGCCCGCCCTCAAAATCGGGCTGACCATGCCCCGCGAGCAACTCTACGCCCGAATCGACCAGCGCGTGGACACAATGATCGCACAAGGGATGTTGCGCGAGGTGCAAACGCTGTTGCAAAACGGGTATAATCCAGAGCAACCTGCCCTAAAAGGCTTGGGCTACCGCCATCTGATTGGGTATATTCAGGGGCGCGTCTCGTGGGACGAGGCGGTGCGCCTGTGGAAACGCGATACTCGGCGGTTCGCAAAGCGTCAAATGACCTGGTTCCGCACAGAGCCAGGCGTCCACTGGGTCGACGCAGGCCATGGGATGGAACAAACGGCGCGCCTTGTAGAGCTACTGTTGATGGAGCAGGGAGGAATAACCGATGCCGAAATCGATTAATTTGCAGGATATGTTTTTGAATCAGGTGCGCAAGGAAGGGATCGGCGTGACGATCTACCTAAGCGGCGGGCTGCAACTGCGCGGGACAGTGCGCGGATTCGACGCCTTCACGGTGCTGCTGGAAAGCCCTGGCAAGCCCGTGCAACTGGTCTACAAGCACGCGATTACCTCCATCGTGCCGGCGCGCCCAGTGCCGGGCTACGGTCCTGCGGGGCGGCAGCCGTCGCAGCAAACCGAGTCGGACTTTGACGAGTGACCCCGCTGCGTTTCTATAAACTGCAGGGCGCAGGCAACGACTTCGTGTTGCTGGACACGCTCGCGCAGCCACTGCCTAAGCGCGATTTCGCTTCGCTGGCGCGTCGGCTGTGCGACCGTCGGTTCGGGGCGGGCGCGGACGGGCTGCTTGTGGTGGAGCCGTCGCAGGGCGCGGCCTACCGCATGCGCATCGTCAACGCGGACGGCTCGGAAGCGACGATGTGCGGCAACGGCATCCGCTGCTTCGCACGCTACCTCTGGGAGTACCGCTGCCCCGACGCCGCCAGCCTCGCAATTGAGACGGGCGCAGGCGTGCGCCGCGTGCATCGCCTCAGCGCAGAGCGGTTTCAGGTGGAGATGGGGACGCCGAAGATTATGCCCTCACCCCCTATATCCCCCTCTCCCAACGAGTTGGGAGAGGGGGAACAGCAGGGCGCACTGCCGTGCGCCCCTACACCCCTCTCCCACCGCGTGGGAGAGGGGCTGGGGGTGAGGGCAATCTTCGTCCACACAGGCGCGCCGCACTTGGTGCTGTTCGTCGACTCGGTGGACGCCTTCCCGCTGGAGACGCTCGGACCGCAGTTGGAACACGCGCCTGGGTTCCCCGACCGCGTGAATGTGTCGGTGGCGCAGGTGGATGCGCCGAGTCGGGTGCGGGCGCGGGTGTGGGAGCGCGGCGCGGGCGCGACGCTGGCGTGCGGCACGGGCGCGTGCGCGATTGTCGTCGCAGGCGCATACGAAGGCAGGCTGGAGCGCACCGTGCAGGTGCAGATGCCCGGCGGCACACTGCAGGTGGAGTGGCGCACGGATGACACGCTTTGGCTCACAGGCGAGGCGGTGCTGGTATTCGAGGGCGTGTGGCGGGCGACGCTCTGACCCACCTCTTTTAGGTTCCCCCCACTGCGTGAGGGGAACCATACAGGCTCCACGCGCGAAGCGTCGGGAAGGGGTTCTCCGCGCCATGCAGCACCGCCTGCAGCGTCTCCGCGCTGAACAGTTGCCGTGTGGTCGCGCGGGCGTGCTGCTCCAGCGCGTCGTGAATCAGCGACTGCAACTCCCACTCTACCTGCTGCAGCCGTCGCGCCTCCCAGCCGCCCGATTGCTGCTGGTACTGCTGGTGTTCCTCGATGAATTCCACCAGTTCGTCGACGCCTTTGCCGTGAATCGCTTCGGTGAGGATAATCGGCGGGTTCCAGCCTTTGGGCTTGCCGCCGAGTTCGAGCGCGTTGCGCAGGTCTAAGCGCATGCGGGTCGCCCCCTCGCGGTCTGCCTTGTTGATGACATAAATATCGGCGATTTCGATGATGCCCGCCTTCATCGCCTGCACGATGTCGCCCGCTTCGGGCACGAGCGCCAGCACGACGGTATCGGCGACGAAGCGCACATCGACCTGCAGTTGCCCCGCGCCGACGGTCTCAATCAGCACGAGGTCGAACCCTGCCGCTTCCAGCACGCGCACGGCGGGCGGTACGCCGCGCGACAGCCCGCCGATGCTGCCCCGACTGGCGAGACTGCGGATGTAGACGCCCTCCAGCGCGTCGTCGAAGCGGATGCGGTCGCCCAAAATCGCGCCCCCGCTGAACGGGCTGGTCGGGTCAACTGCCAGCACGCCCACGCGGTAACCTCTGGCTTTCAGGCGCGGAATCAGCTGGTAGGTCAGCGTGCTTTTGCCTGCGCCCGGCGCGCCCGTGATGCCCAGCTTGAAGGCGCGTCCCGTATGGGGGAACAGCCGCTCCAGCAGTTCCAGCCGCGCAGGGTCGCGCGATTCGACCAGCGTAATCGCGCGGGCAATCGAGCGCACCTCGCCTGTCAGCACCCCCTGCGTTAGGGCGTCCAACGACTGCGTTCGCACGGCAGGCATCGCAAGGGATTATACCCCCCTACAGAGCGACGCGCGGGGGGTTAGCTCTCAAGCTGCTGGAAGAAGCTGGGATTGTTGCGCCAGTCCTCGCGCACTTTGACCCACAGCTCCAGAAAGAGTTTGCGCCCCAGCCAGAGCTCGAGTTCCTCGCGCGCCCGTTGACCGATTCTTTTCAGCATCTTGCCGCCCTCGCCGATGACGATGCCCTTGTGGGTGTCGCGCTCGACATAGATCGTCGCGGCGATATACAGCACGCCGTTGGGTCGCTCTTCCCAGCGGTCGATGGCGACGCCGATGCCGTGCGGGACTTCCTGATAGGTGTGCAGCAGTGCCTTCTCGCGGATAATCTCGGCGGCGAAGAGGCGTTCGGGCTGGTCGGTAATCTGCTCTTGGGGGAAGTAGGGCGGCGATTCGGGCAGGCGCTCCAGAATCATCGCCAGCAGCTTGTCGCAGTTGTGCCCCTTGACCGCGTTGGTCATCATCCAGTCGGCGTGGTTGGGCACGAGTTGCCAGTACGCCTCGGTGTTGGGCTTCACCTTTTCGGGGGGCAGCTTGTCCATCTTGTTGAGGACGAGGATAATCGGCGCGCGCGCCTCTTTGGTCAGCAGCTCGGCGATGTGGCGGTCTTCAGCGGTGGGCGGCTTGGAGGCGTCCGCCACGAACAGGATCAGGTCGGCGTCGGGCAGCGCGCCCACTGCCGCCTCCACCATCCGCTCGCCGAGTTTGTATTTCGGCTTGTGGATGCCCGGCGTGTCCACGAACACGATTTGCGCGTCGGGGCGGTTCAAGATGCCCAAGATGCGTCGGCGCGTGGTCTGCGGGCGCGGCGAGACGATGCTCACCTTGCGCCCGACGAAGTGATTGACCAACGTGCTTTTGCCGACATTCGGCTTGCCCACCACCGCCACGAAGCCTGCGCGGAACTGGATTGCCTGCTCAGCCATGCGATTCGCTGTTGCCGTAGACGGTCTTGTCGGGGCACGGTTCGGGCGCGCGGTCAGTGCGGGCGATAAACCGCTCCACATCGCGCAGGTCGTGGAAGTTGGGACCCGTGGCGATGCGCAGCTCGCGCGCGGTCATTTCGGGGTGCGCGAACACCATCACCTTTTTGCCCTTCGCGCGCAGCGTCTCCACCAGCCGCTCGTAGTTGCCGTCGCCGCTGAGAATCGCGCACACATCGTAGTGGTCTAAGGTCAGCAGCGCGTCAATCACGATGTCCACTGCCAGCTCGATGCGCTCCCACGGCAACTCGTCGCGCCCTTCGCCGCAGCAGCCCTTGATCGGGCGCGTGCGCAGCACATAGCCTGAATGCAGCAGGTAGTCATGGAAGGTCGCGTCCCGCCCCTTCGCGTTCGGGTCAACCGCTGTGTAGTAGTAGGCGTCCGCCACCTTCATGCCAAGTGTCGTCCGAAAATAGCACAGCAGCTTGCGATAGTCGATAAACCATCCCAGCCGCTTCTGAGCATAATACATATTCGCGCCGTCAACAAAAATGGAAACCCGCTCCAAGAGAAGGCACCTCCTGATGTACCTAACTTATAAGTATACCCCATCTCCCGCGCAGCGGGTATCCTGTAGGCGGATGCGCATTCTGGAGATTGTGTCGGGCACGACCGCGTGCGGGGCGACGGTGCATACGCTGCAAATCGCGAAGGAGTTGCACCGTCGGGGCAACGCGATCACGCTGATGGGCAAGCCTGGCGCGTGGGTGCTGCAGCAGGCGCATCAGGCGGGCGTACCGACGCTCGAATCGCGCATGAAGCGGCTGCCCCTGCGCGACCTCAAGGCTGCCGCGCAGTTCGTGCGCGAGAACCAGATCGAAGTGCTACTCGCGCATATGTCGAGCGCGAACAACTTCGCCGTGTGGCTCAGCCGTCTGGCGAAAGTGCCCGCCGTGCTGCGTGCGCACGCGCACACCCTCCACTTCCACTGGCGTATGGCAGACCACATCATCGCCGTGTCGGAACAGACGCGCCTGTACCACATTCGGCGCAACCTTGTGCCCCCGTCGCGCATCAGTACCGTGCATGGGTTCGTTGACCCTGCGCGGCTGGTCGTGCCCGACAAAGGCGCGCGGCATGCCGTGCGGGCGGAATTGGGGCTATCGCCCAGCGACTTCATCGTGGGCGTGATTGGCAACATCATCCCGCGCAAGGGGCAGGTCTACCTCGTGCGTGCGCTGCCGCAGGTGGTCGCTCGATACCCGCAAGTGCGCGTACTGCTGGTCGGCGTGGTGCATCCGCCGCGCTACGGCGAGCAGGTGCGTCGCGATGCAGAGCGGTTGGGCGTTACGGAGCATGTGCTGTGGCTCGGCGAGCGCAAGGATGTGCCCCGCCTGCTGCAAGCCCTCGATGTGTACGCACTGCCGACGCTCAGCGACATGTTGCCGATGGCGATGCTGGAGGCGATGTGGGCGGAGCTGCCGATTTTGGCGACCACCGCAGGCGGCATCCCCGAAGCGATTACCGACGGCGTCCATGGGTGGCTTGTGCCGCCGAAAGACCCCGACGCGCTGGCGCGGGCGCTGCTGGAAATTATCGACAGCCCCGACGAACGCGCAAGGCGCGCCCAGAACGCCCATCAGCGCGTGCTGGAATCGTTCACCGTGCAACCTCAAGTCGCGAAGATTGAGGCGATTCTGCAGCAGGTGGCGCGGGTGAAGCGCTAACCCATCACGCGCTCGCGATGATCCATCACATCCGCCTACAGTTGGCGCAACGGATGCGCCCAGCACCCACGATCACACGCCGTCCAGATACCGCGCTTGCGCCTCAATCACATCCGCAACCGTGCCGAAGTAGACATACCCGTACAACAACTCCGCCACCACCGCCATGTTCTCATAGAGCTCCACCAACAAATTGAAGCGCAGGTTCGGGTCGTTCGGATTGAACTGCCGTAGCGGATCATTGACATCCGCGCAAGTCAAACTCGGCGGGTGGAAGGTCGGTAAGAAAGTCGCTCCGCCAGACGCCAACCACGCATGCGTCAGATAGCCCACCATCCGCCGAAACGCGCGTTGCGCCGCTGCCACGCGATCCGTGTCCCAAAGCCCGCTGATGTCGCCCCCCAAGTCCAAGCTGAGGACGCCGACCGCATGCTCGCTGCTTGGCGCGCCCGTCGCAAACAACCCGCGCGTGCCCGCCGTCTCAGTGCCAATGTCAAAATACTCCGAGTCGAAAAACCTGAGCC
>JAIMAN010000062.1 GCA_023511915.1 Armatimonadota bacterium
CCAGACCTTCTGGGTAGAGTTCAGCAAGCCAACCCGCAAAACCTGTATTACGGCATGCAAAGCCCGCTGGGACGCGCATTGGGGCTGGCGTACTTCGCGGCGTTCGAGGGCGACCCCGACGGGGTCAACCGCGCGCTGGAGCGGCTAATGGCGATCACGCCCGACGATGTGCAGCGCGCCGTGCAGCAGTACCTGCACACGACGCGCAACCGCACGGTGATGCACATTCAGGCGGGTGCAGCACAAGGAGGCGCCGCATGAATCGCGCAACGCCCCCGCCCGACCTGACGATGCGCCCGTCGCAGCTGCCGCTGCCCGACGCGCACACGCTGCCGAACGGAGTGCGCGTGCTGACCTTGCCCGACAGGCGCGCGCCCCTGGTGGAGTTTCGGCTGGTGCTGCCGTTTGCAGGGCGCGCCTACGACGATCCCAACTGGGTGGGGCTGGCGTCGGCGACCGCGCGGCTGATGATCGCGGGCACACCGACCCGCACCAGCTTCGAAATCGCCGACGAAGCCGACCGCTACGGCGGCAGCATCGGCGTCAGCGCGAACACCGAAACGGCGACCCTCAGCGCACGCTGCCTGTCGGCATACCTTGAGCCGATGACGCGCCTAATCGCCGATGTGCTGCTGCACCCGACCTTCCCGCCCGACGAGGTGGAGATTGACCGCGCGAACACGCTGCAACGGTTGCGCCTGCAGCGGTCGCAGCCCGGCTTCTTGGCGGAGGAGCGGTTCCGCGTCGCGCTGTTTGGGGCGCACCCGTATGCCCGCCTCGCGCCCGACGAGGACGCCATGCAACGCTGGGGCACAGACGAACTGCAGGCGTTCCACGCGGCGCGCTACCGCCCCGCCGAGGCGACGCTGCTGGCAGCGGGCGACTTTGATCCCGACGCGCTGCTGGCGGCGCTTGCAGACGCGCTGGCGGAATGGCAGGGCGCGACGGGAACCGAGCCTGTGCCTGCGCCGCCGATTCAGCCCGCCGAGACGGGCTGGCTGCTCGTGCCGCGCCCCAACTCGGTGCAGAGCCATCTGATGCTGGGCGCGCTGTGCCCGCCGCGCGATGCGCCCGACAGCCTCGCGCTGCAGTTAGCCGTCAGCGTGCTGGGGTCAGGCGCGAGTTCGCGCCTGTTTCTGACCGTGCGCGAGCAGTACGGCTACGCCTACAGCGTCGGCGCGCACTTGGACTACTACCTGCGCACGGGGGCGTTCGTCGCCGAAGCGCAGACCGCCACCGAGAACACCCACGACGCCATCCGCCAAATCCGCGCGGAGGTGGAGCGGCTGATTAACGACCCCATCCCCACCGACGAACTGCAAGCGACGCAGAACTACATGATTGGACGCCACATGCTGGGGCGCATCACGCTGGGCGGGGTGGCGGACTTGTATAAGCAGGCGGTCATCTACGGCTTGCCGCTGGACTACTGGCAGCGGTATCCCGACATGCTGGCGTCGTTGACGGCGCAGCAGGCGCAAGCAGCGGCGGCGCGGTACCTGCAGCCTGACCGCTTCGCTGTGGTCGTGGTCGGCGAGCCGAGCTTGGGTGAAGCGTCTGTGTAGTGCCCCCCTCTCCCACGCCGTGTGGGAGAGGGACCGTCTACACTGCCCGCGCGGAAATCGGGTACAATTCCGTTGCTATGCGACTCGCGCTTTGGCTTGCGGGGGTCGGAATGCTTGCCCTGACGGTACTGGCGTTCACTTGGGTGCCGCCAGCGCAAGACTTCCGCGACCCTGGTTCCGCACGGATTATCCTGTTCCATGTGCCCGCGGCGATTACTTGCACGCTGTGCTTTCTGGCGGGCGGCTTCTTCGGCTGGCGCTACTTGCGTCGGCGCGACCCGATGGACGATTCGCGCGCGGCGGCGGCGAACGAGGTCGGGCTGACCTTCGGCGTCATCACGCTGCTGACGGGCATGGTGTTTGCGGCGATGCAGTGGGGCAAGCCATGGCACTGGGACCCGCGCCAGACCAGCTTCCTGCTGCAGCTAATGATTTACGCGGCGTACTTCGCACTGCGCAGTTCGGTAGAGGACGACCGTCGGCGCGCCGCCGTGAGTTCGGGCTACACCGTGTTTGCCGCGCTGACCGTGCCGCTGCTGGTGTTCATCCTGCCGCGCCTGCCGATGTTCCAAGAGGTCTCGCTGCACCCCAGCAATGTGATGGCGAGCAAGCAGGGGCTGGATTGGTTCTACCGCACGGGCGTCTACTTGGGCTTTGCGACCTACTGGCTGCTGGCGTTCGGACTGTACCGCATGCGCACGGCGACCTTCGCGTTGGAGGCAAAACTGTATGAGTTGGCAGACCGCCTTGAGCATCAGCATCCTCATCGTGTGGGCTGGCATCTTCGCGTACCTGCTGTGGCTGCAGGGGCGGATGGCGAGGCTTCAGAGACGCCTGCGCGACCTTGAGCAGACGGAGCGTTCCTAACGGCGCGTGTAGAGTTCCCACTTGAGGCGCGCCAGCAGGTAACTCAGCACCGACTCTGCGCCGCGGTTTAGGTTCACGCCCGTTGCGGTCAGCGCGTCGTACACCGCGCCCGTTTCGGGGTCGTAGAGGGCGATTTGCTGGATGTTGTCGCCGTGATACCACTTCAGTGCGCGCCCTGCGTACTGCAGGAACGGCTTGTACCTGTCCAATGCCTGCCAAGCGTCCAGAAACGCTTCGACGGTCGCGCCTGCGCACACGGGCTGCTGGTCAAACAGCGCGCGGCTTTTGCCACGCACATACCAGCCGTCCGTGCCGACCGCGCTGAAGTAGCCCGTCTCGGCGAAGGTGGTCTCAGCAAGGAATTCGAACGCCTCGCGGGCGAGTTTGACCCACTGGGGCGTGCGGGTGCGCACCCCGCACAGCAGCAGCGCTTGGGGCAGGCGCGGGTTCTCGTAGGTGAGGTAGTCTTCGAACCAGCGCCAGTCGGGGGCGCGCGTCGCCTCGTACAGCTCCGCCAACTCGCGTCCCCAGTGCAGCAGGCGCGCGTGATTCTCGTCCGCAAGCGCCATGAACGCCATCGCGCGGGGCGAACGAATCGCGCGGGCGTGCGTTAGGGCGCGTTCCAGAATCGGTTGCGCCCGCTGCGCCCAGTCGGTGTCGGGCAACAGTTGCACGAGCGTCTGCAGCCCCCACACCGTGCGCCCGTGCGAATCCTCGCTGCCCACCTCGTCGAGCCAGTTGCCGTCTGCGTCGCGAAAGTTGTGGAACCGCCCGCCCTCTAACTGCGCCGCCTCGATGTAGCCCAGACACACCTCGATGAGTTCCTGCGGCAGCGTCGGGTCGGTGAGCGCGAGCCAATCGGGTGGCTGCGCGGCAAGCCGATACAGCCATGCGCCCACAATCAGCCCCCGCGCCTGGTCATCAATCGAGAACCCCTGCTCGACCCACGGCTCGGCGTAGCGCGTATGCTGCCAAATCCCGAGCGGCGTGAGCAAATGCCTTAGGTGTTCCAGCCTGACCTTTGGCAACGACAGACGCATACGCCCCAGATTCTACCCGCTGACCCCGTGACGAATTCGGCAGGAGAGCCGTCTAACGGGTAGAATCATAGCGGCGATTCGAGGAGGCGTTTTCAGCGCATGAAACGGATAACGATAGGACTTGGACTGATGGCGCTTGCCGTGCTGCTGCATGGATGCGGCGGAGGCGGCGCGGGTGGCGGAGCAGGCATCGTGGCGAACGAGCGCGTCGCCTTCGTGCGCGTGGTTGACCCCGCAACGGGCAACCCTGTGCCAGGCGCGGAGGTACACTTCGTCACCGACACGGGCAACATCCCGCTACGGCGCGTGGTCGCGACGCAGACCGCTAACCCGAACGAAATCTCGCTGAGTTTGGCGCGAACGGTTAAGAGCGACGCGCGCGAGGGCGACTTCGTTCTGAGCGGCATCGGCGGCGACCTCGTATTTCGCGGACTGTGGGTGCGCCAACCTGCAGGCTACACCGCCATCGTGCGCCACATCACCCCCGAAAACATTCGGCGCGTGATTCAGACCCCTGCCTCGCCCACCACGCAGGCGGCGTGCCTCGTGGCGTCCAATCGCGCGGGCGTGGTGCGCGTCGTATTCGGCGGACCGGGGGTAATCGATTTCGGCGTCATCGAAATCTTCCCGAACAACCCGCAAGTTCCGCCGCCGCCCGTGGATGATGTCTGCCCCTGAACCGACTCGGAGGGCGCGCCCGCTGCGCCCTCTGACCCAATTCAGCCTGCTGGTGCTGATTACCCTCGCGCTGGTCTGGGGCATAGCACTCATTCGCCGTCAAGACCCGTTCCTGCGCGCCGCGGCGACTATCCCGCCAGACCTACAGCCGTTGGAGCTGCTGCTGGAGCGACTGACGCTGACCCTGCGCGACGGCGAGCGCGTGTGGGCGACCCTGCGCGTGGACGCGCTTGCCATCGAGCGCAACCGCGTCCACTGGCGAGCCACACGGCTGCGACAGGCGGTGCTGTACGACGAGCGCGGCAAGCCTATCGGCACTGCCCGCGCCGACGAACTCACCTACAACTTCCCTGCGAAACGCCTCTACATCGCGGGCAACCCGACACTGACCATCCGCCGCCACCCGCTGGGCGACTTCCCGCTGACCGTGCAGACCGCGTGGCTGAACTGGGACTTGCGCCAGCAGCAGATTCACACCGACCTGCCCACGCGCCTGAGTTGGCAGGACGGGCAGGGCGCGATTGAACGCCTGCGCTGGGACTTGGCGTCGGGCGTGCTGACGCTGGAGCGCGGCAGATTCCGCGTCAGCAGCGCGCTGGTGCAAGAGCGCGCCCAGCCCAAACGCGAGATCGACATCCAGTGGGACACCGCGAAACTGCGCAGCGACCACTCGGAGGTGCAGGGGCTGCGCCTGCGCGACGGCGACACCTTCGCGACCGCCGAACGCGCCGACATCTACGACCGCCAACGCTACGCCCTCGCCACAGGCACGCTGCGCCTGGAAGACCCGCGCATCGACATCGACGGCAAGCAACTCGAAATCTGGTACGGCGAGAACCAAAAGCGGGCGCGCCTACAGAACAGCGTGCGCATGCGCATCAAGCCGCGTCAGACCGAGCCACCCCCTGAAGGCGAAGAGGAAAGCGAGGTGGAACAAGCCAAACGCTACCCCGTCGACGCGACCTGCGACGATATCGAATACTTCTACCGACGCAAGGTCGCCTATCTGCGCGGGAATATCAAAGCCGTGCAGCAACTCCCCGAAGGGCGCACACGCACCCTCTATGCCGACGAAGCCGAGTATGACCAGAACAAGGAGACGCTCATCCTGAAGGGCAAAGTCATCTTGGACGAACCCGACCGCTTGCGCATGGAGACCGCGCTGGCGATTGTGTCCCTCAAGGAGGGCGAGGAGACCGTCGAGCTGCCGCGCGGCGCGAAGGGCGTGTTCTATTACACCGAAGAGGACGAGGAGGCGACCCCACCGAATGGCAACCGCTGAACCGTGCGCGACTGTGCGCGAGACAGTCTCCTTCGAGGGCGTCGGGCTGCATACGGGCGAGCCATGCCGCATCGCGATACATCCCGTGTCGGAGGCGTGCACGCCCTGCGCGATCACAATTCGCAAGGGCGCAAGCGTCTTCCCCACGCGATGGGACTTCGTTGTGGACACCACCCGCGCGACCGTGCTGGGCGACGGCGCAATCCGAATCAGCACCGTCGAACACCTCATGGCGGCGCTGTGGATCATAGGCATTACGCACTGCGACATCGAAGTGCTGCGAGGCGACGAGATTCCGATACTGGACGGCAGCGCGTTGCCGTTTGTGCAGGCGTTGCAGGCGGTGAAGTGTACGGTGGACGCCCTCACCCCCAGCCCCTCTCCCACGGTGTGGGCGAGGGGAGACGCGCCCGACATGCAACAGCTTCTTTGGAGTGCTGAAGCGCAGCTTCAGCCACCTGCGGAAGCTGCGCTTCCGCACTCCATGTCTGGTTTGTTTCAGGCACGCCACGCCGACCGCTACTTGGGGCTGGCATTCGGCGGCGGCGTACTGTTCGGCTACATCGACTTCCCCGCGCCGTTGGGCGTGCAGGCGGGCGCGTTTCCACTGGCTGCCGCCGCCGAGCAGATTGCCCCCGCGCGCACCTTCGGCTTCCTGCGCGAGGTGGAGGCATTACGCCAGCAGGGGCTTGCACAAGGCGGCGCACTCGACAACGCCCTCGTCATCGACGAAACGGGGTATCATAATCCCGCGCGTTTCGAGGACGAGCCGCTGCGCCACAAACTGCTGGATGTGCTGGGCGACCTGTACCTGTGTGGGGCGCGGCTGACAGGCTTTACGCTGGTCGCCATCAAGCCCGGACACGCGCTGAATGTGCAACTGGCGCGGCAAGTGGCGCAGACGATATTCGCGGAGGACTAAGGATGGCGGAGTTCAGTTTGGATGTGGAGCAGATACGGCAGGTGATCCCGCATCGGTATCCGTTCCTGCTGGTGGATCGGATTCTGGAGTTGGAGCCGGGCAAGCGCGCCGTCGGGCTGAAAAATGTCACCATCAACGAGAGCTTTTTTCAGGGGCACTTCCCAGTGAAGGCGATTATGCCAGGCGTGCTGATACTGGAGGCGATGGCGCAGGTTGGCGGTGTGATGGTGATGCTACAGCCGCACCTGCGCGACCGCGTCGCGCTGCTGGGCGGCATCGATAACGCGCGGTTCCGTCGCCCCGTCGTGCCGGGCGATACGCTAATTATGGAAGTGGAGATGCTGTGGATGCGCCGTGAGGTCGGGCGCGTGAAGGCGACCGCCCGCGTGGACGGGGAACTCGTCGCCGAAGCCGAAATCACCTTCGCCCTGCCTGAACCAGACCGATTCCAAAGCCCGCCCGCAGAGACCCTGCTGCCTGCCCAGACCCCCTAAGAGGCGAGACCCATGGCGACTATTCACCCAACCGCAGTGGTGCATCCCAGTGCCGAATTGGACGACGATGTGGAGGTCGGCGCGTACAGCCTCATCGGCGCGCATGTGCAAATCGGCGCAGGCACGACCATCGGCGCGCATGTGATTATCGAGGAGAACACCCACATCGGGCGCAACAATATCATCTATCACGGGGCGGTGCTGGGCGCGCCGCCGCAAGACCGTAAGTTCAAGCACGAGCGCAGCTACCTCCTCATCGGCGACAATAACTGGATTCGCGAGTATGTCACCATTCACCGCGCCAGCGGCGAGGAGCAGGCGACCCGCATCGGCGACAACAACTTCCTGATGGCGTATGTGCACATCGGGCACAACTGCACAGTGGGCAACGGCGTGGTGATGGCGAATTCGGTCGGCGTCAGCGGGCACTGCGAAATCGGCGACGGCGCGAACTTGGGCGGCATGGCGGGCATTCACCAGTTCACGCGCATCGGCAGGCTGGCGATGGTGGGTGGGATGTCCCGCATCGTGCGCGATGTGCCCCCGTTCATGATTGTGGAGGGCAGCCCCGCTGAAGTGCGCGGCGTGAACCTCGTCGGGCTGCGTCGCGCAGGCGTGCCAACCCCTACGCGCGATGCCCTGCGCAAAGCCTGCCGCTACATGTTCTTCTCTGAGATGAACCTAACTCAAGCCATCGAGAGAATCCGAGCGGAGATCGATATGAGTGCGGAGCTGGAGTACCTCATCGAGTTTATGGAGCAGATACGGCACGGACGCAACGGGCGCGCGTTAGACCAGCCGACGCGCAAATGAGCCGCTCGGTCGTCATTCTCACGGGCGAGGCGTCCGGTGACCTGTACGGGGCGGACTTGGCGCAGTCGCTACGGGCGCGTTTCCCAGACCTCGCGCTGCACGGGGTGGGCGGCGCACGCATGCAGGCGGCGGGCGTCCACCTAATTGCCGACAGCCGCGCATGGGGCGCAATCGGCGTCGTGGAGTCGGTCAAGGTCGCCCCGAAGGTGCTGCTGGCGTTCCAGCAGGTGAAACGGTTCCTGCGACGCGCGCGCCCTGACCTCGTCGTCCCTATCGACTTCGGGGCGTTTAATGTGCCGCTGAGCTGCTGGGCAAAAGCGCACGGCATGCGCGTGGCGTATTACATCCCCCCAGGCAGTTGGCGGCGCGAGCGTCAAGGCGCGGACTTGCCCCGCTGCACCGATTGCGTGCTGACGCCGTTCGAGTGGTCGGCGGCGCAACTGACGGCGATGGGCGCGCATGCGCACTGGACACCGCATCCGTTGCTGCGCTTGGCGCGCCCGTCGGAACCCAAGGAGGCGTTCTGCGAGCGGCTGGGGATTGACCCGTACCGCCCGATTGTTGCGCTGCTGCCCGGCAGTCGTCGCCACGAGGCGCGCGCGTTGACGCCTCTTTACGCCCGCGTCGCTGACCAACTCTACCGCACGATGCCCGAAGCGCAGTTCGTGATTTCCGTCGCGCCGCATTTTAGCCCCGACTGGATAAACGCGCTCTGGGCGGACGGCTCCAAGCAGTGGGTTCCGACTGAGACGCGCTCGGTGTGGAACCTGCTGGCGCACGCGGATGCGGCGATTGTCTGTTCGGGCACGGCGACGCTCGAAGCCGCGCTGCTGGGCGCGCCTATGCTCATCGTCTATCGCGGCGACTGGTTGATGAATCTGGAGTACCGCCTGCGCCGCCGTCGGCTGAACCTGCGCTGGATTGGCTTGCCGAACCTGATCCTGCAGCGCGATGTGTGCCCTGAGTTCATCCAAGAGGCGGCGTCGCCCGAAGCGTTGACGCACGCGCTGCTGCCCCTGTTGCACGACGCAGCGGCGCGTGAGGCGCAACTGCAGGCGTTCCACGAGATTCGCCAAGCACTCGGCGACGGACGCAACCTGCGCGAGGCGCACGAGTGGCTCGCCGAGTGGCTGGAGAAGGTAGGCGAGTGATACCAATCGCGCGGGCAAAGTTTACGATAACAAGCGCGACTGAAGACCCCCCTACTTCAGGTCTGATAAGGGTACATCGCTTGGGTTCACTGTGTGCAGGATGCGCCCACCTTTTGCCCTCACCCCCAGCCCCTCTCCCACGCTGTGGGAGAGGGGAGCCGCGCGCTGACCTGTTTGGAGTGCTGAAGCGTTAGCTTCAGCGTGGGCGGAAGCTTCGCTTCCGCACTCCATATACACCCCCGCTTTGGCACACGCGCAGTTGGCGTCAGACTACGGGTATGGGCGCAAATCCTTTGCCCAGCACGGCTTCGGGGTCGCCGCCCAGCCACTCCAGCACGGTGGCGTACACGCGCCGAAAGTCGAGTTGCATGCGCAGGTCGTTGTTGCCGTCAAGACCGCGCAGGTCGGGCGGGTCGCCGTGCAGCCCGCCCTTGACGCGCCCGCCGATCAGGAACATCGGCGCGGCTGCCCCGTGATCGGTGCCCATACTGCCGTTTTCGTTCACACGCCTGCCAAACTCGGAGAAGACCATCAGCAGCGTTTTATCGGCTTTGCCCAGCGTCTGCAACTCGCTGTAGAAGGCGCGCACCGCCCCTGCGAACTGGCTCAGCAGCCGCTGGTGCGTGGTCGCCTGACCCGCGTGGGTGTCAAAGCCGTTCACCGACACATACAGCACGCGTGTGTGGGGCGCGGTGGCGATCATCTGCGCCGCCTGCTGCAGCCCGCGGGCGAACGGGTCGTTGCCGTACTGCGCCTGCGATTGGTAGCCGCGCACGCGCTCGCGCAGGTACTCCATCGCCTGCAGCGCGGTGCGCGTCGACTGGCGCACGACGGTCGCGGGGCTGTCCATCTTGCGCTCGTCCGCTTCGGCGAGGCTCTTGAGGGTGTTCTCCAGTTCGGGGTCGCGCGTCATCATCTGCAGGTCGGCGAGGCTCGCGAAGCACGGCACTTGCGCCCGCTTGCTGTGTAGCGCGAGGGGCAACTCCTGCGTGAAACTAATCGCCATCACGGGGTTCGCCGCCGCGTCGGTCAGCGTGTCCAGATACTTGCCCAGCCAGCCGTAGCGACTGTAGCCGTCGGGGTCGGCGGTCTGCCAAATCTCCATCGAGCGGAAGTGCGACCGATTCGGGTTCGGGTAGCCGACATTCTGCAGGATTGCCAGCGCGCGCTGGTCGTACAGTGCCTTCAGCGGCTCCAGCGCGGGGTGCAGACCCAGCCGCTCATCCAGCGGCACGACCTGCGATTCGGGGATTGCCAGCGTCGGGCGCGCGCGGTAATACAACTCGTCGCGATACGGGACAATCGTGTTCAGCCCGTCGTTGCCGCCCGTGAGTTGCAGCACGACGAGGATATGGTCGTTGGGCAACTGTTCGCCTTTGCGGAGGCGTTGCGCGTCGGCGTGCGCGATGTGCGCCAGCCATGGCGGCGCAGCCAAGCCGACCGCGACCAGCGTCAAGCCCGCGCGTAGAAACTGTCGGCGCGACATCTCCGCCGCCCAGAACTCGCCCGCGGCGCGCTCACAGAGCGGCGCGCCCTGCTGTTTGCGTTCCTGCATAATTACCCCCTGTGCGTCTATTATAGCCTACACCGCGTCGGCGGTGTCGGTTTCAAGGCTGATAGACGCGCGAGGTTTGCGCAGGTTCAGTCGCGCAGCGTCTCGTAGACGACCGCCGCCGCCGCGACATCCTCCAGCGCAATCCCCAGCGACTTGAACAGCGTGATCTCTTCGGGCGACTGGCGCGGGGGCAGCAGTCCGCCCACCAGATGCGCCAGCGGGTGGACGCGCTCCCAGCTCAGTTTGCGCAGTTCGATAGGCACGATGAGTTCGGCGGCTTCCGTGCGCGCTTGGGCGGGGTCGTCCACGAAGATGCGCTCGCACCGTCCGACGGCGAAGGTGTCCAGTTCGCGCCGTGCCAGCGCGTTCGCCCCCGCCGCGTTGAGGTGCATGCCGGGCTTCAGCAGCGCGCCTTGCAAGATAGGCTCCCGCGCGCTGGTAATCGTGCAAATCACATCGGCTTCGGCGACCGCCTGCTCGACGCTCTCGGCGGGCTGGACGGGGACGCCGAGTTGGGCGGTCATCCGCTCGGCGAAGGCGGCGCGCGTTTCGGGCGTGCGACTGAACACGAACGCCCGCTGGATGGGGCGCACGGCGCACACCGCCTGCAGCTGCGTCTCCGCCTGCGCGCCTGCGCCCAGCACGGCGACGGTCGCCGCGTCCTCGCGCGCCAGATACTTCGTCGCCAGCCCCGACGCCGCGCCCGTGCGAATCCGACCCAGCCAGTCCGCCTCCAGCAGCGCAAGCATCTCGCCCGTGTGCGCCGACGCCAGCACGACATGGAAGCGCGTGCCCGTCGGGAACGAGAAGTACGCCTTGTAGCCGATGTAGCCCCTGCTGTGCCACGCCGCGCCCATCAGGTGCAGCGTCCCTTGCGGAGTGTAGACGCGCTGACGCGGCTGATTCGTCGCCCTGCCGTGCGCCCAATCCCGAAACGCCGCCTCCAGCGCGTCAATCGCGCGGGGCATCGTGAGCACCTCGCGCACCTGCGCCTCGCGTATCAGCAGCGGCTGCCCGTCGCCCAACGCTATCCGCTCCGCCATCCAGGGGTTAGGATACCCCAAGCCGCCCCCTTGACACGCGCCCGTTGTGTAGAGTATAATTCGCTTCAGAGAACCATTTTCCATCGGAGGCGATGATGAATCGGCTGATTGTTGGGCTGAAGCAAGCGGGGCTGCGCCTCACGCCACAGCGCGTGGCAATCTGTCAAGTGCTGGCAGAGAGCAAAGACCACCCGACAGCGATGATGATCTACCACCAACTGCTGCCCCAGTTCCCCACGCTGAGTTTGGCGACGGTCTACAAGACGCTGCATGTGCTAAAATCGATGGGACTGGTGCATGCGCTGGGCGACGCGGGCGACGGCGCGGAGCACTTCGACGCCGACCTGACGCCGCATATCAACCTTGTGTGCGTGCGCTGCCATCGCGTGGTGGACTTCGACGAGCGGCTGGTGCATGAGATTCAGCATATCGTGGAGCAGCGTTCGGGCTACGAGGTGCAGGGCGCGCGGATTGTGTATTACGGGCTGTGCCCCGACTGCCGCGCGGCGCAGCGCAACGGCAAGGAGAGCGCGTAATGGGCATCGTGCGCTATGTACGCAAGCGGCTCGCCGAAGCCGACTCGTGCGTCGACGAGATGGCGAAAGTCGCGTTGGCGAATCGGGGGCTGCGGCGCGTGCGCTACCGCTATCGCGACGGCGCCGTGGAGGTGGAGTACGACCCTGAACGCCTCAGCCCCGAGTCGGCGCGTCAAGCCGTCGAGCCGTTGCTGCGCGAGTTGGGCGTGCGCGCGCCCGATTGTAGCCTGCGCAATCCCGAATCGGGCGTGTGCGCCGCGTGCCCCAGCGTCGCCCAGCACGGCAAACGCTGGCAGGTGAACGGCGTCGTCTACCGCGCCCACTTCGACGGCGAGACGCTGACCGTCGAGCAGGAACACGCCCCCGCCGAGCCGACCGACCGCATCCTGCGACGGGTCAAAGCGCTGGAGCGACCTGCCCCGCGCTGGCGCAGCCGCGCCTTCTGGGAGCCGATACTGGCTGCGCTGACGCTGCTGATGATTGTCGCGGGCGGGCTGCTGCGCTGGGGCGAGCAGGCGACGCTGGCGAACTTCGCCTACGCCGTCGCCTACCTCGCAGGCGGCTACTTCGGCGTGCTGGACGGCTACCAAACCCTCAAGGAGCGGCGGCTCGATGTGAACTTCCTGATGATTGCGGCGGCGATTGGCGCGGCGATGGTCGGCGAGGCGCCCGAAGGCGCGACGCTGCTGTTTTTGTTCTCGCTGTCCAACACGCTGCAGAGCTACGCGCTCGCCCGCAGCCGCAACGCCGTGCGCGCCCTGATGACGCTCCAGCCCGACACCGCCACGCGAATCACCCCCACAGGCGCCGAGACCGTACCTGTGGAAGACCTGCAAGTCGGCGATCGCGTGCTGACCCGCCCTGGCGAGCGCATCCCGACCGACGGCGTGGTCGTGCTGGGCGAGTCGCATGTTGACCAGTCGCCGATTACGGGCGAGAGCGTGCCCGTCTACAAGACCGTCGGCGACCCCGTGTTTGCGGGCACGGTGAACGGCAACGGCACGCTGGAGATCGAAGTGCGCGCCCCCGCCACTGAGACGCTGCTGCAGCGCATCCTGCAGTTGGTGGAGCAGGCGCAGGAGCAAAAAGCGCGCACGCAGCGCTGGCTGGAGCGGTTCGAGCAGCGGTACGCGCTGGCGGTAATCGGCGGCGCGGCGGCGGTCGCGCTGGGGCTGCCGCTCATCGGCTGGAGTTTCCCCGACGCTTTCTACCGCGCCATGACGCTGCTGGTGGTCGCCTCGCCCTGCGCGCTGGTCATTAGCACGCCCGCAACGCTGCTGAGCGCAATCGCCAACGCCGCGCGGCGGGGCATCCTGTTCAAAGGCGGCGAGCCGATTGAACGCTTGGCGGGCGTCCGCGCGCTCGCGATCGACAAAACGGGCACGCTCACCGAGGGCAAACTGGCGTTCACCGACCTTGTGCTGATGGCAGGCGCGTCCGAGCCAGAGGCGTGGCAGGCGATTGCCGATGTGGAGTCGCGTTCGGAGCATCCGCTGGCGCGTGCGCTGCTGGAGGCGGCTTCGGCGCGCGGCTACACCCCGCGCCCTGTGTCGCGCGTGGAAGCCCTGCCTGGCAAGGGTATCGTTGCCACGCTTGCAGACGGCTCCGAAGCGCGCATCGGCAACCTGCGCCTGTTCGAAGACCTCCCGATGCCTGACGCGGCGGTGCAGGCGGTGCAGTCGCTCCGTCAGGCGGGCAAGACGGCGATGGTGGTCTGGGTCGGCGGGCGGTTCCTGGCCGTCGCCGCGGCGGCAGACAGGGTGCGTCCCGAAGCGGCGGGGGCGGTCGCCCAACTGCGCGCGTTGGACGTCCCCTGCATCGCCATGCTCACGGGCGACGCGGAGCCAATCGCCCGCGCCGTCGCCCAGCAGACGGGCATCGAGCGCATCTACGCCGACCTGCTGCCCGACGAGAAACTGGACGCGCTGCGCCAACTGAACGCGGAGTACGGCGCAGTGGCGATGGTCGGCGACGGGGTGAACGATGCGCCCGCGCTCGCCGCAGCGGAAGTCGGCGTCGCGATGGGCGCAGGCACCGATGTCGCCCTCGAAACCGCCGATGTCGCGCTCGTCGGCAACGATCTAAGCAACCTGCCTTACGCGCTCGCGCTCAGTCGGCAGGCGATGCGCATCCTGAAGCAGAACCTCATCTTCGCGACGGGCGTGATTGTCGCGCTGGTGATCCTGACCTTCGTCGCCAATCTGCGCCTGCCGCTCGGCGTCGTCGGGCACGAGGGCAGCACGCTGCTGGTCGTGCTGAACGGGTTGCGGCTGCTGCTGTACCGTCCTGCCCTATCGCACGGCGCGGGCGCGACAAGCCAGTTGGCGCGCTGAAGCGCCGCTTCCGTACGCCATAATCCCCCTCGCCCGCAGGCGTGCGACCTGCGCCAGATGTGCGCCGACGATTTCGCCGCTTCCGTACGCCATAATCCCCCTCGCCCGCAGGGCGGGCGAGGGGGCAAAGGGGGTGAGGGCTAATAAAGCAGCCTGCAGGAAGTAGCCGTGTCTTGCCGAATCCCCCCTCTGAAGGAGGCGATGCGATGCAACCGACGGCGATTGATGCACTGTTGCAAGAGACGCGGGTGTTCCCGCCCTCGGACGAGTTTGTGAAGCAGGCGAACATCAGCGATCCCGCCGTGTACGACGAGGCGGCGCGGGACTACGAAGCGTTCTGGGCAAAACACGCCGAGCAGTGCCTGCACTGGTTCGAAAAGTGGCACACGGTGCTGGAGTGGAACCCGCCCTACGCGAAGTGGTTCATCGGGGGCAAACTGAATGCGTGCTACAACTGCGTCGACCGCCACGCGCAGACTTGGCGGCGCACTAAAGCGGCGCTGATTTGGGAAGGTGAGCCTGGCGACGAGCGCGTGCTGACCTACGGCGACCTGCACCGTGAAGTCCAAAAGTTCGCGAATGTCCTCAAGTCGTTGGGGGTGCAAAAAGGCGACCGCGTGTGCATCTACATGCCGCTGGTTCCCGAAGCGGCGATTGCGATGCTGGCGTGTGCGCGGATTGGCGCGCCGCACTCGGTGGTGTTCGGCGGCTTCAGCGCGGACGCGCTGGCAGACCGCATCCGCGACGCGCAGGCGAAGGTGCTCATCACCGCCGACGGCGGCTGGCGACGCGGCAGCATCGTGCCCCTCAAACGCAACGCCGACGACGCCCTGCGCCAGACCGACTCGGTGCAGACGGTCATCGTCTACCAGCGCATCGGCAGCGACTACACCGTGAACATGCAAGAGGGACGCGACCTGTGGTGGCACGACCTAATACGCGATGCCCCGCTGACCTGCCCCGCCGAACCGATGGACAGCGAAGACCTGCTGTACCTGCTATATACCTCTGGCTCGACGGGCAAGCCTAAGGGCATTATGCACACCACGGGCGGCTACATGACGGGCGTGACGCTGACCGCCAAGTGGGTGTTCGACCTCAAGGACGAGGATGTGTTCTGGTGTACCGCCGATGTGGGCTGGGTGACGGGGCACAGCTACCTGGTGTACGGACCGCTGTCGAACGGGGCGACCTGCATTATGTACGAAGGCGCGCCCGACTACCCCGACCGCGACCGATTCTGGGCGATTGTGGAGAAGTATCGCGCGACGATTCTGTATACCGCGCCGACCGCCATTCGCGCGTTCATGAAGTGGGGCGAGCAGTACCCGCGCAAGCACGACCTGAGCAGCCTGCGCCTGCTGGGGTCGGTCGGCGAGCCGATTAACCCCGAAGCGTGGATGTGGTACCACGAGCATATCGGCGGCGGACGCTGCCCGATTGTGGACACTTGGTGGCAGACCGAGACGGGCGCGATTATGATTACCCCGCTGCCTGGCATCGTCGCCACGAAGCCTGGGTCAGCGACC